>NZ_FNKA01000001.1:960347-1280463 GCF_900101335.1 Quadrisphaera sp. DSM 44207 | reverse complement strand
GCGCGCTCCAGACAGCAGCTGGCTGCTCAGACGGTCCATCTGCCGGAACGGATCCCCGAACGGATCAAAACGCATCACGCTCATCGCGTCCTCCTCTGCGTCGGCCTGCCGTGCGCCGGGGATGTTCCCCGCACCGGCGCACGCCATGCACGCGCCCGCGCGCCGCGCAGGACGGCGAGGGGCCGAGGACGCGTTCACAGGCAGAGCACAGCGCAGCGGGAGCGCGCGCACAGGATCCCGCCCGAGGATGGGGCCATGAACGCAGGCAGCACCGCGACGTCCGCCCCGGCCGCCCGCTCCGGCCTGGTCCACGCCGACGGCTCCGCGATCCGGGTGCTGGTGGTCGACGACGAGTCGACGCTGACCGACCTGCTGTCGATGGCGCTGCGCTACGAGGGCTGGCAGGTGCGCACGGCCGGCGACGGGCAGGGCGCCCTCAGGGCCGCGCGCGACTTCCGCCCGGACGCCGTCGTCCTCGACGTGATGCTGCCCGACATCGACGGCCTGAGCGTGCTGCGCCGCCTGCGCGCCGAGGGCCAGGACGTGCCGGTGCTGTTCCTGACCGCCAAGGACGCCGTCGAGGACCGCGTCGCGGGCCTGACGGCGGGCGGCGACGACTACGTGACCAAGCCGTTCAGCCTCGAGGAGGTCGTCGCCCGGCTGCGCGGGCTGATCCGGCGCACCACGGCGGTCGCCTCCTCCCCCGACCCGCAGCTGGTCGTCGGGGACCTCGTGATGGACGAGGACAGCCACGAGGTCTGGCGCGGCGGGCGGGCGGTGGAGCTGACCGCCACCGAGTTCGAGCTGCTGCGCTTCTTCATGCGCAACCCGCGCCGGGTGCTGTCCAAGGCGCAGATCCTCGACCGGGTGTGGAACTACGACTTCGGCGGCCAGGCGAACATCGTCGAGCTGTACGTCTCCTACCTGCGCAAGAAGATCGACGCCGGCCGCGAGCCGATGATCCACACCATGCGCGGCGCGGGGTACGTGCTCAAGCCCACCTCGTGACGCCGCTGTGAGGCGCGTCCTGCACCCCGCGCGCTGGACGCTGCGCCGGCGCCTGCTCGCCGGCGTCCTCGCCCTGCTCGCCGCCGTCAGCGCGGTGATCGGCGTCGTCAGCGTCGTCGCCCTCGAGCGGGAGCTCCTCGACCGCGTCGACGACCAGCTGACCGCCGTCGTGGACCGCTCCCGCAACGCCTTCGACCGCCCGCCCGCGGCGGGCTTCCCGAACGGGACGCTGGACGACGCCGGCGGGCCCCCCGCGGACCTGGGGCTGCGGTTCCTGCTCGCCCCGGGCCAGGGCTCGGGCACCCTCGGGGCGCTGGTGCAGGACGGCGCGGTGCAGCGCGCGGCGGTGCTCGACCGGAGCGGCGAGCTGCAGGCCCTCACCGAGGCGCAGGCCACCACCCTGACCGCGGTGCCCGCCGGTGGCGAGCCGCGCACCGTCGACCTCGGCGACCTCGGCGACTACCGGCTCGTCGCCGGCGAGGCCCCCGACGGGCAGGTCCTGGTCACGGGCCTGGCCCTCGACGACGTGCAGGAGACGGTCGCCCGCGTCACCACGGTCGTCGTGCTCGTGGCCGTGCTGGGCCTCCTCGCCGCCGCGGCCGTCGGCGCCTGGGTCGTGCGCGAGGCGCTGCGCCCCCTCAACCGCGTGGCCGCCACCGCCTCCCGCGTGGCCGAGCTGCCCCTGGACCGCGGAGAGGTCGCCCTCGCCGTCCGGGTGCCGCCGCAGGACACCGACCCCAGCACGGAGGTCGGGCAGGTCGGCGCGGCGCTCAACCGCATGCTCGAGCACGTCGCCGCCGCCCTCAGCGCCCGCCACGCCAGCGAGAGCCGCGTGCGCCAGTTCGTCGCCGACGCCAGCCACGAGCTGCGCACCCCCCTCGCGGCGATCCGCGGCTACGCCGAGCTGACCCGCCGCGGCCACCACGACCTGCCCGCCGACGTCACCCACGCCGTCGGCCGGGTGGAGTCCGAGGCGCGGCGGATGACCTCCCTCGTCGAGGACCTCCTGCTCCTCGCCCGCCTCGACGCCGGGCCCGCCATCCACCACGGGCCGGTGGACCTGACCCGCGTCGTCGTCGACGCCGTCTCCGACGCCCACGTCACCGGCCCCGACCACCGCTGGGACCTGCACGTGCCGCCCGAGCCGGTCGTCGTCGACGGCGACGCCGCCCGCCTGCACCAGGTGGTCACCAACCTCCTCGCCAACGCCCGCGTGCACACCCCGCCCGGCACCCGCGTGACCGCCGCCCTGGAGGTCCGGGGGCCCGAGGCGGTGCTCACCGTCACCGACGACGGGCCCGGCATCCCCCCCGACCTGCTGCCGCGCGTCTTCGGGCGCTTCGCGCGCGGCGACAGCTCCCGCTCGCGCGCCGCCGGCAGCACGGGCCTGGGGCTGGCGATCGTCGCCGCCGTCGTGGAGGCCCACGGCGGGCGCGTGGACGTGCAGAGCCGCCCGGGCCGGACGGCGTTCACCGTCGCCCTGCCCGCCTGCCGCACTCCCTGAGCACCGCCTGAGCGCCTGCGTCAGCGGCGCGCCGGGTCGGGCCCGCGGTGGTCAGCGGGAGCGGGAGCGTGCTCCGCGCCGCTGAGACGGGGAAGGCGCGGGCGAGCTCCGGCAGCAGCGCCTGCGTGCTGCACAGCGGCGCGAACGCGTCACACCCGCGGCGCAGAGGGCGACCACGACGCGGCGGTAGCCGGCCTCGCCGGTGCCGTAGCCGCCGTGGTCCGCCGAGGGTGCTGGGCGCCGTCAGCCGGCGGCCATGTCCACGAAGCGGGAGTAGTGGCCCTGGAAGGCGACGACGATCGTGTCGGTCGGGCCGTTGCGGTGCTTGGCCACGATGAGGTCGGCCTCACCCGCGCGAGGCGATTCTCTTTCATATGCATCTTCGCGGTGGAGGAGGATGACCATATCCGCATCTTGTTCTATGCTGTTGTGAGCTGCTATTCCGTTGGCCACGAAGTTGTGCAGTCCGACGACCGTAGCATCATACACTTCCCGAGGCCCCGAGGCGTTTATCGAGACCACTTCGTCCCAGTACACGTCGTTGGTGGCCAGCACGTCCAGCTCAGCCGCGTCCAGGACCGCGGCCATCTCCGCGAGGCGCTGCCGCGACACGGGCGCGTCCTGGCGCAGCGCGGTGACGGACCGCCGGCCCATGGCTGTCGCCAGAGCCTCGGGCGTCGTTCCGCGCTCCTCCATCACCGCGCGCACCCGGTTCCAGACCTCCGCAGGCACGGTGTCACGGCCCGCCCTCCGTCCGCGCCCGGACAGGCGTGAGAGCACGTCCTGCACGTGCACGTCTCGGGCTCCGTGGCAGCCGATCTCCTCGAGGAACCGCACCTGGTTGTCCGCGTCCGTGATGTGGAGCTGGTAGCAGTCCCGGTACGTGCCCTTCCGTGTCGTCTTCACCCGTGAGTGGATGTTGAACCGGAGGAGCAGTCGCGCGACGTCGTCCACCATGCGACGGCTGGTCGAGGCGTAGTAGACGATCCCCCGCTGCTGGTCGCGATGCCAGTGGACGCAGCCGCCCGTGGCCCACAGGTGGCGCAGGAAGAGGGCGACCTGCTGCTTCGGGAGCCCGAAGACGCCCTCCGGCACGAACTTCTCGTGGCTGCGCAGACCGAACAGGCCCATCCCGTCGAGCCACTCGGCGATCGGGTTCCGCCGCCCGGGCGTGAGCCGGTACGGCGCGGGCAGGCGCAGGGTCGTGCACCGGGCGGCGGCGTACTCGTCCCGGACGGCCGTGATGCCGAACCGGCGCCGCGCGGCGTCCGCCACCTCGGAGAGGTCGGCCTCGTCGGTGCTGGCGTACCGGATCGGCTGGCGGCGCACGAAGGACCCGTCGCCGAGCAGGTGGGCCAGCAGGACCACCTCGTCCCGGTGCCACGCGGTGATCTCCAGCGGCGGCGGGACGTGACGCACGACGCCGAGGCGGTCCCCCGCCGAGAGCTCCCCGAGCGGCTTCCAGCCGTCGAAGGTGAGGAAGGGGTGGTTGGCCGTCGCGGTCACCTCCCGCCCCGAGGCGAGCCGGAGCCGGTAGACCTCCTTCGTGCCGCTGGGGAAGGCGTGCGTGAGCGTGCGCGGCACGAGCTGGAGCCGCTCGTTGAGGGCCCACACCGGCACGTCGGTGGCGCCCGTGGCCATCAGCTCGCCCAGCGAGACCTCCGCGCCGGTGTCGGCCCGCATCACCCGCGTGTCGGCGGTCAGGCACCCTGACTCGCGCAGGTCGCTCATCGCGGGGCGCTTGTCGGTGCGCTGCTCCGGGCCGCGGTTCAGCTGCGAGATCGCGATGACCGGCACCTCGAGCTCCTTGGCGAGGAGCTTCAGCGCGCGGGAGAACTCGCTGACCTCCTGCTGGCGGCTCTCCACGCGCTTGCCGGACGTCATCAGCTGCAGGTAGTCGATGACGACGAGGCGCAGGTCGTGCCGCTGCTTGAGCCGGCGGCACTTGGCGCGGATCTCCATCAGCGTCATGTTCGGCGAGTCGTCGATGAACAGCGGCGCCTCGCTGACCTGCCCCATGGTGCGGGCCAGGCGGGTCCAGTCCTCCTCGCGCATCGTGCCCTTGCGCATGTTCTGCAGCGGGATCTTCGCCTCCGCCGACAGCAGGCGCATGGTGATCTCGTTCTTGCTCATCTCGAGCGAGAACACGACGGACGTCAGCCCGTGCCTGATCGAGGCGGAGCGGACGATGTCCAGGCCGATGGTGGAGTTGTGCGTCGGAACCATCGAGCGCCCGGCGAGGTAGAGGTGGTCGGGGTGCTCGACCTGGATGCATCGCACGGTCGCGCTGGCCACGGGGCGCACCGCCACGACGCGGTGCTGCCGGGCGCCCGGGACGAGGGGCGCCGGCGCAGGCACTGCGAGCACCGTCCGGCCCTCGAGCGGGGGACGGGCCACGCGCGGCTCGCCGACGGCGGGCAGCACCTCGGCCGGCGACGGGACGAGGAGGGCGCCGTCGGGCCCGAGCTCGCGGGCCAGCTGCTCGGTGGTGCGGGTGCCGCCGGCGGCCACGGGCCACTCGTGCCAGGCGTCCGCGACGATCGTCGTCCCGTCGTCGAAGGCGACCTCGTAGCAGGGGCGGCCCTGCATGACCTCCGTGGCCGCGACCACGCGCGTGGGGGTGCCGTCGGCGGCCAGCACGTGCTCCCCCACGGCGACCTGGCTCATCGTCGTCCAGCCGGTGGGCGTGGGCAGCGGGGTGTCGAGGGCGAGCGCCTTGCCGATGGCCGGCCTGGCGGCGATGACGACCATCTGGCCGGGGTGCAGGCCGTTGGTCAGCTGGTCGAGGTCCGCGAACCCGGTGGGGACGCCGATCATGCCGTCGCCGCGGTGGCTGGAGGCCTCGATCTCGTCGATCGTCGCCTCGATCACCGACCCGAGCGGGACGTAGTCCTCGGTGGCGCGGCGCTCGGTGACGGCGTAGACCTCGGCCTGGGCGGTGTTGACGAGCGCGTCGACGTCACCGCCGTCGGGGGCGTAGCCGAGCTGCACGATGCGCGTGCCGGCCTCGACGAGGCGGCGCAGCACGGCGCGCTCGCGCACGATCCGGGCGTAGTAGCCGGCGTTGGCGGCCGTCGGCACCGAGGAGATGAGCGTGTGCAGGTACGCCGCACCGCCGATGCGCACCAGCTCGCCGCGGGTGGTCAGGGTGGCGGCGACGGTGATGGCGTCGGCCGGCTCGCCGCGGCCGTACAGGTCGAGGATCGCCTCGTAGATCAGCTCGTGCGCGGGGCGGTAGAAGTCGTTGCCGCGCAGCTGCTCGATGACGTCGGCGATGGCGTCCTTGGACAGCATCATGCCGCCGAGCACGCTCTGCTCCGCGGCGATGTCCTGCGGCGGGGTGCGGCCGAGGTCCTCCGACGGGGGGCCCTGCGGCTCGTACGGCTCCAGGTCCGCCAGCGACATCCTCGACCCTCCTCTCCCCGACCGCGCCGGCCCCGACCGGCGTCAGGGCGCAGTCGACCACCAGCCACCGACCTTCCCGATCACCGTGGCGACGGGCCTGTGGATGCGCCAGTCGATCACGCGTTCGAGGAGCGCCGGCAGCCGGGGTGCTGGTGGCTGTCCGTCCGGTCCGGCGGGACCGGCGGTGGCACGCTAGGCCCCGGCCGCCGCCGGGTCCACCACCGCGGCCGGCGTCGCCTGGGGATGACCTGTGGACGGCTGTGGACGCCAGCACGGGAGTTGTCCCCAATCCGTGGACAGGGGTGTGGATAACTGTGGACAACCGGTGGAGAACCGGAGCCGGGCGCCGGGTTTTCCGTGCCTGACCGGCGCGGACGGCGTCCACCGGGTGTGGATGGCGCCGAGGTGTCCGGATCCGTCCCGGTTCCGGCGTGTCGCACCCGGCGTGTCGCGCTCCAGGGCCGTCCGCACCGGGCGACCGGCGCCGGCGCGGTGCCGCGGTGAGCCGCCGCTGGCACCCCGGCTGGCACCCCGGCTGGCCCCCTCGCTGGCACTCCCAGGACCGGGCGATCTGGGCCCTGGCGCTGCCGGCGCTGGGCGCTCTGGTCGCCGAGCCGCTGTTCCTGCTGGCCGACTCCGCCGTCGTCGGCACCCTCGGCACCGTGCCGCTGGCGGGCCTCGCCGCGGCGGGCGCGCTGCTGTCCGCGGCCGTCGGCGTCTTCGTCTTCCTCGCCTACGCGACGACGGCGGCCGTCGCGCGGCGCACCGGCGCGGGCGACCTGCCGGGCGCCCTGGCGCAGGGCGTGGACGGCGCGTGGCTGGCGCTCGGGCTCGGCGCCGCCACGGGCGCCGCCGGGTGGGTCGCCGCCCCGCAGCTCGTCGAGGCGCTCGGGACGCCGGCGGACGTCGTCCCGGCCGCCGTGACGTACCTGCGCTGGTCGCTGCCGGGCCTGCCGGGGATGCTGCTCGTCCTGGCCGCCACGGGCGTCCTGAGGGGCCTGCGGGACACCCGCACGCCCCTGCGCGCGGCCGTCGCCGGCGCGCTCGCCAACGCCGTCCTGGACGTCGTCCTCGTCCTCGGGCTGGACGCCGGGCTGGCGGGCTCCGCGGCGTCCACGGCGCTCGTGCAGACCGCCGCGGGCGCGTGGCTGGCGGGCGTCGTGGTCCGCGGCGCGCGCCGGCACGGGGTGCGGCTGCGGCCCTCCGCGGCCGGGGTGCGGCGCTCGGCCACCGCCGGGGCGCCGCTGGTGGTGCGCACGCTGGCGCTGCGCGCCGCCCTGCTCGTCACGACGGCCGTGGCGGCGACCCAGGGCAGCGCGGCGCTTGCGGCGCACCAGGTGGTGAGCACCCTGTGGGGGCTGCTGGCGCTGACCCTCGACGCGATCGCCATCGCCGCCCAGGCGCTGACCGGCACGGCCCTCGGTGCGGGCGACGTCGCGGGGGCCCGGGCGGCGACGTCGCGCAGCGTGCGCTGGGGCGTGGTCACCGGCACGGCCGTGGGCCTCGCGCTGCTGGCGTGCGCCCCCGTGCTGCCCGCGCTCTTCAGCGACGACCCGCGGGTGCGGACGGCGATCACGGCGGCGCTCGTGGTCGTCGCCGTCGCGCAGTCGCTCGCCGGGTGGGTGTTCGTGCTGGACGGCGTCCTCATCGGCGCGGGCGACGCCCGCTACCTGGCCGCCACCGGCGTCCTCGTGCTGCTGGTGTACCTGCCGCTGGCCGAGGCGGTGCGCCGCTGGGCCCCGGACGGCACGGCCGGGCTCGTGCTGCTGTGGTGCGCCTTCGCGGGCGGCTTCATGGCCGCGCGCGCCGTCCCGCTCGCGCTGCGGGCGCGCGGCACCGCGTGGATGGTCACGGGCGCCGTCCGCTGAACGGACCCCCGAGCGTGCGCGCTCGGGGGCAGGCCCCCGCACGCGCGACTTCCCGGAAGAGTGCGGCCGGGCAGGCCCCCACGGCCGCGAGTTCTCGGGAAAGTGCGATCAGGCAGGCCCACCACGCGCGAGTTCCCGGGAAAGTGCACGACGAGGGGCCCCCGTACGCGCGACTTCCCGGAAGAGTGCGACCAGGCAGGCCCACCACGCACGACGGCGCCCGCAGGGCCCCTCGCGGGGGCGCGGCGGGCGCCGTCGTGAGCGCGGGAGCGCGGTGCTCCCGAGCGCGGCCGCTCAGGCCTGCGGCACGACCTCGAGGTCGATGCTCGCGGAGACCTCCGGGTGCAGGCGCACCTGCACCGTGTAGCTGCCGATCGCGCGGATCGGGTTGCCGACCTCGACCTTGCGGCGGTCGACGTCCAGCCCGGTGGTGGTCTTGACGGCCTCGGCCACGTCGGCCGGGGTCACGGCGCCGAAGAGGCGCCCGCCGGCACCGGTGCGCGCGGTGAAGCGCACGGGAGCGGACTCGAGGCGGGCCTTGAGGGCGCGGGCCTCCTCGAGCGACGCGATCTCGCGGCTGGCGCGGGCGGCGCGGATCTGCGCCACCTGCTTCTCGCCGCCCTTGGTCCACTGGGTGCCCAGCCCGCGCGGGACGAGGTAGTTGCGGCCGTAGCCGTCCTTGACCTCGACCACGTCGCCGGGAGCGCCGAGACCGGTGACCTCCTGCGTGAGGATCAGCTTCATCTCGGGTCCTCTCAGCGCGCGGAGCTGGTGTAGGGCAGCAGCGCCATCTCGCGGGCGTTCTTCACGGCCGTGGCGATCTGGCGCTGCTCCTGCACGGAGACGCCGGTCACGCGGCGGGCGCGGATCTTGCCGCGGTCGGAGATGAACTTGCGCAGCAGCGCGGTGTCCTTGTAGTCGACCGTCGTGATCTTGGCGGCCTTGAGCGGGTTGAGCTTCTTCTTCGGCTTGCGCACTACAGGCTTGGCCATCGTGGTGCTCCTCTCGTCGGAGCCCGACCCCCCTGCAGGGGCCGGGATGGGGTGTCGGGTGGATCAGAAGGGGGGCTCGTCGTTGTAGGAGCCGCCGCCCCAGCTGCCGCCGGAGCCGCTGCCCCCGCCCGAGGAGCCGCCGGAACCGCCGGAGCCGCCCGAGCCGCCCGCGGGGCCGGTGGCCCACGGGTCGTTGCCGCCCGAGCCGCCGCCGAAGCCGCCACCACCGCCGCCCGAGCCGCCGCCGAAGCCACCGCCGCCGCCGGACCCGCCGAAGCCGCCACCACCGCCGCCACCGCCGCGGGAGGTCTTGTTGACCTTCGCGGTGGCGTAGCGCAGCGAGGGACCGACCTCGTCGACCTGCATCTCGACGACGGTGCGCTTCTCGCCCTCCTTGGTCTCGTACGAGCGCGAGACCAGGCGGCCGGAGACGATGACGCGGGCGCCGCGCTGGAGGGACTCGGCGACGTTCTCCGCCGCGTCGCGCCACACCGAGCAGCGCATGAACAGCGTCTCGCCGTCCTTGAACTCGTTCGCCTGGCGGTCGAACGTGCGGGGGGTGGACGCCACGGTGAAGGACGCGACCGCGGCCCCGGACGGCGTGAACCGCAGCTCGGGGTCGTTGGTGAGGTTGCCGATCACCGTGATGACGGTCTCGCCGGCCATGGCTGCTCCTTCGGGGGTGGGCGGAGGGTGAGGGCGCGAGCGCCGCTCAGCGGGCGTCGGGGCGCATGAGCTTGGTGCGCAGCACGGCCTCGTTGAGGTTCAGCTGGCGGTCGAGCTCCTGCGCCACCGCGGGCTCGGCGGTCATGTCGACCACCGCGTAGATGCCCTCGGGCTTCTTGTCGATGTCGTACGCCAGGCGGCGGCGTCCCCAGATGTCGACCTTGTCGACGCTGCCGCCGCCCTGGCGGACGACGTTGAGGAACCGGTCGAGCGACGGGGCGACGGTGCGCTCCTCGAGCTCTGCGTCGAGGATCACCATGAGTTCGTAGTGACGCATGCGGGACCCACCTCCTTCGGACTGGGCGGTCACGGTCTCTCCGTGACAGGAGGGCTGTGCGTCTGCGCCGGCTGCGGCGACCACGGTGGCCGCCGTCCGGAGCGGGTCAAGACTACCGGGGCCGCCGACCCCCGCGCGCCGCTCGTCCACAGGGCCGCCTGCGCACCCGCCCCGCCCGCACCCGCCCCGCCCGCGGCCGCCCGCTCGCGCAGGGGCTGGACGACGAGCCAGGCCAGGGCCGCCAGCCGCACCAGCAGCAGCGCGCCGTAGAGCCACGCGGGGGCGCCGCGCTGCGGCACGGACGCGCCGTACAGGTACAGCCAGGTCGCCGTCGCGTAGAGCACCTCGGCGGCCGCCCACGGCAGGTGCGCGCTCCAGCGCGGCACCGCCAGGGCCGCCAGCGGCAGGACGACGAGCGTCGCCTGCACCGGGACGACGGGGGCCGTCACGAGCGCGCCGCCGACGAGCAGCAGCGCCACGGCGGGCAGGTCGAGGCGGCGCGCGCCGGGCCGGGCCGCGAGCACCGCCACGGCCGCGACCAGCGCCAGCGTGGTCGGCAGCCACAGCAGCAGCACCGCGCGGTCGGGCAGCGGGTGCCCGGTCAGGGAGGGCAGCAGCCACAGCGAGCCGTAGCCGGCGCCCGCCCGCAGCTCGCGCAGCCACGACGAGCCGCCCGTGGCGCCCGCCAGCAGCGTCGCGGCCGCCACGGCCAGCAGCGCGCCCGCCGCGACCGCGACACCCGCCCTGCGCCGCCGCTCGCGCACGGCGACGAGCACCGCGGCCAGCACGAGCAGTGCGGTGACGGGGCGCACGGACGCCGCGGCCCCGGCGAGCAGGCCGGCCACCAGCGGCCGCTCGCGGGCCCAGGCCAGCAGCGCCGCCGCGACGCACCCGACGGCGACCAGGTCGAGCCCGACCACCGCGGACGCGACCAGCGCGGGCGAGAGGGCGAGCAGCGCGGCGTCCTCCGGGCGGGGCCCGGCGGCGCGCACCAGGGCCGCGACGCCGACCGCGAGCGCCGCGGCCCCGAGGAGCACCGACGCGTCGAACGCCCCGCGCGGGCTGCCGCCGACGGCGGCGAGCGCGCGCAGGAGGAGAGCGGTGCCGGGCGGGGCGCCGGCGGCGCCGTCCGTCGCGACGAGGGCGGGCACGTCGCTGTAGCAGGCGTGGGTGAACTGGTCCGGGCTGGCCCAGCCCGTGGCGCGGCAGTGCGCGCGGGTGAGGACGGCGAGGGCGAGCGGCAGCGCGCTGGCGAGCACGAGCAGCACGGCCGGGGAGCGCCAGGCCGGGGGGGCGCCGTGCGCGGCGCGCCGTCCTGGCGGCCCTCCGACCACCTCGCTGGCCGCGCGGACGACCGGGTCGGCGGGCGAGGGGTCGGGGGCGGCGCCGCTCAGGTGCGGTTCCTGCCCTGGCCGCCGTCCGGGCCGCCCTCGCCGCCCCCGCCACCGGCTCCGCCGCCCCCGCCCCGGGTGCCGAAGAGGGCCTCGACGTCGATCTCCTCGTCCGCGCTCTCGTCGTCCCCGGCGCCGTCGGTGCCGTCCGCGCCGTTGGTGCCGTCCGTGCCGCCGCTCGCCTCGTCGCCGGGCCGCGTCGTCGGCTGCGCGGTCGCCTCCTCGCTCGCCTCCTCGTCCTCGGTCGGCTCGGTCGTCGGCTCCTCGCTCGCCTCCGGCGTCGGCGTCCGGCTCGCCTCGGCGGAGGGGGAGGCGGAGCGGGTGGGCGTGCTGGTGGCGCGGCCGATGCCGGCGGGCTCGGGGAAGTCGAGGACCTCGGCGTCGACGTCGTCGAGCGCCTTGACCATGAAGGAGGTCCAGATCGACGTGGGGACGGAGCCGCCGGTGATCTGGCGGGCGCCGCCGAAGGGCGGCAGCTCCAGCTGCTCGCCGTCCGGGCCGGGGTTGTAGAGGACCACGGTCGTGGCCAGCTGCGGGGTGAAGGCGCTCAGCCACGCCGCCCGGTTGCTCTGCGACGTGCCGGTCTTGCCGGCGGAGGGGCGGTCCAGGGCGCGGGCGCCGCGGGCGGCGGAGCCGTCGGTCATCACGCGCTGCATCGCGGCGGTGGCGTCGGCCACGACCTCCTGGCGGATCACCTGCTCGCCGGCGGTGTCGGCCTGGTAGACGACCTGGTCCTCCTGCGTGACGCTCGCGACCAGGTGGGCGTCGCGGTGCACGCCCTGCGCGGCGAAGGTCGCGTAGGCCTCCGCCATCTCGATCGGGCGCACGGTGGCGGTGCCGAGGACGTTGGAGAGCACCTCGGGCACCTCGCTCTCGATGCCCAGGCGCTGGGCGACGTCGACGGTCGCGGCCGGGCCGACGTCCTCGTTGAGCGCCACGTAGACGGTGTTGACGGAGTTCTCCGTGGCCTCGAGCAGGTCGATGCGCCCGTAGTCGTCGTCGCCGAAGTTGCGCACCGGCACCGGGTCGCCGGCCTCGTCGACGTAGTCGTCGAAGTACTGGGGGCTGCTGCCGTCGTAGCGCTCGCGCAGGGAGATGTCCTCCTCGAGCGCGGCGACGAGGGTGAGCGGCTTGAACGTGGACCCGGCCTGCGCGCTGTCCTGGGTGACGGAGTTGCGCGAGCGGGTCAGGTAGTCGGCGCCGCCGTACATCGCGACGACGCCGCCGGTGGTGGGGTCGATGGAGACCAGGCCGGCCTGCACGCTCTCGGGGCGGTTGCGCGTCGGGTACGCCGCCGGGTCGGCCATGGTGTCGATGGCGGCCTGCTGCAGGCGCGGGTCGATGGTCGTCACGATCGACAGGCCGCTGGTGGCCAGCGCGTCCTCGTCGAGACCGGTCCTGGCCATGGCCTCGTCCTTGGCGGCCTGCAGCACGTGCCCGTTGGGGCCGGCGAACTGCTCCTGCCCCTGGCTCGGGTCGACCGTCTCCGGCATCTGCGGGGACGCCGAGGCCGTCGCGTCGTCGAGGTGGCCCATCTCGACCATGCTCGCGAGCACGTACTCGTACCGCTCCTGCGCCCGCTCGGGGTCCTCGCGCGGGTCCCAGTTCGACGGCGACGGCACGATCCCCATGAGCAGCGCCGCCTGCTGCGGGGTCAGCTGCGCGGCGTCGACGCCGAAGTACGCCTGCGCCGCCGTGGCCACGCCCCAGGCGCCGCGGCCGAAGTAGATGGTGTTGAGGTAGCCGGTGAGGATCTCGTCCTTGGTGCGGCGCTGGTCGAGCTTGTAGGCGATGACGGCCTCGCGGGCCTTGCGGGCGTAGCTGCGGTCGGAGCTGAGGTAGACGTTCTTGACGAACTGCTGGGTGATGGTCGACCCGCCGCCGAGGTTCGGCTGGCCCGTGACGACGCCCCACGCCGCGCGGCCCAGCCCGGTCAGCGACACGCCCCGGTTCTCGTAGAAGCTGCGGTCCTCCGCGGCCACCGCGGCGTCCTTCATCACCTGCGGCATCTCCGCGGGGTCCAGCGGCTCGCGGTTGACCTCGGCGAACGTGCCCAGCTCCGTGGTGCCGTCGGCGAAGTACACGGTCGTCGCGCGCGCCTGCGCCTCCGCCTTGGGCGCGGGGATCTCCACCGCCGCGTAGGCGATCGCCGCCAGCCCGATCCCGAACGCGACGAGGAGGGCGACCAGGCCCGTGACGAGCTTCCAGGACGGCAGCCAGCGCCGCAGGCCCCGGCGCCCCGGCGGCCGCCCGCCGGCGCGCCCCGCGGGACGCCCCGAGGTGCGCGCGGACGGCCCCGGAGCGGTGCGCGGAGCGGACGAGCCGCTCCCGGAGGTGCCGGAGCTCCTGGACCGGGGCGGGGCGGGGGCGGTACGACGGGCCACGAGGGGGTCCTCGGTTCCTTCGACGGGTGACGGCCTCTCCAGTATGCGGGCCGCGCCGGGCTGCGGACGGTGTTCGCGCCCGGCCGCGCGCGGTGGGCGCACGGCCGGGCGCGGGGCGGCTGCCGGTCGTCGTCAGGGAGCGGGGGGAGCCGCGGCCCGCCCGGCCGCGAGCCGGCGGTGCTGCTCGACCACCGCCCGCCGGGCGCCGGCGCGCTCGACGAGCACCCGCGCGGCCAGGGAGCGCAGCTTGACGTTGCGGTCCTGGCTCATGGCGGTCAGCACGGCGAACGCCTCCTCGACCGTGCAGCCCAGCCACGCGGCCACCATGCCCTTGGCCTGCTCGATCGAAGCCCGCGAGCTCATCGCCTGCCTCATCTGCTCCGCGGTGGAGCGCGACTCCGCCAGCCGCCGGGCGTCCTCCAGCAGCGCGCCCGCGGCGGCCGTGAACAGGAGCGCGCGCTCGAGGTCGCCGTCGCCGGACAGGCCGCCCACCGCGGGCGAGTACAGGGTCAGCACGCCGACGACCCGCCCGTCCACCCGCAGGGGGACGGCCAGCGCGCCGCGCACGCCGGAGCCCGCGACCAGCGGCGCGAGCCCGGGCCAGCGCCCGTCCGTCGCGAGGTCGTCGCAGACGACGGGGACGGCGTCCTGCCACGCCCGCACGCACGGCCCCTCGCCCGTGCGCACCGTCAGGCCGTCCACGGCCTGCGCCCGCGGGGAGTCGCTCCCGGTGCCCTCGGGGGAGCGCGGGTCGCCGAGGACGACGCTGGCGCCCCCGGCCCCGCGCACCGCGCGCCGGGCGAGGACGGCCACGCGCGCCAGCAGGGCGGTCGCCTCGACCTCGCCGATCGGCAGGTGGCACAGCCCGGCCAGGGCGAGCAGCGCGTCCTGGTCCGGCTCCGGGGCGCCCCCGGCGGCGGGCAGGGGCCCCGCGCCCGCCGGCGCGCGCTCCCCCGCCGGGACGAGCACCCAGTGCAGGGCCGCCGTCCCCGCCGCCGGAACCGGCCCGACGCCCTCGATCGCCGTGACGACGGCGTCCACGGGCAGGTCGGCGCGCGACCGGGAGCGCAGGACGACCCGGTCGCGGGCGGAGCCCTCGCGCAGGACCCGCGAGAGCAGGTCGCGGGCGGTGCGGCGCTGCGCCGGGGGCACGTAGGCCAGCACCGGCCTGCACCTCAGGTGCGGGTGCGGGACGCCGAGGAGGGCGCCGGCCGCGGCGTTCGCCTCCAGCACCGCGCCGTCCTGGTCGGTCACGATCAGCGCGCGCGAGACGGCCGCCGCTCGCGGCTCCCCGGTGGCCAGCCGCGGTGCGTCGCGGACGGCGCTCGGCTGCACCTGCGCGCCCGGCCCGTCCACCGCGCCCCCCGCCGCTCGAGCCGCCGCGGCGACCTCGCTCCCCCGCCGCCGCCGCGATCAGGACTCCAGCGTGCCACCGGGGCGGGCCGGGGGCGACCGGCCGATCGGTGCGGGCAGGTTGCTGCTGCGACCGGGCGCCGCTAGCGTCCGCGTCGATGTATCGGCTCGATACATCGACAGCGAGGGGCGGGTGGCGTGGCTCGGCGGTCGGACGCCCTCAGCATCGCGGTGCTCGGGCTGCTGCACGACACCCCGCTGCACGGCTACGAGCTGCGCAAGCGGCTCGACGTCCTGATCGGCCCGCTGCGCCGGCGCATCTCCTTCGGCAGCCTCTACCCCGCGCTGCGCGACCTGCAGGCGCGGGGGTGGATCACGGCCGCGGAGGAGCCCGCCGCGGCCCCGGGGCTGCCCTCGCGCCGCTCGCGCGTCGTCTACCGGCTCACGCCCCCCGGGCAGGCCCGGTTGGCGGAGCTGCTCGCCGTCTCCGGGCCCCCGGCGTGGGAGGACGAGCAGTTCGACGTCCGCTTCGCCTTCTTCGGGCGCACGGACGCCGAGACCCGCCTGCGCATCCTCGAGGGCCGCCGCACCCGCATGCAGGAGCGGCTCGAGCGGGTGCGCTCGTCCATGGCCCGCACGTACGAGCGCCTCGACGCCTACGCCGCGGAGCTGCAGCGGCACGGCCTGGAGTCCGTAGAGCGCGAGGTGCGCTGGCTCGACGACCTGATCGAGCGGGAGCGCGCCGCGCGCTCCCGCCGCGCGCCCGACCCGGGCGCGCCCCCCGGCACCACCCCTTCCCCCAGCACACCGAGCGGGCCCGCGAGCCGGCACCCGCACGAGGAGTGAGGAGAGACCATGGGCTCCGTCCGCGTCGCCATCGCGGGGGTCGGCAACTGCGCCGCCTCCCTCGTCCAGGGCGTCCACCACTACCGCGACGCCGCGCCCGGCACCCCGGTGCCCGGCCTGATGCACGTCCAGCTCGGCGAGCACCACGTCTCGGACGTGCAGTTCGTCGCCGCCTTCGACGTCGACGCCAAGAAGGTCGGCTTCGACCTGTCCGAGGCGATCGTCGCGAGCGAGAACAACACGATCAGGATCGCCGACGTGCCGCCGCTGGGCGTGCCGGTGCAGCGCGGGCCCACGCTCGACGGGCTGGGCCGGTACTACCGGGAGACCATCGAGGAGTCCCCGGCGGAGCCGGTCGACGTGGTGGCGGCGCTGCGCGAGGCGCGCGCCGACGTCCTGGTCTGCTACCTGCCGGTCGGCAGCGAGGACGCCGCGAAGCACTACGCGCGGTGCGCGATCGACGCCGGCGTGGCGTTCGTCAACGCCCTGCCGGTCTTCATCGCCAGCGACCCGGAGTGGGCCGCGAGGTTCGAGGCGGCCGGCGTGCCGATCGTCGGCGACGACATCAAGTCCCAGATCGGCGCGACCATCACCCACCGCGCCCTGATGCGGCTGTTCGAGGACCGCGGCGTCGTCGTCGACCGCACGTACCAGCTCAACGTCGGCGGCAACATGGACTTCAAGAACATGCTCGAGCGCGACCGCCTCGAGTCGAAGAAGATCTCCAAGACGCAGGCCGTGACCTCCAACGTCGACCACGACCTCGGGGCGCGCAACGTGCACATCGGCCCGAGCGACTACGTGCAGTGGCTCGACGACCGCAAGTGGGCGTACGTGCGCATGGAGGCCCGCGCGTTCGGCGACGTGCCGCTGAACCTGGAGTACAAGCTCGAGGTGTGGGACTCCCCCAACTCCGCGGGCGTGATCATCGACGCCGTGCGCTGCGCCAAGATCGCCAAGGACCGCGGCATCGGGGGCCCGGTCACGTCGGCGTCGGCGTACTTCATGAAGTCCCCGCCCGTGCAGCGGCGCGACGACGTCGCCAAGGACGACGTCGAGCGCTTCATCCGCGGCGAGGCGGAGCGCTGACGCAGCCCCCCTCCCCTCGTGATCATGCGCGTCCGGACCGTTCTCGGCACCGGAGTGCATGATCGCGGGGGGAGGGGGGGTTCCGCGGGGTTCCGCGCCGTCCTCGCCGGGGCGCCCTACCGGCGGCTGCTCGCCGTCCGCCTCGCCAGCCAGGCCGGGGACGGCGCGTTCCAGGCGGGGCTGGCCGCGCTGGTGCTGTTCTCCCCCGAGCGGGCGGCGACCCCGCTGCTCGTCGCGGTCGCGACGACGACGGCGGTGCTGCCGTTCACCCTGGTCGGGCCGTTCGCCGGGGTGCTGCTGGACCGCTGGCCGCGCCAGCGCGCCCTGCTGGTCTGCAACGCCGCACGGGTCGCGCTCGGGCTGGCGTGCGCGGCCGTCGTGGCGGCCGGGGCGCCCGGCGGCGTCCTGCTCGTGCTCGTGCTGACCGCGCTGTCGGTGAACCGGTTCCTGCTCGCCGGGCTCGGCGCGGCCCTGCCGCACGCCGCGCCGGCGCCGCTGCTCGTGGCCGCCAACGCCGTCACCCCGACCGCGGGCACGGGCGCCTTCGCCGCCGGCGCCGTGGCGGGCGCGGGCGCGCGCACCGCGCTGGGGGCCTCGCCGAGCACCGACGCCGTCGTCCTCGTCGCCGCCGCGCTGGGGTGGGCGCTCGCCGCGGCGCTGACTCTGCGCATCGGGCGCGAGGACCTCGGGCCGGACGCCGGGCCCGACGCCTCCGGCAGCGCCGCGCCGTCCGCCGCCGCGGCCCGTGACATCGCGCGGGAACTCGCCGAGGGCGCGGCGCACGTGCGGTCCCGGCCGGCCGTGCGCACCGCCCTGGGCGTCATCGGCGCGCACCGGGTCGCCTTCGGGGTCTCCACCCTCCTCACGGTGCTGCTGGCGCGCGGGCACCTGGCGGCCTCCCCCGGCGACGTGGACGCCGCCCTGGGGCTGCTCGCCCTCGTCGCCGCGGCCGCCGGGGCGGGCGCCCTGGCCGCTGCCGTCCTCGTCCCCCCGCTGGCCCGGCGCACCGGCGTGCGACCGGTGGTGCTCGCGGCGCTCGTCCTGGGTGCGGCCACCCAGGCGGTGCTCGTGCCCGGGGTGACCAGGCCCGGCCTGGTGGCCGCGGGCGCCGCGCTGGGCCTGGCCGGGCAGGCGGTGAAGATCGGCGTCGACACGGTCGTCCAGACGGGCGTCGAGGACGCCGTGCGCGGCCGCGCCTTCGCCCTCTACGACGTCGTGTTCAACGCCGCCACCGTGCTGGGGGCGCTGGCCGCGGTGCTCGTCGTCCCCGCCGACGGCCGCTCGCCCGCCCTGCACGCGGTGCTCGCCGCCGGCTACGCCCTCACGGCGGTCGCGGCGGCCCTGCAGCCCGTCGAGTCGGACGAACGGGCTCCTCCGCGCGACCGGTGAGGCCGCGTTCGTCCGACTCGGCGACGCGACCGGGTGCGCAGCGCGCGCCTGCGACGAGGCAGCGCGTCACCCCGGCTGCTGCGACTCCGGCTGCTCGGCCCACCAGCGCAGCAGCTCCGCGCGCGCGGCCTCCTCGCCGACCGGCCCGGCGTCCAGGCGCAGCGCCAGCAGGTGCTGGTACGCGCGCCCGACGACGGGCCCCGGCCGCACCCCGAGCAGCCGCATGATCTCCTCGCCCCCCAGCTCGGGGCGGACGGCGGCCAGCTCCTCCGCCGCCTGCAGGCGGGCGATGCGGGCCTCCAGGTCGTCGTAGGCGCGCGCCAGCCGCGCCGCCCGGGCCCGGTTGCGCGTGGTGGAGTCGGAGCGGGTCAGCTTGTGCAGCCGGTCCAGCAGGGGACCGGCGTCGGTGACGTAGCGGCGCACCGCGGAGTCGGTCCACTCGCCGTCCCCGTAGCCGTGGAAGCGCAGGTGCAGCTCGACGAGCCGGGCGACGGCCCGCGTCGTCTCCTTGTCGAAGCGCAGCGCCTTCAGGCGCCGAGCGGTCATCTTCGCGCCGACGACCTCGTGGTGGTGGAAGCTCACGCCGCCGCCGGGCTCGAAGCGGCGCGTGGCGGGCTTGCCGACGTCGTGCAGCAGCGCGGCCAGGCGCAGCACCAGGTCCGGGGAGTCCTCGAGGGCGATCGCCTGCTCGAGCACCGTGAGGGTGTGCTCGTAGACGTCCTTGTGGCGGTGGTGCTCGTCGATCTCCAGGCGCAGCGCGGGCAGCTCGGGCAGCACCCGGTCGGCCAGGCCGGTGCCGACGAGCACGCTCAGCCCGGCGCGCGGGTCGGCCCCGAGCAGCAGCTTCTCCAGCTCGGTGCGCACGCGCTCGGCGGAGACGATGCCGATGCGGTCGGCCAGCGCGGTCGCGGCGGCCAGCGCCGCCGGTGCGGGGGCGAAGCGCAGCTGGCTGGCGAAGCGGGCCAGGCGCATCATCCGCAGCGGGTCGTCGGCGAAGGACCGCTCGGGCGCGACGGGCGTTCGCAGCACCCGGGCCGCGAGGTCGGCCAGGCCCCCGAAGGGGTCGACGAACTCCAGCGACGGCAGCCGCAGCGCCATGGCGTTGACCGTCAGGTCGCGCCGCGACAGGTCGCCCTCGAGGGAGCTCCCGAACGCCACCTCCGGCTTGCGCGAGTCGGGGTCGTAGCGGTCGGCGCGGTAGGTGGTCACCTCGACGACGACGTCGCCCCGGCGGGCGCCGATGGTGCCGAACTCCCGGCCGACGTCCCAGTGCGCGTCGGCCCACCCCCGCAGCAGCTCCAGGGTCTGCTCCGGGCGGGCGCTGGTGGTGAAGTCCAGGTCGAACGCCCCGGCGCCGCCCAGGCGCCCGAGGAAGGCGTCGCGCACGGGCCCGCCCACCAGGGCGACCTCGTGCCCGGCGGCGGCGAAGCGGCGTCCCAGCTCCTCGACCAGCGGCGCCACGCGGGCGAGCTCGGCGACCGCCCGCCGTCGCGCCGCGGCCACCTGCGCCGGGGCCGGTGCCGGTCGCGAGGCGTCGCGCGCGCCGGGCGTGGCGTCGTCGGGGGCGTCGGGCACGACGTCCAAGGGTGCCAGACGGGCCGTCGTTACAGTGCTGCCATGCCCCCTGGCGAACGCCGGCCCCGGCCCCGCCCGGGTGCCCGGGAGGTCGCGGCGCGCCCGGGGGAGCCCGAGCGCCGCGCCGCGCGCGGCTCCTCGCCCGCGGGCGCCCGGCCGGCCTCGCGCCCGGGCCGCGGGGGCGTGCGCACGGTGGAGGAGACCTCCGCCGGCGGCCTGGTGGTCGACCTGACGGGCCCGCAGCCGCAGGCGGCGCTCATCGCGCGGGTCAACCGCGCCGGGCGCCTGGAGTGGTGCCTGCCCAAGGGCCACCTGGAGGGCGTGGAGACGCCCGAGCAGGCCGCCGTGCGCGAGATCGCCGAGGAGACCGGCATCACCGGGCGGGTCCTGCGGCCCCTCGGCACGATCGACTACTGGTTCTCCGTGGAGGGCCGGCGCATCCACAAGACCGTGCACCACTTCCTGCTCGAGGCGACCGGCGGGCGCATCACGGTGGAGGACGACCCGGACTGCGAGGCGGTCGAGGCGGCGTGGGTGGCGGTGCCGGACCTCGTCGAGCGCCTCGCCTTCTCCAACGAGCGGCGGATCGCGCGCGTGGCCGGCGAGATCCTCGCGAGCGAGGCGTGAGGCGCCGGCGCCCGGCCCGGGCCGCCGCGCACCTCGCCGCCGCCCTGGCGCTCGCGCTCGGCGGCGGCGCCCCGGGCGCCGCCGCGGCCGCTCCGGCGCCGCCGTCCGAGGACGCCGCCGCGGCCGCTCCGGCGCCGACGCCGGCACCGACGCCCGCATCGCCCCCACCGGTGGACGCGCCGCCCGCACCGGCGCCCGTGGAGGGCGTGCAGGTGCAGCTGGAGTCGGTCGGTCCCGTCGTCGTCCGCCCCCAGGACGTGCTGCAGGTGCGCGCCCGCGTCACCAACGGCACCGACCAGGTGCTGGAGGGGGCGCGGGTGCTGCTGTGCGTGGGCACCCAGGCGCTCACCACGCGCGCGGCGGTGGCGGCGTGGGCCGACGGCTCCGCGGGCGGGCGCGGGGACCGGTGCCAGCGCGACCCGCAGCTGGCCCAGCCGCTGCCCCCGGGCGCCTCCGCGACGGTCGACCTGAGCGCCCCCGCCGCGGAACTGGGCCTGACCGCCGCGTGGGGGCCGCGGGGGATGACCGTCGAGGTCGTCGAGGACCAGGTCGTGGACGGCGCCTACCCGGGCCTGGACGCCGAGCGCAGCTTCCTCGTCTGGCTGCCGGACGGCTCCGCGCCGGCGTCCGTGGACCTGACGGTCCTCGCGCCCGTGGTCGCCGGGCCTCCCGACGTCCTGTCCGCCGCCGTGCCGGCCGAGCGCCTGGAGGACCTCACCGCGACCGGCGGCCGCCTCGACCGGGTGCTGCAGGCCGCCGCCGCCCCCGGCGTCGTGCTGGTGCTCGACCCCGCGGTGCTCAGCTCCGCGGCGTCCGCCGACGCCCGAGCCCAGGCGTGGGTGCAGCGGCTGCGCGAGCGCGCCCGCACCCAGGAGGTGCTCGCCCTGCCGCAGGCCGACCCGGACGTCGCGGCGCTCGCGCAGGCCGGCCGGCCGGAGCTGTACCAGCTGGCCGAGGAGCAGGGGCGCAGCAACGTGCAGGCGCTGCTCGGCGCTCCGGCGCGCAGCGACCTGTCGTGGCCCGCCGGCGGCAGGGCCGGCCCCGCCGCGATCGACCTGGCGCGCGCCTCCGGGCGCACGGCGGTCGTGCTCTCCGCGGACGCGGTCCCGGCCGCCGCGGCCGCCGCGGGCGGCGTCCCGCCGACGCGGGTGCTGCTCGAGGACGGCGGCCCGGCGGCGGCGGGGCTGCTCGTCGACCCGGCCGTGTCGGCCGTGCTCACCGCCGGCACCACCCTGGGCGCCGGAGGCGAGCCGGGCGCCGCCGCCGCGGCGGCGGCGCGCCTGCTGGCCGACAGCGCCGTCACCGCCGCCGCCCGGGCCGACGCGGCGGACGCCGCGGAGCGGGCGCCGTCCCTGCTGCTCGCCCTGCCGCGCGACTGGAACGCCGACCCCGCGGCCACCGCCACCGTGCTGGGCGCCCTCACCGGCGCCCCGTGGCTGGTGCCGACGGCGCTGGCCGACCTGCTCACCGCCCAGCCCGTGGCGAGCGTCGCGGTGCCGCAGGACCCGGTGGCCGACGCCCTCGCCGCGGACGGCGTGCACGCGGCGGCGGACGCCGTGGCGGAGGTGGAGCGGGTCGCGGGCGTCCTGACCGACCCGGCGGCGCGGCTGGAGCAGGTGCGGGCCTCCGCGGTCGCGGCCGCCTCCGCCGGGTGGCGCGCCGACCCCGACGGCTGGCGCGCCGGGCTGGCCTCCCTCGCGGAGCGGGCCGGCTCCGTCGCCGGCGCGGTGCGGGTGGTGCCGGGCAGCACGGTCAACGTCATCTCCTCGCGCGTGGACCTGCCCGTCACGCTCGTCAACGACCTCGAGCAAGACGCGCAGGTAGTGGTGACCCTGCGCTCCCCGACGCCGCGCGTGCGCCCCGAGGGGCCCGTGGAGGTGCGCCTGGCCGCGGGCAGCCAGCAGGCCGTCACGCTGCCGGTGCGGGCCCTCGCGAGCGGCGACACCGAGCTGCAGGTCGTCGTCAGCACCCCGCAGGGGCAGCCGCTCGGCGAGCCCGCGACGCTGTCCGTGCGCGTGCGCGCCGACTGGGAGGGCCGCGGCGTCGCCGTGGCGGCCGCCGTGCTCGCCCTCGTGCTGGTCCTCGGCCTCGTGCGCACCGTGCGGCGGGGACGGCGCGACCAGCCCCCGCCGCCGCCGGCGACTCCGCCCTCCCCCGCGGCGCCCGCAGCGCCGCCCGCAGCGTCAGCAGCGTCGGCAGCGTCGGCAGCGCCGCCCGCAGGGTCGGCAGCGCCGCCCGCGCCGCCCGCCAGGACGAGCCTCGAGGTCCCCGACCGCTCCGACCGCTCCGACCGGCAGGACACCGAGGTGCGCACCGATGGCTGACGAGTCCCCCGCGGCGGGTGTCGGGCGGTCGCCGGAGGCGTCCGCCCTCTCGGACGCGCCCCCCGGCCAGCCGGTGCTCTCCCCGCAGGCCCCGCCCGCCGCGGCGCAGGCCCAGCCGACCCTGGCCCGCTCCAGCACCGTGATGGCGGCCGGGACGGCGGTCTCGCGCCTGCTGGGGTTCCTGCGCGCCTTCGTCCTCGTCGTCGCGATCGGGTCGACCCTGCCGGCGGCGGACGCCTTCGCGACCGCCAACACGGTGCCGAACAACCTCTACCTGCTCATCGCGGGCGGGGTGCTCAACGCCGTCCTCGTGCCGCAGGTGGTGCGCGCGGCGCGGCGCCCCGACGGCGGGGAGGACTACGTCAACCGCCTCGTCACGGCGGCCGTGGTCTTCTTCGCGGTCGTCACGGTGCTCCTCGTGGCCGCGGCGCCGCTGGTGGTCTCGCTGTTCGCCGCGGAGTTCGACGGGCCGCTGCGGGCCCTGACCGTGGCGTTCGCGCTGTGGTGCCTGCCGCAGGTGTTCTTCTACGCCCTCTACACGCTGCTCGGGCAGCTGCTCAACGCCCGCGGCAGCTTCGGCCCCTACATGTGGGCCCCCGTGGTCAACAACGTCGTGGCCCTGGTCGGCCTCGGCGCCTTCATCGCCGTCTTCGGGACGGCGGACCCGGCCGACCCCGCGGCGGCGTCCGTGGACTGGAGCCCCGGCCGGGTCGCCCTGCTCGCCGGCACCGCGACCCTCGGGGTCGCCGTCCAGGCGCTCGTGCTGCTCGTGCCCCTGCGCCGCGCGGGCGTGCGCCTGCGGCCGCGGTGGGGCCTGCGCGGGACGGGCCTGCGCTCGGCGGGGCGCACCGCGGGCTGGACCTTCGCCGCCGTCGTCGTCGGCCAGGTCGGCTTCCTGGCGGTCAGCAACACCGCCGCCGCGGCCCGCGACGGCGCCGAGACCGCCGCCGACGGCCTGGCCACGGCCGGCCTGACCGCCTGGGGCCTGGCCTACCTGGTCTTCATGCTGCCGCACAGCCTCGTCGCGGTCTCGGTGGTCACGGCCCTCTTCACGCGCATGAGCCGGTCGGCGGCCGCGGAGGACGCCGCCGCCGTGCGCGAGGACGTCTCCAGCGGGATGCGCACCATCGGCATCGCCAGCGTGCTGGCCACCGTGGGCCTCCTCGTGCTCGCCGTCCCGATCGGCGTCGTCATCAGCAACGGCGCGCTCGTGCCGGGCCGCGCCGTCGGCCGGGTCGTGTTCGCCATGGCCTTCGGGCTGGCCGCCTTCAGCGCCTCCTACCTCGTGCAGCGGGCCTTCTACGCCTTCGAGGACGCCCGCACGCCCTTCCTCGTCCAGTGCCTCGTGGTGGCCACCTGGACGGCGGGCGCCCTCGTCGCGGCGGCGGTGCTGCCGGACGAGGACAAGGTCGTCGGCGTCGCCGCCGCCATGGCGCTGGGCCAGGTGCTCGGCCTGGTGCTCGGCGTGGCGCTGCTGCGCCGCCGCCTCGGCGGCCTCGACGGCTACCGCGTGGTGCGCACCCACGTCCGGCTGCTGCTCGCGGGCCTGGTGGCCGGCGCGTGCGGCGCGGCCGTGGCGCAGGGGACGAGCGGCCTCCTGGACGACGGGCTGCTGGGCGCCCTCGCCGTCGTCGCCGCGGCCGGCGCGGTCGTCGTCGGCGTGTACGCGGCGGGGCTGTGGCTGCTGCACGTGGAGGAGGTCCGCCCGCTCGTGCGCCGCCTGACCCGCCGGGGCTGAGCTCCCGCCCCTCGGCTCGAGCCGCGGGGGCGCGGCGCCGATGTCCCTCCCCGTGGACCCCCGCACGCTCCCGGCGCGCCGCCGCGCCCGGGAGCGCGCCGCCGTCCGCGCCGCCGTCCGCCGCCGTCCCGACCGTCCCGACCGTCCCGACCGTCCCGACCGCCCCGGACGCCCCGGACGCCGCGCTCGACACCGCGAGCGGCGGGCTGCGGGACGCCGTCGCCGAGGCCGCGCGGCTGCGCCGCTCGGTGGAGGACCTGGAGCACCGGGTCGAGGTCGCCGCCGAGGAGCACGCGGCAGCCGCCGACGCGCTCGCCGCCGCCGTCGCCGACGAGGTCGCGGCCGAGCGCGACCTCGCCAGCGCGCGCGACGCCGCCCGCTCCCAGCGCGCGGCCGCCGCCCGCCGCACCCGCGCCGTCTACGCCAGCGGCGCGCCGCTGGGGCTGCCCCTGCAGCTGCTGGGCGGCGCCGAGCCCGCCGACGTGGCCGACTCCGCCCGCGCGGTCCGCGCCCTCGTGGCGAGCGACGCGCGGGCCGTCGAGGAGGCCCGCCGCACCGCGGCCTCCGCGTCCGCCGCAGCGGAGGCGGTGCAGCGCTCGCGCGCCGAGCGGCAGCGGCTGGAGCAGCTCGCCGGAGCCGCGGCGCGCGCCGCAGACACCGCCCTGGCCCAGCGCGCGCTGCTCCTGGCGCGGGCCGACGCCCGCGCCGCCGCGCTGCTCGAGCAGGCCCGCGAGGACGAGGAGCGCCGCGCCCTCGAGCGGGCCGCGAGCGCCGCCGCCACCGAGCTGGGGGCGGACCCGGCCGCGCCCCCGCCCCCCGGCGAGGCGGGCGAGGTCGTCCGCGCCGCCCTGGACGCCGCCCGCAGCCGCCTGGGCAGCCCGTACGCGTGGGGCGCCACCGGGCCCGACGCCTTCGACTGCTCCGGGCTCGTGCAGTGGGCCTACCGCCAGGCCGGCGTCCGCCTGCCCCGCACGACGCGGCAGCAGTACGCGGCGCTGCCGCGGGTGCCCCTCGACGACCTGCGTCCCGGCGACCTCGTCTTCTACGCCTCCGGAGCGGAGCCGGGCAGCATCCACCACGTGGGCCTGTACCTCGGCGACGGGGTGCTCCTGCACGCGCCGCGCACCGGCGACGTGGTGCGCACGGCGGCCGTGACCCGCTCGCGCGCCTACGGCGCCGTCCGGCCGGGAGGGGCCGCCTCGCCCTAGCATGGGACCGAGCGACGGCGCGCCCGCCGCAGCGGGCGCGGGCAGCGGAGGTCACGATGTCGGACGGCGGTACCCGCACCACCTCCCGCGCGGCCGGTGCGGTCGGGGTCCTCCTCGACGGGCGCTACCGGCTCGACGAGCGCCTCGGGCGCGACGGGCCCTCCACCACGTGGAACGGCCACGACGAGCAGCTCGACCGGGCCGTGCAGCTGCGCGTGGTCTCCGGCGCCACCGCGGAGGCGACCGTGGACGCCGCCCGGCGCGCCGCCGGGCTGGAGGACCTGCGCCTCGCCCGCGTCCTCGACGTGGGCGGCACGTCCCCGGGCAGGGCCACCGCGCTGGACGCCGCCGACGGCGCGGCGCCGCCGATGGCATGGGTCGTCACGGAGCGGCCCGCGGGCCGCACGCTCGTGGAGCTCCTGCGCGAGGGCCCGCTGCCGGCCGCCCGCGCCCGCGCCGTCGTCGGCGAGGCCGCCCGGGCGCTGCAGCGCGCCGGCGCCGCCGGCCTGCACCACCGGCGCCTGGACCCCTCCTCGGTCGTGGTCGGGGACGACGGCAGCGTCCTGGTCGTCGGCCTCGAGGTCGCCGCGGCGGCGGTGGGCCTGCCCGAGACCACCCCCGCGCGGGCGCTGCGCGAGGACGCCGTCGGGCTGGTCTCGGTGCTGTATGCGGCGCTGACGGGCCTGTGGCCGCACGGGTCCTTCTCGTTCGTGCGCAGCGGCACCGTCGACGGCGCCCCCGCGCAGGACGGCGCGCCGGTGCCGCCGGGCGACCTCGTCCCCGACGTCCCCAACGACCTCGACACCCTCGCCGTCGTCACGTTCGGCCCCTACGACGACGGCCCGCTCACGCCCGGAGAGCTCGCCGACCAGCTCGCGCCGTGGGGCTCCGCGGCCCCCGCGCCGCCGGCGGCGCCGTCCGCGCGGTCCCGGCCCCGGTTCGTGCCCCCGGTGGGGGCCCGCTGGCGCGACGAGCGCGCGACGGCGCCCGCGCCTGACCACCGCACCGACCACCGCACCGACCACCGCAGCGAGCACCGCAGCGAGCACCGCAGCGAGCACCGCACCGGCGACCTGGCGGCGCTCGTGGGCGGCGCGGCCACGGCGGCGGACCCGGAGGAGGACCTCGAGCCAGCGCGCCCGGCGGTGGGCCGCTGGGTCCTGGCGGGGGCCGCGGTGGCCCTGCTCTGCGCCCTCGGGCTCGCCGCGGCCAACCTGCCGGAGGTCGGGGGCCTGCTCGGCGTCGCGCCGTCCGCGCGCAGCACGCCCGCGGTGCCGTCCGCGACGGCGCCCTCGCAGGCCCCGGCGGCCCCCGAGCCGGAGCCGGCTCCCGAGCCCGCGCAGCCCGCGCAGCCCGTGGCGGTCGCGGGCGCCGCGGCGCTGGACCCGCTGGGGGACGGGGAGGAGAACGACGAGGACGTGCCGCTGGCCCTGGACGGCGACCCCGCGACCGCGTGGACGACGGACACGTACGAGAGCGCGACGCTCGGCAACCTCAAGCCCGGCACCGGCCTGGCGCTCGACCTGGGCCAGGAGGCCACCGTCAGCGCCGTCGAGCTCCTCGTGACCGGCACGGGCGGGACGGTGGAGGTGCGCTCGTCCCCGGACGGCACGTACGAGAGCAGCAGCGTCGTCGCCACGGCCTCGGTGGGCAGCGGGTCGGCCGAGCCGGTCGTCGTCCAGCTGCCCTCCCCGGTGCGGACGCCCTCGCTGGTGCTGTGGTTCACCGCGCTGCCGCAGGTGGCGGACGGGTTCCGCGCCGAGGTCGCCTCCGTCGCGGTGCGCTGAGCCGCAGCGCGCCGGGGCGGAATCCCCCCGCCCTAGGATCTGTTGACGCCCGTGCTCCCCCAGGTCGCCGTGCGCCCCGGGGAGCGGCAGCGGGACCGGGACGAACGAGGGAGACGACGTGGCGGAGCGAACGACGCAGCAGGTGCTCGAGGAGGCCGCGCAGCCCGTCCGCGACGTGGTCGTCGTCGGGTCCGGCCCCGCCGGCTACACCGCCGCGATCTACGCCGCCCGCGCCAACCTGCGCCCCGTGGTCGTCGCCGGCTCCGTCACCTCCGGCGGCGCGCTCATGAACACCACGGAGGTCGAGAACTTCCCCGGCTTCCCCGAGGGCCTGCAGGGCCCCGAGCTCATGGAGCGCATGCAGGCGCAGGCCGAGCGCTTCGGCGCCGAGGTGGTCTGGGACGACGCCGTCGAGGTCGACCTGGCCGGCGAGGTCAAGGTCGTGCGCACCGGGCTCGGCGACACGCACCGCGCCCGCGCCGTCATCCTCGCCACCGGGTCCGCGTACCGCGAGATCGGGCTCTACAACGAGAAGCGCCTCTCCGGCCACGGCGTCTCGTGGTGCGCCACCTGCGACGGGTTCTTCTTCCGCGACAAGGACGTCGCCGTCGTGGGCGGCGGCGACTCCGCCATGGAGGAGGCGACCTTCCTCACCCGCTTCGCGCGCTCCGTGACGGTCGTGCACCGCCGCGGCATCCTGCGCGCCTCGAAGATCATGCAGCACCGCGCGCAGGCGGACCCGAAGATCCGTTTCGCGTGGAACACCGAGGTCGTCGACGTGCTCGGGGACGACAAGCTCACCGGCCTGCGCCTGCGCGACACCACCACGGGCGAGGAGCGCGAGCAGCCCTTCGACGGGCTGTTCGTCGCCATCGGCCACGACCCGCGCGTCGACCTCTTCCGCGACCAGGTCCGCCTGGACGACAAGGGCTACGTCGCCGTCGACGGCCGCTCCTCGCGCACGGACGTGCCCGGCGTCTTCGCCTGCGGCGACGTCGTCGACCACGAGTACCGCCAGGCCATCACGGCGGCCGCCTCCGGCACCGTCGCGGCCCTGGACGCCGAGCGCTACCTCGCGGCCCTGGAGGACACCGGCCTGCCCCGCGTGGCCGCCGTCGAGGCCGCCGAGGTCGCCGAGGCCACGGCCGTCAGCTGACGCACCACCGCCACCGCCCCGCCCGACCCACCACCGATCCCGAGGAGGCCCCCGTGGGCGCCACCCGTCCCGTGACCGACGACACCTTCGAGGCCGAGGTCCTGCAGTCCGACAAGCCCGTCCTGGTGGACTTCTGGGCGCCGTGGTGCGGCCCGTGCCGCCAGGTCGCCCCGATCCTGGAGGAGCTGGCCGGCGAGCACGACGCCATCGAGGTCGTGAAGGTCAACACCGACGAGAACCCGCGCACCGCCGCGGCGTACGGGATCACCTCGATCCCCACCCTGAACGTGTACTCCGGCGGGCAGCTCGTGAAGTCGATCATCGGCGCCCGGCCCAAGCCCGCCCTCGTCAGGGAGCTCGGCGAGTACCTCGGATGACGTCGCGCGCGGGCGGGCGGGGCACGATGCTGGCCCCGTGAGGACCACCGGACGGCCGCGATGAGGGGCACCGCGCTGCGCAGGGGCGACCGCGGGCCCCGCGTCGCGGCCGTCCGCACGCAGCTGCACGCCGCGGGGGTCTCCGCCCCGGCCGCCGAGGGCGGCGAGGGCGTCTTCGACGAGGTCCTCGAGCGGGCGGTGCGCGAGTTCCAGCAGCGCCGCGGCCTGCGCGCGGACGGCGTGATCGGCCCGGAGACCGGCCGGGCCCTGGACGCCGCCCGCTGGCGCCTCGGCGACCGGATCCTGCGCTACGTGCCCGGCCACCTCGTCGTCGGGGACGACGTGATCGGGCTGCAGGAACGCCTGCTGGAGCTCGGCGTCTTCGTCGGCCGGGTGGACGGCGTGCTGGGCCCCGAGACCGAGCACGCCCTGCGGGAGCTGCAGCGCGCCTCCGGCATCGCCGTCGACGGCACCTGCGGCCCCGCGACCCTGCGCGTGCTCTCCCAGCTCTCCCGCACCGTGGGCGGGGGCGACGCAGCCGCCCTGCGCGCCGCGGAGGCCGTGCGCCGCGCGGGCAGCAGCCTCGCCGGTCGCGTGGTCGTCGTGGACCCCGGCCACGGCGGCCCCGACCCGGGGGCCGTCGCGGGTGGCCTGGTCGAGGCGGACGTCGTCCTCGACCTCGCCCAGCGCCTGGAGGGCCGCCTGGCCGCCTCCGGGGTGACCGCGGTCCTGACCCGCGGCGCCGAGCAGGGCCCCGACGCGCTGGCGCGCGTGCGCCTGGCCGAGGAGGTCGGCGCGGAGCTGTTCCTGTCCCTGCACTGCGACACCGCCGCGCCGCTGGCGGACGCCGCGAGCCCGGGAGGAGGCGGCCACGGCGTCGCGACGTCCTACTGGGGGCAGGAGGGCACCGGCGTGCGCTCCCCCGTGGGCGCGCGCCTGGCCGACCTGCTCCAGCGGGAGCTCGTGGCCCGCACCGGCATGACGGACCTGCGCACCCACCCGCGCGGGTTCGACGTGCTGCGCCTCACGCGCGTGCCGGCCGTGCGCGTGGACATCGGCTACCTCAGCGACCCCCTGGACGCCGCCCGGCTGGCCGACCCGGCGTTCCGGGACACGTGCGCGGAGGGCATGCTCGCCGCCGTCCAGCGGCTGTACCTGCCCTCCGAGGACGACCCGCCCACGGGCACGCTGCGCCTCGGCGACATCGTCGCCCGCTCCCAGCGCTGAGCGGGCGCCCGGCGTCGGCGGGAGCGCCCGGGGTCAGCGGGAGCGGGAGGTCGCGCCCGTGCCGCTGAGGGCGGGCACGCGCACGGTGGCCAGGATCCGCTCCAGGGCGGCCTCGACGTCCTCGCGCCACGACAGCGCCGTGCGCAGCTCCAGGCGCAGCCGCGGGTAGCGCGCGTGGTCGCGCACCACGGTGAACCCGACGGCCTCGAGGAAGGCCGAAGGCACCACGCAGCGGGGCCGCTCGCCGGCGCGCAGCGCCGCCTCGGTCACCCCGAACGCCTCCAGGGCCCGCACGCCGCGCTGGGTGAGGTCCTTGGCGACGCCCTGCACGAGCATGCGCGCCAGCCCGCCCCCGCGGTGGGCGGGCACCACCTGCCCGCCCATGAGGAGCACGGCGTCCGCGCTGACGGGGGAGGTCGGGAACGCCAGCGAGCGCGGCACGTGCACGGGCGGCGCGTAGGCGAGGAAGCCGGCGAGCTCGTCGTCGACGTACGCCAGCCGCCCGGCGGTGCCCCAGCCGAGCAGCACGCCCGACAGCCACGCCTCCTTCTCGAAGGCCGCACCGCCGTCCTCCTCCACGCGGCGGGCCGCCACGGGGTCCAGCTCCCACACCACGCAGCGCCGGCACGGCGCGGGCAGCTCGGGGAGGGCCTCCAGCGTCAGGGGCACCATCCGCCGGCTCATGCACACCTCCTGTCCACAGACTCGCTCACACCTGTGGACGCTCGCTCAGGACCTGTGGACGGCGGGGCGGCGCAGCCGCCGCACGCCCTCACCCGGGATCGGCGGACCCCCGCAGGGACCCCTCGGAGCGCCACGAGGCCTGCTCGGACCACGCGGCGGACGGCGGTGCGGGGACCCAGCCGTGCGGCGGCTCCCCCGCGGGCGCCCGCCGGGGAGCCCCGGCGGGCCCCGGGGCAGCGGCGGCCCGCGGCGGCAGGTGCGCGGGGTCCACGGCGTCCTCGTCGGGCGCCAGGGCCGCGAGGATGCGGTTGAGGTCCTCCACGCCGGCGAACTCGACCACGACCCTGCCCCGGCGCTGCCCCATGGCGATGCTCACCCGGGTCTCGAAGCGGTCGGAGAGGCGGGCGGCGAGGTCCTCCAGGCCCTGCGGCGAGCCCCCGCGGCGCCCGGCGCGGGCGCGCAGCGGCGCCGCGCCGTCCCCGCCGAGGGCGACGACCTCCTCGGTGGCCCGCACCGACAGGCCCTCCGCGACGATGCGCTGCGCGAGGCGCTCCATGGCGGCGGCGTCGCCGAGGCCGAGCAGGGCGCGCGCGTGCCCGGCCGAGAGCACGCCGGCGGCGACGCGCCGCTGCACCAGCGGCGGCAGGCGCAGCAGGCGGATCGTGTTGGAGATCTGCGGTCGCGAGCGGCCGATGCGCTGCGCCAGGTGGTCGTGCGTGCAGCCGAAGTCGTCGAGGAGCTGCTGGTAGGCCGCGGCCTCCTCGAGCGGGTTCAGCTGGCTGCGGTGCAGGTTCTCCAGCAGGGCGTCGCGCAGCAGGTCGTCGTCGCTGGTCTCGCGCACGATCGCGGGGATCGTCTCCAGGCCCGCGGCCTGGCTGGCGCGCCAGCGCCGCTCGCCCATGACGAGCTCGTAGCGCTGCCCGTGCTCGTCGGCGCCCACGGGCCGCACGACGACGGGCTGCAGGACGCCGATCTCGCGCACGCTGTGCACCAGCTCGGCCTGGGCGTCCTCGTCGAAGACCTGCCGGGGCTGGCGCGGGTTCGGCGCCACCTGGTCCACGGGGACCTCGGCGAAGTGCGCGCCCGGCACCGGCAGCAGCGCGAGCCGGTGCGCGGGCCGGTGCGCGGGCTGGTGCACGGGCTGGTGCGCGGGCTGGTCCCGCAGGTCGACCGTGCGCTCCCCGAGCCGCTCCACGGGCCGCTCGATGCCCGGTGCCGGTGCAGGTGCCGGTGCCGGTGCGGCGGCCGGTGCGAAGGCCTGGAGCGGCGGGTACAGCCCCGCGGGCACCGGCGGGGCGGCGCTGTGCGCCCGCGGCTGCTCCTGCATCACCGGCGCGGCGGCGTCGACGGGCGCGCCGACCGGGCCGGCGGGAGGAACCGGCTCAGGAGGGACCGGCCCGGGAGCTGCCGGCTCAGGAGGGACCGGCGCCGAGGGGATCAGGGCCCCCAGGCCCCGGCCGAGACCGCGGCGCCGATCCGTCATCGCTGCTCCCCCGTCGCCGTGGCGTGCTGGTGGGACTGCCCGGTCAGGTCGACCAGCGCCGCGGCGGCGTGCTGACCGGTCGCGGCCCCTTGCGGGGCGTGCGCCGCGGCCGCGGCGCGGCGGGCCTCCGCCTCCCGCTCGGCGATCTCGCGGGCGGCGGCCAGGTACGACAGGGCGCCGCTGGAGCCGGGGTCGTACGACATCACCGTCAGGCCGTGGCTGGGGGCCTCCGAGATCCGCACCGAGCGCGGGATCGTCGTCTTCAGCACCGTGTGCGGGAAGTGCGTGCGCACCTCCTCGGCGACCTGCGCGGCCAGGCGGGTGCGGGCGTCGTACATCGTCAGCAGGATCGTCGAGACCCGCAGGGCGGGGTTCAGGTGCTCCTGCACGAGCCCGATGTTGCGCAGCAGCTGGCTCAGGCCCTCCAGCGCGTAGTACTCGCACTGGATCGGGATGAGCACCTCCTCCGCCGCCGAGAACGCGTTCACGGTGATCAGGCCGAGGCTGGGCGGGCAGTCGATGAGGACGTAGTCCAGCCGCGGCATCCCGCGGGAGCGGCGGTCCGCGAGGTGCTGCGCGATCGCGCGGCGCAGCAGCGACTCGCGGTGCTCCATCGTCACCAGCTCGATCTCGGCGCCCGCCAGGTCGATGGTCGCCGGGCAGCACCACAGGCCCTCGACGTCCCGGCACGGCTGCACGGTGTCCACCAGCGCCGCGCCCTCGACGAGCACCTCGTAGGTGCCGGGGATGTCGCTGTGGTGGTCGATCCCGAGCGCCGTGGAGGCGTTGCCCTGCGGGTCCACGTCGAGGACGAGCACCTCGAGGCCGGACTGCGCCAGCGCGGCGGCCAGGTTCACCGCGGTCGTCGTCTTCCCGACGCCGCCCTTCTGGTTCGCCACCGTCATCACGCGCGTGCGCTCCGGGTGCGGCAGGCGCCGCCCGTGCAGCGTGATGCGCATGCGCGCGTCCACCGCCGCCTGGCGCGCGAGGGGCGTGTCGTCGTCCGCCTCGGGGATGGCCGAGGCCACCTGGGTGCGCCGGCGCAGGTCGTCCGCGTCGTCGGCGCCGCTGCGCCGCGCCCTGCGCCGGCCCGACGTCCACTCCTGCTCGCTCACGACTCCTCCTGCGTCGTCGCCGTGAGCGCCGCCCCGTGCCCGACGGCTCGCTCGCTCCGCTCGCTCACGACTCCTCCTGCGTCGTCGCCGTGAGCGCCGCCCTGTGCCCGACGGCTCGCTCACCCACGGCCGGCCCGTCCCGACCCCGTCCGCCGGCCCCGGGAACCGGCCGGCCCTCGACCGGGGCCCACAGTAGCCCGGACGATGGTGGTCGGTCCGGGCACGACACCAGCCCCCGCCGTCACGACCTCCTCCGAGACGGCGCCCAGGCGGCGCAGCACCGGGCGGGCGGCGGCCAGCTCCTCGGCGGCCGTGCGGCCCTTGAGCGCCAGCAGCGCGCCGCCGGGGCGCAGCAGCGGCAGGCACCAGCGGGCGAGCCGCTCCAGCGGCGCCACGGCGCGGGCGGTGACGACGTCCGCGGGCGGCACGCGGCCGGTGCCCGCCACCTCCTCGGCGCGCCCGCGCACCACCGCGACGGGGAGCGCGAGGTCGTCGACGACCTCGCGCAGCCAGGTCATGCGGCGCTCCAGCGGCTCGACGAGCACCACCGCCGCGTCCGGGCGCGCCAGCGCCAGGCACAGCCCCGGCAGGCCCGCGCCGCTGCCGACGTCCACGACCGCGGCGCCCTGCGGCAGCAGCTCGCCCACGACGGCGCAGTTGAGCACGTGCCGCTCCCAGATCCGCCCCACCTCGCGCGGCCCGACCAGGCCGCGCTCGACGGCGGACGTCGCCAGGTGCTCCGCGTACCGGCGCGCGAGGTCCGCGCGTTCCCCGAAGACCCGCTCCACCGCGCCGGCGAGCTCCGGCGGCACCGGGGCCGCTCCAGGACCGCCCGAAGGCGTTCCACGGGAAACCCCGGCCGGCTCCCCCGGTGCCCCGTGCGGGCCCGCGACCGACCCGGCGGTCACGCCGACGGCTGGACGACGACCCGCCGCTGCGGCTCCACGCCCTCGGAGTCGCTGACGAGGCCGGCGGCCGCCACGACGTCGTGGACGACCTTGCGCTCGAAGGGGTTCATGGGCTCCATCCGCACGGGCGCGCCGTCGCGGCGCACGCGCTCGACGACCTCCTCGGTGGCGCGCACGAGCTCCTCGCGGCGCTGCGCCCGGTAGCCGGCGACGTCGAGCATGAGGCGGCTGCGCTCGCCGATGCGGGCCTGCACCGCCAGGCGGGTCAGCTCCTGCAGGGCCTCGAGCACCTCGCCGCGCGGCCCGGTCAGGCGGCGCAGGGCGCGGGAGGAGACGGGGTCGGCCACGATCGAGACCGCGGCCCGCCCGTCCTCGACGTCGATGTCGATGTCCCCGTCGAGGTCGGTGATGTCGAGGAGCTCCTCGAGGTAGTCGGCGGCCACCTCGCCCTCCTCCTCCAGGCGCGCCAGCCGGGACGGGCGCCCGCCCTCCTCGCCGGTGCGCTCGGCGCCGGCGTCCTCCGCGCCGGGCGCCGGGGTCGGGTCGGTCGGGACGGCGGGGTCGCCGCCGCCGGTCGCGGTGGTGCTGGTCTCGCTCACGGGAGCCTCCTCGGCGTGCGGGTCGGTGCGCGGGCCGCGGGCCGCGGGTGGTCCGGCGGCCGGTCGGCGGCCGCGGCGTCAGTCGGTGGCGCGGGCCCGGCCGGGCGCCTCGACGCCGCCCGCCGTCCCGGACGCGGGAGTGGCACCGGACGCGGGAGCGGCGCCGGAGCCGGAGCGGCCGGGCCCGGACGGCGAGGGCCGCGAGGGGCGGGCGCGGTCCTTGCGCTTGGGCTGCACGCGCTGGCCCTTGACGACCGGCTGGGCCTGGACGACGGCCTCGGCGGCGGGCGCGCCCCTGCCCTTGCGCGCGCGGCGCTCCTGCAGCGCGCGCTCGGCCTGCGAGCCGGGCGCCGGCATGCGGCGGATGACGTAGAACTGCTGGCCGCCGGTCCACAGGTTCGTCGTGAGCCAGTAGATGAGCACGCCGATCGGGAAGTTCACGCCGGTGACCGCGAAGATGATCGGGAACGCGTAGAGCAGGATCTTCTGCTGCTGCGCGAAGGGGTTGTCCAGCGCGGACGCCGGCATGTTCTTCATCATCAGCTGGCGCTGGGTGATGAACATGGTGGCCGACATCAGGACGATCAGGACGATCGTGAGGATCCGGACGTTCAGGTCGTCGCTGCCGAGGAACGTGTCGACCAGGCGCGCCCCGAACAGGGTCGAGCCCGCCGCCTGCTGGGCCAGCTCGCCGGTGAGCGCGCCGATGCCGTCCGCGTCGCGGATGTGCGTGTTGAGCACCCGGAAGAGGGCGAAGAAGATCGGCGCCTGCAGGAGGATCGGCAGGCACGAGGCGAACGGGTTCGTGCCGTGGTGCCGGTACAGCTCCATCATCTCCCGCGACATCGCCTCGCGGGACGCCGGGTCGGTCTTGCCCTTGTACTTCTGCTGCAGCTTGCGCATCTCCGGCTGCACGAGCGCCATGCCGCGCGAGGCCTTGATCTGCTTGACGAAGAGCGGGATCAGCAGGATCCGGATGACGACCACGAGCCCGACGATCGACAGCGCCCACGTCCAGCCGCTCTCGGGCGCCATGCCCATCGCCGTGAGCAGGTCGTGGAAGCGGACCATGATCCAGGCCACGGCCAGCTCGATCGGGTAGAAGAGCGCGAGGAAGAAGTCTCCGATCGCGCGGAACAGGCTGGCGATGGCATCCATCACGAGGTCCTCGAGGGCTCAGGGGGCGCGGACGCGGCGTCCGCTGACGCCGGGGACGGAGGGGCCGCGGGCGGGACGGGGTCCCAGCCGCCGGCGGCCCACGGGTGGCACCGCAGGACGCGGCGCGCCGCCAGCCAGGAGCCGCGCAGGGCGCCGTGCCGCTGCAGCGCCTGGACGGCGTAGGAGGAGCAGGACGGCGCGTACCGGCACACCGGCCCCAGCAGCGGGGAGACGAGCAGCTGGTAGGCGCGCACGATCCCGACGAGCACCAGCGCCGGCACGCGCGCCAGCGCCCTCACGGCGCGGGGCGCAGCAGGCTGCGCAGGGCCGAGTCGAGGTCGGCGCCCAGCTCGGCGGACACGGCCTGCGCCGCGGCCGGGGTGGCGCGGACGACGACGCGGCTGTCCGGGGGCAGCAGGTGCAGGCGCTGCGCCACCTGGGCGCGCAGGCGCCGCTCCACGCGGTTGCGCACCACGGCACCCCCCACGGCCCTGGACACCACGAAGCCGACGAGCGCCGGCGGGGTCGGGCTCGGGACCGCGCCCGGGGCGGGGTCCCGCGCGCCCGACCCGCTCGGCCCGGGCAGCAGGTGCACGACGAGCCGTCGGCGCCCGGTGCGACGACCCCGCCGGACCGCCGTGGCGAAGTCCGGGGAGCGGCGCATGCGGTGCACCGACGGCAGCACCCGGCGTCCGGGCCTCAGGCGGACAGCGCGTCGCGACCCTTGCGGCGGCGCGCGGCGAGGATCGCGCGGCCGGCGCGGGTGCGCATGCGCAGCCGGAAGCCGTGCACCTTGGCACGACGCCGGTTGTTCGGCTGGAAGGTCCGCTTGCTCACGACATCCACTCCATCTGGTCTTCCACCGCACGGCAGGAGCGCCGCGGGGAGGCCAGCACCGCCGGCCGCAACCGCTCCACGGTACGGGCGCGCCCGCGGGAGGGTCAACCTGCCCTCCCGCGGGCGCGTCGCGGCCCGGACCCGCCCGAGCGCCTTGCCCCGACCCCCGCGGCGTTGCTAGCGTCGCCGCTGCCCGAGCGTCCACACCCGTCGTGCACAGGTGTGGACAGACTTGTGGACGGAGCAGGCCGCCGGAGTGGGACAGTGTCGTCCGTGGCGAACTCCGAGGACCTCTCGACCCTGTGGCGCACCGTCGTCAGCGCGCTCGCGGAGGACGCGCGGGTCTCGCGGCAGCACCTCGGGTTCGTCCGCCTGACCCGCCCGCTGGGCATGCTCGAGGGGACGGCCCTGCTGGCCGTGCCGAACGACCTCACCAAGGAGGTCCTCGAGCAGCGGGTGCGCGGTCCCGTCACCGAGGCGCTCACCGCGAGCCTGGGGCGGTCGGTGCGCCTGGCCGTCACCGTCGACCCCACGCTGGACGACGAGCCGCCCGCTGAGCTCGCTCCCGCGGCGGTCGGCGCCGGCGCGGCCGGTGGGCTCGGTGCGGCCGGTGGGCTCGGTGCCGGTGGGTTCGCGGACGTCGCCGGCCGGGACGCGAGGGGCGCCGCGCCCGCGGGCGCCGTCGCGGCGAGCGCCGCGGACCTCGACGACCCGGCTCAGTCCGCCGACCCGGCGGACCCGGCCGACCCGGCCGACGTGACGGACCCGGCCGACGTGACGGACCCGGCGGACCCGGATCGGGGTGGGGCGGGCCCGCACGACGAGGACGGCACCGACCTGCTGCCGGCGGACGACGGCGCCCTCTTCGCGGTGTCCGCGCCGGACGGCCGGGCGCCGACGCGGCGGGCCCGCGAGCCGCGCCGCGAGAGCGAGCCGACCCGGCTGAACCCGAAGTACACCTTCGACACGTTCGTCATCGGGTCGAGCAACCGGTTCGCGCACGCGGCGGCGGTCGCGGTGGCCGAGGCGCCGGCGAAGGCCTACAACCCGCTGTTCATCTACGGCGAGTCCGGGCTGGGCAAGACGCACCTGCTGCACGCCATCGGGCACTACGCGCAGCACCTGTACACGGGCATGCGGGTGCGCTACGTGAACTCCGAGGAGTTCACGAACGACTTCATCAACAGCATCCGCGACGACAAGGCGAGCGCCTTCCAGCGCCGGCACCGCGACGTCGACATCCTCATGATCGACGACATCCAGTTCCTGTCGAACAAGGTGCAGACGCAGGAGGAGTTCTTCCACACCTTCAACACCCTGCACAACGCGAACAAGCAGGTCGTCATCACCTCCGACCAGCCGCCCAAGCAGCTGTCGGGCTTCGAGGAGCGCATGAAGTCGCGCTTCGAGTGGGGGCTGCTCACCGACGTGCAGCCCCCGGACCTCGAGACGCGCATCGCGATCCTGCGCAAGAAGGCGATCAGCGAGCGCCTGCAGGCCCCCGACGACGTGCTCGAGTTCATCGGCTCGCGGATCTCGACGAACATCCGCGAGCTCGAGGGCGCCCTGATCCGGGTGACGGCGTTCGCCAACCTCAACCGCTCGGCGGTCGACCTCTCCCTCGCCGAGGTGGTCCTCAAGGACCTCGTGACCGGCGAGGCGGGCGAGGTCACCGTGGCGACGATCCTGGCGCAGACGGCGGACTACTTCGGCCTGTCCGTCGACGACCTGTGCGGCACCTCGCGCTCGCGCCTGCTCGTCAACGCCCGGCAGATCGCGATGTACCTGTGCCGGGAGCTGACCGAGATGTCGCTGCCCAAGATCGGGCAGGCCTTCGGCGGCCGGGACCACACGACGGTCATGCACGCGAACCGCAAGGTCCGCGAGCTGCTCGCCGAGCGCCGTTCCACGTACAACCAGGTGACGGAGCTGACGAACCGGATCAAACAGGCGAACCGGACACCCTGACGACCCGTCGTCCACAGCGTTTCCCACAGGACGCCCCGTCCGTCCACAGGTCGCCGGTTCCACGTGCACCCGCGGCGTCGTCCACACTCCGTCCACAGCTCGTCCCCAGGTTGTGCACACCCTCGCGGACCTGTCGTCCCCAGGTGTCCACAGCTGGGGACGACCACGTCCGCGCAGGTCAGAGCACTTGCGCCACGCACGGTGATGTCTGCGCACGCGCAGTACCCACAGTCGTGGACAACCCTGTGGATTGCCGTCATGCACAGGCGCGGGCGTCGCCCACAGGGGGTGTGCACAACTACCGGTTTCCTGTGAAACCAGGGCCTGGATCGGTGGACAGGCGGTGGATGACGAAGGCCCCGCCTGTGGACGCAGATCTGCGTCCACAGGGACCCCCCGCTGCGTCCCCAGCCCCGTCCACCGCTCGTCCACACCCCCGCACGGGGCGCGACCTGCGACGACGCCGGTTTTCCCCAGGATCCACAGGGCCTACGACGATGACGGAACCCTCCATCGAGAACGCGGTTCCGCGAACATCCACCGCCCGGCCCCGAGCGCCGCCCGAGCGCCGCCCCGAGCGGGCCGGCGACGAGCACCCGAGGCGCTGGACGCGTGTCCGGTGCGTCCCGGTTCGTCCCCGTCCCCGTCGTGCGGGTGGGCTGCGCGGCCCCCGGTGTCGGTACTGTCTGGGGCTGTCTGCTGCGGTGCGGTGCCGTTCCCGGCGGGACGCCGTCCTCTGCCGGAGGGCTGCTGTGCACACGTCGAACGGGGAGGGTGGTGCCCGGTGAGGTTCCGGGTCGAGCGCGACGTCCTGGCCGAGGCGGTCGGGTGGACGGCGCGCAGCCTCCCCGCCCGCCCGCCCGTGCCCGTCCTGGCCGGCGTGGTGGTGGAGGCCGAGGCCTCCGGCTCCCTGCACCTGTCGAGCTTCGACTACGAGGTCTCCGCCCGCATCGAGGTGCCGGCCGAGGTCGGCGAGCCCGGGCGCGCCCTCGTCTCGGGGCGCCTGCTGGCCGACATCGCCCGCTCCCTGCCCGGCCGGCCGGTCGACGTCGTCCGGGACGGCGCCAAGCTGTCCGTCACGTGCGGGGCGAGCCGCTTCAGCCTGCTGACGATGCCGGTGGAGGAGTACCCGGCGCTGCCGTCGATGCCGGCCCCCGTCGGGTCCGTGGCCGGTGACGTGCTCACCGAGGCGGTCGCCCAGGTGACGGTGGCCGCCAGCCGCGACGAGACGCTGCCCGTGCTGACGGGCGTGCGCGTGGAGATCGAGGGCGACTCCGTCACCCTGCTCGCCACCGACCGCTACCGCCTGGCCATGCGGGTGCTGCCGTGGCGCTCGGCCAGCCCCGGCGCCTCGGCCGTCGCGCTGGTGCGCGCCCGCACCCTCTCCGACGTGGCCAAGGCGCTCGGCGGCGGCGACGTGACGCTCGCGCTGGCCGCCGACGAGCCCGGCGCCGCGGCGGGCCCGGGGGCCTCGGGCTCGGGGCTGATCGGCTTCGAGGCCGGCGGCCGCCGCTCGACGTCCCTGCTCGTGGACGGCGACTACCCCAAGGTGCGGGCCCTGTTCCCCGCGGAGTCCCCCGTGGTGGCGGTCGTGTCCGCCCCGGCGCTGCTCGAGGCGGTGCGCCGCGTCTCCCTCGTCGCGGAGCGCAACACCCCCGTGCGGCTGTCCTTCACCGACGGCCAGGTCGTGCTCGAGGCCGGCCAGGGCGAGGACGCGCAGGCCTCCGAGGCCATCGAGGCCGTCCTGCGCGGCGAGGACATCGCGATCGCGTTCAACCCCCAGTTCCTCCTCGACGGGCTCCAGGCGCTCGGGGCCCCCTTCGTGCGCCTGTCGTTCACCCAGCCCACCAAGCCGGCCGTCCTGACGGGGCAGGCCGAGCTCGAGGGCGACGCCGACGACCGCTACCGGTACCTGCTCATGCCGGTGCGGATGGCCGGCTGACGCCCGACCCGACCACCACCCCGCGACACTTCGGAGGAGCCGTGCACATCGGTCTCGTCGGCCTGGGCAAGATGGGCGGCAACATGCGCGAGCGGCTGCGCCGCGCCGGCGTGGAGGTCACCGGGTACGCCCGCGACCCCGGCGTCAGCGACGTGCAGAGCACGGCCGCGATGGTGCAGGCGCTGCCCGCCCCGCGCACCGTCTGGGTCATGGTCCCCTCCGGCGAGGCCACCCGCGACGTCGTGCGCGAGCTCGCCGACCTGCTCTCCGAGGGCGACCTCGTCATCGAGGGCGGCAACTCCCGCTTCTCCGACGACGTCCAGCTGGCGGCGGAGCTGGGCGAGCGCGGCATCGGCTACCTCGACTGCGGCGTCTCCGGCGGCATCTGGGGCCTGGACAACGGCTACGGCCTCATGGTCGGCGGCGACGCCGAGCTCGTGGAGCGCGCGATGCCGGTCTTCGACGCCCTGCGCCCCGCCGGCCCGCGCGAGGAGGGCTTCGTGCACGCGGGCGACGTCGGCGCCGGCCACTACGCGAAGATGGTGCACAACGGCATCGAGTACGGCCTGATGCAGGCCTACGCCGAGGGCTACGAGCTGCTGGCCGCGAAAGACATCGTCAAGGACGTCACCGGCTGCTTCAAGGCGTGGTCGCGCGGCACCGTCGTCCGCTCCTGGCTGCTGGACCTGCTGGTGCGGGCCCTGGAGGCCGAGGGCGACCTGAGCTCCGTCCGCGGCTACGTGCAGGACTCCGGCGAGGGCCGCTGGACGGTGGAGGAGGCGATCGCCAACTCCGTGCCGGTGCCGGTGATCAGCGCCGCCCTCTTCGCCCGGTTCACCTCCCGCCAGGAGGACTCCCCCGCCATGAAGGCCGTCGCCGCGCTGCGCCACCAGTTCGGCGGCCACGCGGTCGAGTCCATCGAGGTGCCCGCCGACGCGCCGCAGGCCCCGCAGGAGGCCGCCGCGGCGCAGGCCGGGCCGACGTCGGGCACCGGCGCCGTCGACGGCTGACCCCGCCCGACGCCGCCGCCGGTGCACGTCACCCACCTGTCCCTGGTCGACTTCCGCTCGTACGCCCGGGCGGAGGTCGACCTCGGGCCGGGCGTGACCGCGCTGGTCGGCCGCAACGGGCAGGGCAAGACCAACCTCGTCGAGGCCGTCGGGTACGTCGCGACCCTCGCCAGCCACCGCGTGGCCACGGACGCGCCGCTGGTGCGGGCGGGCGCCGAGAGCGCCGTCGTGCGCGCGGCGGTGGACCGCGGCGGCCGCACGACGCTGGTGGAGCTCGAGATCGTGCCCGGCCGGGCCAACCGGGCGCGGCTGAACCGCTCGCCCGTGCCGCGCCCCCGGGACGTGCTGGGCGCGCTGCGCACCGTCCTGTTCGCCCCCGAGGACCTCGCGCTCGTCAAGGGCGACCCCGAGGGCCGCCGCCGCTTCCTCGACGACACCCTCGTCGCGCTCGCGCCCCGCCTGGCCGCCGTGCGCGCCGACCACGACCGCGCGCTGCGCCAGCGCGGGGCGCTGCTGCGCCAGATGGTGGTGGCGCGGCGCACCGGGCGCAGGGGCGGTCCCGGCGCGAGCACCGAGCTGGACCTGCCGACCCTGGAGGTGTGGGACTCCCACCTCGCCGCCGCCGCGGCCGAGCTGCTGGCGGCGCGGCTGCTGCTGGTGCGCCGCATCGCCCCCCACGTGGCGCGCGCGTACCAGCGCGTGTCCGGCGCTGACCCCGACCTGCCCAGCCCCGCGCGCCTGGCCTACCGCAGCACGGTGCCGGGGGTCTCCGAGGTCGACCTCGCCGGGAGCGGGCCGCTGCCCTCGCGGGCCGAGCTCGCCGACGCGCTGCTGGCCGAGCTGCTCGCCCAGCGCGGCGCCGAGCTCGAGCGCGGCGCGTGCCTGGTCGGGCCGCACCGGGACGACCTCGTCCTGGAGCTCGACGGCCTGCCCGCGCGCGGGTACGCCAGCCACGGGGAGTCGTGGTCGTTCGCGCTCGCGCTGCGCCTGGGCACCTGGGCCCTGCTGCGCGGGGACCGGTCCGCCGGCCCGGACCCGGACTCCGAGCCGGTGCTCGTGCTCGACGACGTCTTCGCCGAGCTCGACGTCGGACGCCGCGAGCGCCTCGCCGCGCTCGTGGCCGGCGCCGAGCAGGTGCTCGTCACGGCCGCGGTGGACGAGGACGTCCCGGCCGCGCTGGTGGGCCGGCGCCTGCGCGTGGCCGCGGGCGCCGTCACCCCCGACGACGCCCCGGACGACGTGCCCGACGCCGCCCCGGACGACGCCCGGGGCGGCGTGCCCGACGACGCCCGGGGCGGCGTCCTGGACGACGTGCCCGACGGTGCGGGAGCGGTGGACCGTGGCGGACCGGCCGGGCGCTGAGCGGGGGCGGCCCGCCGGCGCGCAGGGCGCGGAGCCCGGGTCGGACGCCGCCCGGGTGGCGCTGAACCGGGCCCGGGCCGCGGCCCTGGCGCGCGGCGCCCGCCCGGCCGCCCGGCCGGGCCGGGCCCAGGGCGGCGCAGGCGCGGGCGGTGGTGCGGTCGCCCGCCGCGGCGGCGCGCCGGCGGCGTCCGGCGCGGGCCCGGACGCGCGGGACCCGCAGACGGTCAGCGGCAGCATCGACCGGCTCGTCGCCGAGCGCGGCTGGCAGGCGCCGGTCGCGGTGGGCGGGGTGATCGGCCGCTGGGACCAGGTCGTCGGCGCCGACGTCGCCGCCCACTGCACGCCCGAGACCTACGCCGACGGCGTCCTGACGGTGCGCGCCGACTCCACGGCGTGGGCGACGCAGGTGCGCCTGCTGGCGCCCGCGGTGCTGCGCCGCCTCGGCGAGGAGCTCGGCGAGGGCGTCGTCGACCGCCTCGTGGTGCGCGGGCCGGCCGCCCCCACGTGGCGCTCGGGGCCGCGCTCCGCCGCCGACGGGCGGGGCCCGCGCGACACGTACGGCTGAGCCCGCCGGCCGGGCGCGGCGCGGGTCCCGCGATCCGGCCCGACAGCCGCCGGAGGGGCCCCGGGCGTACCCGGACCCGTCCCCGGCCCCGTTCGCGCCCCTCCAGCGGCTCCACGCGCCGCCAGGGGGCCGTCCCGGGGGCGTCGCGAGCCCGTCCGGGGCCCTCGGCGCGGTAGACTGGGAGCAGTGCCCGCTCGGGCGCGCCAGCCCGAGGAGGACCGTGGCCGAATCCCTTGACGCCCCCGCCCAGGACGCCCCCGCGACGCCGGTCCCGTCGCTCGCGGAGGTCGTCGCCGCCGGGGACGGCGGCGGTGCCGACGGCGGGAGGGCGGGGAGCTACGACGCCAGCGCCATCCAGGTGCTCGAGGGCCTGGAGGCCGTGCGCAAGCGGCCCGGCATGTACATCGGCTCCACCGGCGAGCGGGGCCTGCACCACCTGGTCTACGAGGTGGTGGACAACTCCGTGGACGAGGCGCTGGCGGGGCACGCCACGAGCATCGACGTCACGCTGCTCGCCGACGGCGGCGTGCGCGTCGTGGACGACGGCCGCGGCATCCCCGTGGACGTGCACCCGGTGGAGGGCCGCCCGGCGGTCGAGGTGGTGCTCACGGTGCTGCACGCGGGCGGCAAGTTCGGCGGCGGCGGGTACGCCGTCTCCGGCGGCCTGCACGGCGTCGGCGTCTCCGTCGTCAACGCCCTGAGCACCCGCCTGGAGGTCGAGGTGCGCCGGCAGGGGTCCGTGTGGCGCCAGGGCTACGCGATGGGCGTGCCGGAGGCACCGCTCGCCCAGGGCGAGCCGACCGGCGCCACCGGCACCACGGTCACGTTCTGGCCCAATCCGGACATCTTCGAGACGGTCGAGTTCGACTTCGAGACGCTGCGCGCGCGCCTGCAGCAGATGGCCTTCCTCAACCGGGGCCTGACCATCGCGCTGCACGACGAGCGCGTGTCCGGCGGGGCGGACGGCGCCCGCGCCGCCGCGGACGGCGCCGCGGACGAGCTGGCGGCCGAGCTCGCCGCCGAGGAGGTGGCCGCCGAGGCCGCCGACCGCTCCGTCGTCTACCGCTACGACGGCGGCCTGGTCGACTACGTCAAGCACCTGAACGCGTCCAAGCGCAGCGAGGCGGTGCACGAGGGCGTCATCGCCTTCGAGTCCGAGGACGTGGAGCGGATGATGTCGCTCGAGGTGGCCATGCAGTGGACCACCGCCTACTCCGAGAGCGTCCACACCTACGCCAACACCATCAACACGCACGAGGGCGGCACGCACGAGGAGGGCTTCCGCGCCTCCCTGACCGGCCTGGTCAACCGCTACGCGCGCGCGAACAACCTGCTGCGGGAGAAGGACGAGGCGCTGACCGGCGACGACGTGCGCGAGGGCCTGACGGCCGTGGTCTCCGTCAAGCTCGGCGAGCCGCAGTTCGAGGGCCAGACGAAGACCAAGCTCGGCAACACCGAGGTCAAGGGCTTCGTGCAGCGCGTGGTGACCGAGGAGCTGACCGACTGGTTCGCCCGCAACCCGGGCGAGGCGCGCGGCGTCGTGCGCAAGGCCATCAGCGCCTCCCAGGCGCGCCTGGCGGCTCGCAAGGCGCGCGAGGCGACCCGGCGCAAGGGCCTCATGGACGGCGTGGGGCTGCCCGGCAAGCTCAAGGACTGCCAGTCCAACCGGCCCGACGAGTGCGAGGTCTTCATCGTCGAGGGCGACTCCGCCGGGGGCTCGGCGGTGCGCGGGCGCGACCCGCGCACGCAGGCGATCCTGCCCATCCGCGGCAAGATCCTCAACGTCGAGCGGGCGCGGCTGGACAAGGCGCTGGGCAACCAGGAGGTCCAGGCGCTGATCACGGCGTTCGGCACGGGCATCGGCGAGGAGTTCGACCTCGCCCGGCTGCGCTACCACAAGATCGTGCTCATGGCCGACGCCGACGTCGACGGCCAGCACATCACCACGCTGCTGCTGACCCTGCTCTTCCGGTACATGCGCCCGCTGGTGGAGGCGGGTCACGTCTACCTCGCGCAGCCGCCGCTGTACCGGATCAAGTGGTCCAACCGCGAGCACGACTTCGTCTACTCCGACCGCGAGCGCGACGCCGTCGTGGCGGCCGGCCTGGCCGCGGGCGGGCGGCTGCCGAAGGAGGGCGGCGTCCAGCGCTACAAGGGCCTGGGCGAGATGAACTGGGACGAGCTGGCCCTGACGACGATGGACCGCGCCCACCGCACCCTGCGGCAGGTGACGATGGAGGACGCCGCCGCGGCCGACACCATCTTCAGCGTGCTCATGGGCGAGGACGTGGAGTCCCGCCGCTCCTTCATCCAGCGCAACGCCCGCGACGTGAGGTTCCTCGATGTCTGAGACCACCCCGCCCACCAGCCCTCCCAGCGGCGCCGCCGACGGCGCGGGGGACGGCGGGGGCGACCGCGTCGAGCAGGTCGACCTCCAGCTGGAGATGCAGCGCTCCTACCTCGACTACGCGATGAGCGTGATCGTCTCCCGGGCGCTGCCGGACGTGCGCGACGGCCTGAAGCCGGTGCACCGGCGCGTGGTGTACGCCATGTACGACGGCGGGTACCGCCCCGACCGGCCCTACTCCAAGTGCGCCCGCGTCGTCGGCGACGTCATGGGCCACTACCACCCGCACGGCGACGCGCCGATCTACGACGCGCTCGTGCGCCTGGCGCAGGACTGGTCCCTGCGCTACCCGCTCGTCGACGGGCAGGGCAACTTCGGCTCCCCCGGCAACGACCCGGCCGCGGCCCCCCGCTACACCGAGTGCCGCATGGCCCCGCTCGCCCTGGAGCTGGTGCGCGACATCGACCAGGAGACGGTCGACTCCACGCCCAACTACGACGGGCACACCACCGAGCCCACGGTGCTGCCGAGCCGGTTCCCGAACCTGCTCGTCAACGGCTCGGTGGGCATCGCGGTCGGGATGGCGACGAACATCCCGCCGCACAACCTGCGCGAGGTCGCCGCCGGCGTGCAGTGGGCGCTGGACCACCCCGACGCTCCCGACGAGGAGCTCCTCGAGGCCCTCATCGCCCGCGTGCAGGGCCCGGACTTCCCCACGTCCGGGCTGGTGATGGGCCGGCGCGGCATCGAGGACACGTACCGCACGGGCCGCGGCAGCATCACCATGCGCGCGGTCGTGGAGGTCGAGGAGATCCACAACCGGCAGTGCCTCGTCATCACCGAGCTGCCGTACCAGGTCAACCCGGACAACCTCGCGCAGAAGATCGCCGACCTCGTGCGCGACGGGCGCCTGTCGGGCGTGGCCGACGTGCGCGACGAGACCTCGGGCAAGACGGGTCAGCGCCTCGTCATCGTGCTGCGCCGCGACGCCGTGGCGAAGGTGGTGCTGAACAACCTCTACAAGCACACGCCGCTGCAGGAGAACTTCGGCGCGAACATGCTGGCCCTGGTCGACGGCGTGCCGCGCACGCTGTCCCTGGACGGCTTCGTCAAGCACTGGATCTCCCACCAGCTCGACGTCATCCAGCGCCGCACGCGCTTCCGGCTGCGCCGGGCGCAGGAGCGCGCGCACATCCTGCAGGGCTACCTGCGGGCCCTCGACGCCCTGGACGAGGTCATCGCCCTGATCCGGGCCAGCGCGACGGCGGACGTCGCCCGCAGCGGCCTGATGGAGCTCCTGGAGGTCGACGAGGCCCAGGCCTCGGCGATCCTCAACCTGCAGCTGCGCCAGCTGGCCGCCCTGGAGCGCCGGCGCATCCTCGACGAGTTCGAATCCCTGCAGGCGCAGATCGCCGACTACGAGGACGTCCTGGCCACCCCCTCGCGCCAGCGGGCGATCGTGGGCGAGGAGCTGGGCGCCATCGCCGAGAAGTACGGCGACGAGCGGCGCACGCGCATCCAGCCCTTCGAGGGCGACATGTCGATGGAGGACCTCATCCCCGAGGAGGACGTGGTCGTCACGATCACGACCGGGGGGTACGCCAAGCGCACGCGGGTGGACGCCTACCGCTCCCAGCGCCGCGGCGGCAAGGGCGTGCGGGGGGCGCAGCTGCGCGCCGACGACGTCGTGGGGCACTTCTTCACCACCACCAGCCACCACTGGCTGCTCTTCTTCACCAACCTCGGGCGCGTGTACCGCGCCAAGGCGTACGAGCTGCCCGAGGGCGGCCGCGAGGCGCGCGGGCAGCACGTCGCGAACCTGCTGGCCTTCCAGCCGGGCGAGGAGATCGCCCAGGTGCTCGACCTGCGCGACTACGCGCAGTCGCCCTTCCTGGTCCTCGCCACCCGCAGCGGGCTGGTGAAGAAGACCCGCCTGGCCGAGTACGACTCCAACCGCGCCGGCGGCGTCGTGGCGATCAACCTGCGCGAGGGCGACGAGCTGGTCTCCGCGCGCCTGGTCGGGGACGACGACGACCTGCTGCTGGTCTCCCGGCAGGGGCAGTCGGTGCGCTTCACGGCGTCCGACGACGCGCTGCGGCCCATGGGCCGGGCGACGTCGGGCGTGACGGGCATGCGCTTCCGCGACGGCGACGAGCTGCTGGCCATGGACGTCGTCCCGCCCTCCGGAGAGCTGGACGTGTTCGTCGTCTACGAGTCCGGGACGGCCAAGCGCACGGCGGTCGGGGAGTACCGCGTGCAGGGCCGCGGCGGCTACGGCATCAAGGTGGCCAAGGCCAGCGACCGCGGCGGCGACCTCGCGGGCGCCCTGCTCGTCGAGGAGGACGACGAGGTGCTCGTCGTCATGGCCAGGGGCAAGGTCGTGCGCTCGCGGGTGGCGGAGGTGCGCCGCACGGGCCGCGACACCTCCGGGGTCCGCTTCGCCGCCCCCGACCCGGGCGACGCGATCATCGCGGTGGCGCGCAACGTCGAGCGCGCCGCCGAGGCGGCGATCAGCGGCGGGACCGAGGGCGATGGTCTACCGTCGAGCGGACCCGACAGCGGAGGTGGGGCGTGAGCCCGTCCGAGAAGACGCAGGCGCGCGCCGGGGGCGGCTCCGCCCCCGGAGGTGGCGGCGGCCCGGCGCGCGCCGCGGCAGGAGCCCGGCCGGCGGGTGCCTCCGCGCCCGCCGCGGCCCCCGAGGTCGGCCACCTGGGCGGCGGCCCGCGCCCCTCGGCCGGCGGGACGGCGCCGCAGCCCCGCGTGTCGGCGCCGGCCCCGGACCGGGGGCCGGCGCGTGCTGGCGAGCGCGACGCGGACCGCCCGCAGGCGGCGTCCCCCGACCGGCCGGCCCCCGCGCCCGAGGAGCACGAGGGCGACGACGACGCGCACCGCAGGGTGCGCCTGACCGTCGCGAGGCTGCACCTGTGGTCGGTCGCCAAGCTGGCGTTCCTGCTCTCCGTGGCGCTCGGGATCGTCCTCGTCGTCGCGGTCGCGGTCGTGTGGTCGCTGCTGGAGGCGACGGGCGTCTTCGCCCAGCTGGAGGGTCTCGCCGGCGAGGTGTTCGGGGCGGAGTCCGACTTCGACCTGACGTCGGTGCTCGGCCTCAGCCGCGTCGTGTCGGTGGCGGTCTTCGTCGCCGTCCTCGACGTCGTCCTCGTCACGGCGCTCGCCGTGCTGGCCGCGTTCCTCTACAACACCGCCAGCAGCCTCGTGGGCGGCCTGCGACTCACCCTCAGCGACGACTGAGGTAGTGTCCTCCCTGCTGGCCGGCGCGCGAGCGCCGAGCCGCACGGGCCTATAGCTCAGTCGGTCAGAGCGCTTCCCTGATAAGGAAGAGGTCACAGGTTCAAGTCCTGTTAGGCCCACTCGTGCCCCCGGGGGCGTGGCGCAACTGGTAGCGCACCTGCTTTGCAAGCAGGGGGTTACGGGTTCGAGTCCCGTCGTCTCCACCCCGGACGGCCGCGGCGGCGCGCCGCGCGGGTCCCGCGCCCCTCGCACTCCCCCGACGCCGCGCGTCCTGCTGACGCGCGAGGGCCCCGCATCGCGGTGGTCGCGGTGCGGGGCCCTCGGTGCCGGTCGGTCGGGTCAGCTCGTGGATCCGCCGCTGCGGCGGCGGGTCGACGGGGCGTCCGGGTTCGCGCTCTGCTCCTCGGTGACGCCCAGGCTGCCGACGCTGTCGGCGCTCGCCTCGGGGCCCCCGGCAGCCGAGCGGGCCTGCTGGGCGGCGTCGGAGCCTTCGGGGGCGGGCGTCGAGGCGTCGCTGGACGTGCTGGCCGCGGTGCCCGCGCCCAGCCCGCTGCCCTGGCCCGGGCGGCTCAGGCGCTCACCGGCGTCCGGGCCGGCCACCACCTGCGTGGTGGACGTCGTCCCGCCGGTGCTGCCCGCGGTGCCCGTGCCGTCCGTGCTGCCCGTGCCGCCCGTCGTCGTCACTCCCGAGCCGGGCGCCGTCGCGGGCACCCACGGGTCCGCCGGCGCGGAGGAGCGCTTCCACGCCGCCCACCCCGCGGCACCGGCGGCACCGGCCGCGCCGAGGACGAGGACGGTGTTGCGCACCTTGTGGCTCTTCGGCGGCGGCGCGGTCAGCTGGCTCGCGCGGCGCTGGACGTCCCCGAGCGCCGTGACGCTGGCGCCCGCGGCCGCGTCGGTCGCCTGGGTGGCCCGCGCCGCGGCCGCCGCGGCGCCCGCCGACACCGCCTGCACGACGCGGGGGAGGATGTCCTCCACGATCGCGTCGCGGGCGTCGTTGACGCGGGGCGCGAGGGAGGCGGCGTAGGACTCCACCTTCGGCGCGGTCGTCTGCACGCTGCGCTCGCGGGCGCGCACCAGCTGCGCCGTGCTGCGCTCGCGGGCGTCCACCAGCCGCGGGCCCGCCCACTCCCGCGCGGTGCCGGCGGCCGAGACGGCGCTGGTGCGCGCGTAGGACGCCGCCGGGCTGACCCGGCCGCGCACGGCCGACACGGCACCCCTGGCGCCCTGCGAGAGCTGGTGCTTCGTGACGGCCACCACCGCCCTGCCCGCCGCGCGGTCCCTGCGGCTCGTCGTTCCGAACACGCGTCCTCCTCCCGGGCCCGGGCTGCCCGGGCCGTTCGTCGAGCCCCCATCCTGCCGCGCCCGCGCCCCGGCTGCCTCCCCGGACCGGGGTGCGAGGATGAGCGCATGGACGCGACGCTGCACACCAACCACGGCGACATCCGGGTTCGGCTCTTCCCCGACCACGCGCCGAAGACCGTGCGCAACTTCACCGGGCTGGCGACGGGCGCGCAGGAGTGGACGGACCCGAAGACGGGCCAGCAGCGCACCGACCCCCTCTTCGACGGGCTGACGTTCCACCGCGTCATCCCGGGCTTCATGATCCAGGGCGGCGACCCGGTCGGGAACGGCACGGGCGGCCCCGGCTACACCTTCGACGACGAGATCCACCCCGAGCTGACCTTCACCGAGCCCTACCTGCTGGCGATGGCGAACGCCGGCAAGCGCGGCGGCCGCGGCACCAACGGCTCCCAGTTCTTCATCACCGTGGCGCCCGCGACGTGGCTGCAGGGCAAGCACACGATCTTCGGCGAGGTGGCGGACGACGAGAGCCGCGCCGTCGTCGACGCGATCGCCGCGGTGCGCACGGGCGCGATGGACCGCCCCGTCGAGCCCGTCGTCCTCGAGCGGGTGACGATCGAGGGCGCCGACGGCGCGCGCGGGGCCGGCTCCGAGTGAGCGCACCCAGCAGGTGCCGCCGGTGAGCAGGCGCCGATGACCCAGCCGGTCCCCGCGCCGGTCCCGCCGCCGGTGCCGGTCTGCCCGCGCCACCGCGACCGCGAGTCGTACGTGCGGTGCCAGCGCTGCGAGCGCCCCGCCTGCCCGCAGTGCCAGCGCCAGGCCCCGGTGGGCGTGCAGTGCGTGGACTGCGTCGCCGAGGCGGCGCGCACGGCTCCGCGGGTGCGCACCGCCTTCGGCGGGCGGGTGCGCGGCGGCTGGCCGGTGGTGACGCTGGGCGTCGTCGGCCTGTGCGTGGCGGCCTACGTGCTGCAGCTGGCGCCGGGCTCCTCCGTCACCGCGCTGCTCGCCTTCCGCCCCGACGCGGCGCTGGCCGAGCCGTGGCGCTTCGTCACCGCGGCCTTCCTGCACTCCCCCGCGGGGATCTTCCACATCCTGTTCAACATGTACGCCCTGTGGCTGACGGGGCCGTACCTGGAGGACCTGCTCGGCCGGCTGCGCTTCGCCGCGCTCTACCTCGTCTCGGCGGTCGGCGGATCCGTCGGCTCGCTGCTGCTCGCCTCCCCCGACGCCGTCAGCTGGTACACGGCGTCGGTGGGGGCGTCCGGGGCCGTCTTCGGCCTCTTCGCGGCCCTCGTGGTGGTCCAGCGCCGGCTCGGCCGCAGCGCGGGCCAGGTGGTGGCGATCATCGCCGTCAACGGCGTGCTGGGGTTCGTGCTGCCGAACGTCGCGTGGCAGGCGCACCTCGGCGGCCTCGTCACCGGCGCGGCGCTGGCGGCCGTCCTCGTCCACGCCCCCCGGCGGCGGCGCGCGGCGGCGCAGGCGGCCGGCGTCGCGGCGGTCCTCGCCGTCCTCGTGCTGTGCGTGGTCGTGAAGTCACTCGCCGTCCACACTGTGGATGGCGCCTGGGGATGACGCGCCGGCGGCGCGCCGCGAGGCCCTCGCCCCGGACGGCGGCGCGCGCGGCCCCCACCTGCGGAAGCACGCCGGTGGAAGTCTCCACACTGTGGACGGAGCCTGTGGATAACCTTCGTCGGCGGGCGGGGCGCCCTCGGCGCAGCGGCGCCTCGGGGTCGTCTGGGAGCGCCCGCCCAGCGCCCGCTCAGCGCCAGCGCGTCGTCATGGCGAAGCCGGCGAGCACGAGCGCGAAGCCGACCGCGAGGTTCCACGCGCCGATCTGCGGGACCGGGTAGGAGGCGGGCCCGCTGAGGTAGAAGACGACGATCCACACCAGCCCGGCGAGCATGAGGCCGAGCATCACCGGCACCCACCAGCGCGGCGTCGGGCGCGGGCCGGCAGGGCGCTCCTGCGGCGCCGTCCAGGCCCGGCGGCGGATTCTCGACTCGGGCACGGAGCCTCCTCCACGTCGTGAGGTCGTCTAGCCTAGTGGGCGGCAGTGCTGGAAGGAGCCGCCCCGCCATGACCGACAGGCCGGAGCCGGGCCGCCCGCACGACGCTCCCGCCGAGGGCCCCTGGACGCCGCCGGGCGCCGTGCTGCCCGGGCAGGGCGCCCGGCGCGCTCCCCTGCGCCGCCTCGCCGTCGCCGGGGTGCTGGTGCTGGCCGGGGCGCTGTTCGCCACCAGCGCGCGCACGGCGGCGGGCGGCGACCTGCGCCAGGACGCCTCCAGCCTGACGGGCCTGGTGCAGGAGGAGCAGCGCCGGATCCTGGCCCGCGACGCCCAGCTGGCCGACCTGCGCCAGGAGGTCGACGCCCTCACCGGCGCCGTGCAGGACCCGGGCGTGCAGCAGCTGCAGGAGCGCACGGCGCTGGTGGCGACGGCGGCGGGCGTGCAGCCCCTCACCGGGCCGGGCCTGGAGATCACGCTCGACGACGCCCCGCCCAACCGGCCGCAGCCGGAGGGCACCGTCCCCGAGGACCTCATCGTCCACCAGCAGGACCTGCAGGGGGTCGTCAACGCCCTGTGGGCCGCCGGCGCCGACGCGATCGTGCTGGAGGACCAGCGGCTCATCACCACGAGCGCGGTGCGCTGCGTCGGCAACACGCTGAAGCTGCAGGGCCGCCTCTACGCGCCCCCGTACACCGTGACGGCCCTCGGGGACCCGCAGCGGCTGCAGGCCGCGCTCGACGCCGCCGAGCCGGTGCGCGTCTACCGCCAGTACGTCGAGCGCAACGGGCTCGGCTGGGAGGTCCGCACCGGCGACGCGCTGACCGCGCCGGGCTGGACGGGCGCGGTGGACCTGCAGCACGCGCGGGCGCTGCCCGCGCAGGACGCCGGCACCGACGCCGGCACCGACGCCGCCGCGGGCGCGGCCGCGTGAGCGCCGGCGCGGCCGTGCGCACCGGGGTGCGCACGGCCGGGGAGCTGTGCATCACGGCGGGCGTGCTCGTGCTGCTCTTCCTGACCTGGCAGCTGTGGTGGACCGACGTCACCGCCGGGCAGGAGGCGCGCGCGAGCGCCGGCGCGCTGCGCGAGCAGTGGCAGGCGGGCGGCGCCGGCGCGCCGCAGCCCTCCCCCGGGCCGGCGCCGGCTCCCGCGCCGTCCTCCGTCCCCTCCTCCGAGGGCTCCGCGGCGCCGGTCGACGTCCCCGCCCCGTCCGCGCCGGAGCCGCCCGTGCCGGTGGAGCCGGGCCAGGGCGAGGCGTTCGCGCTCGTGCACGTGCCGCGCTTCGGGCAGGGGTGGCAGGTGGCCGTCGAGCAGGGCGTCGTCCTCGACGGCGTCCTCGACGACGGCGTCCTCGGCCACTACCCCGGCACCGCGATGCCGGGGGCGGTGGGCAACTTCTCCCTCGCCGGGCACCGGACGACGTACGGGAAGCCGCTCAGCCGCATCGCCGAGCTGCAGGCGGGCGACCCCGTCGTCGTCGAGACCGCGCAGGACTGGTACGTGTACCGGGTGCGCGAGGCGCTGGTGGTGCTCCCGAGCCAGGTCGAGGTGATCGCCCCCGACCCCGGCTCGCCCGGCGCCGCGCCGACCGAGCGGCTGCTCACCCTGACCGCGTGCCACCCGCGCTACTCGGCCCGCGAGCGCTACGTCGTCCACGCGGTGCTCGAGTCGTGGCAGCCGCGCGGCGCCGGGGACCCGCGGGCCCTGGCGGGCGCCGAGCCGGGAGGGGTGTGACGGTGTACGGCTGGCTGTGGCGGGCCCTGCCCGGCCCGGTGGGCGTGCGCGTCGCGCTCGCCCTCCTCCTGGCGCTGGCGGCGGTCGCCGCGTGCTTCCTCTGGGTCTTCCCCGCGGTGGCCCCCCACGTCCCCTTCAACGACGGCACCGTCGGTGCCCCGAGCCCCGCAGGAGGCGCCGGATGACCCGGGTCCTCGTCGTGGACAACTACGACAGCTTCGTGTGGACGATCGTCGGCTACCTCGAGCAGCTCGGCGCGGAGTGCCGCGTGGTGCGCAACGACGCCCTGGGCGCCGAGCAGGCCGCCGAGGCGGCCGACGCGGCGGACGGCGTGCTGCTCTCGCCCGGCCCCGGGACGCCGTCCACGGCCGGCGTGAGCCCCGACCTCGTGCGCCGGTGCGGCCGGACCGGGACGCCGCTGCTCGGCGTCTGCCTGGGCCACCAGGCGCTCGGGGAGGTCCACGGCGCCACCGTCACGCACGCGCGCGAGCTGCTGCACGGCAAGACGAGCCTCGTCGAGCACGAGGGCGCGGGGGTGCTCGCGGGCCTGCCCACGCCGTTCACGGCCACGCGATACCACTCCCTGGCCGTCGTGGACGCCACCGTGCCGGAGGAGCTGGAGGTCACCGGTCGCACGGCCGGCGGCGTGGTGATGGCCCTGCAGCACCGCGAGCTGCCGCTCTTCGGCGTCCAGTTCCACCCGGAGTCGGTGCTCACCCAGGGCGGGCACCGGCTGCTGGCCAACTGGCTCGCCGTGTGCGGCGACGAGGGCGCCGTGGAGCGCTCCGAGGGCCTGGCGCCGCTCGTGCGCGGCTGAGCCCGCCTCGACCCCCCAGTCGCGCAGCCGCAACTCCTCAGTTCCGGCCGCGGCCGCGGCCGGAGGAGGACTCGCTGGGCGTCTCCTCCTCGGACTCCTCGTCGTCCCCGTCGTCGGGCTCCTCGTCCGAGGTCGGGCTCTCCTCGGCCTGGGGCGTCTCGGTCGGCTCGGGCGTCGCCGTCTCCGTCACCGTGGGGGTCGGCGGCGGGGTCTGGGCGACGACGAGGGTCACGGTGGTGCCGGGGTCGACGAGGCTCGGCTCCGGGTCCTGCCGGAGGACGCGGCCCTCCTCGACCTCGGTGGTCTGCTCGAAGACGAAGGTGGCCCGCAGGCCGAGGTCGCCGAGCACCTCCTGTGCGTCGGTGTAGACCTGGCCCGAGAGGTCGGGCAGGTCCACCTGACCGCTGGAGCGGACGAGGTCGACCGTCGCGCCCGGGGCGAGCTCCTCTCCGGCCGCCGGCTCGGTGCGGATGATCCGCCCCTCGTCGACGTCCGGGTTCGGCTCGTCGACGACGTCCCCGACCCGGAAGCCGTCACCGGTGAGGGTGGTGAACGCCTGGGTCTCCGTCTGGCCGGACACGTCCGGGACGGCGACGGCCTCAGGGCCCGAGGACACGGTCAGGATCACCCTCGCGCCGGGCTCGAGGACGGTGCCCGGGCGCGGTTCCTGGTCCAGCACGGTGCCCACCGCCGCCTCGTCCGCCGTCTGCGTCTCCTCGCACGCCAGCTCGAGGGCGGTGATGCTCGCGCACGCCGTCGCGACGGGCTGGTCGCGGTAGTCCGCGAGCTCGATGTCGTCGCTCGTGCGCAGGTAGCGGGCGGTGGCGAAGGCGGTCACCGCGAACAGCAGCAGCGCGAGCAGCACCCACAGCCACACCCCGCGGCGGCGGCGGGGCTGCTCCCGCGCGGGCTCCGGAACGGCGCCGCCGGCCCCCGGACCGCCGTCGTCGAGCGCGGGCGCGGACGTCGCCGCCCCGGTGGCCGAGGTGGCGATGCCGGCGGCCGCGAGCGCGCGCGTGGCCTCCGTGCGGGTGGGCAGGGCCTGCGTGGCGGTGGCCGTGGCGAGCGCCACGGCGGGCGCGGCGACGGGCTGGCCGTGCTCCGCCGCGAGCAGGTCGACGCGGAACTCCTCGGCGTCGGCGTAGCGGTCCTCGCGGTCCTTGGCGAGCGCCTTGAGCACCACGCGGTCCAGCGCCTCGTCGACGGCGGGGTTGTGCGCGCTGGGGGGCCGGGGCACCTCGCGCACGTGCTGGTACGCCACGGAGACGGGTGACTCCCCCACGAACGGCGGCCGGCCGGTGAGCAGCTCGTAGAGCAGGCAGCCGGTGGAGTACAGGTCGGTGCGGGCGTCGACGGTCTCCCCGCGCGCCTGCTCCGGCGAGAGGTACTGGGCGGTGCCGATGACGGCGCTGGTCTGGGTCATCGTCGCCGAGGTGTCGGCCACGGCCCGCGCGATGCCGAAGTCCATGACCTTCACGTCGCCCGTCGGCGTGATCATCACGTTGGCGGGCTTGATGTCGCGGTGGACGATGCCGCGGCGGTGGCTGTAATCGAGGGCCGTGAGCACGCCCGCGGTGATGTCGACGGCGCGCTCGGTGCCGATGCCCCCGCCGCCGGACTCCACGAGCAGGTCGCGCACGGTGCGGCCCTCGAGGTGCTCCATGACGATGTAGGGCAGCTGCACCTCGGCGCCGCCGGACTCGACGAAGACGTCCTGGCCGGTGTCGTAGACGGCGACGATCGAGGGGTGGTTCAGCCCGGCGGCGGACTGCGCCTCGCGCCGGAACCGGGCCTGGAAGACGGGGTCGCGCGCGAGGTCCGCGCGCAGCATCTTGATCGCCACGCGGCGGCCGAGGCGGGTGTCGCGCCCCAGGTGCACCTCGGCCATGCCGCCGCGGCCGAGGACGTGGCCGACCTCGTAGCGGTTCCCGAGCATGCGCGGGACGCCGTCAGCGCGTCCGTGGTCGTTCACCCGTCCCCGCCCTCCTCGTCCTGCTGCTCTTCGACGGTACTGGCAGGAGGCAGGGCCGCCCGTGCTGACGGCGCCTCCGAGGAAGAGCTGGCAGAGGGCTGCGGCGTGGTCGACGACGCCGGCGCGGACGCCGACGCCGCCGACGCCGACGGCGGCGCCGAGGACGTCGGCGCCGAGGTCGTCGACGTCGTGCTGGTGGTGGTCGGCTCGGGCTCGCTCGGCTCCTCGGTCGCCGAGGGAGCGGAGGAGGTCGGCTCCGGCTCCGGTGACGAGGTGCTCGGGGCCGGCTCCTCCTCGACCTCCTCCTGGGTCCGCTCCTCGGTCGCCTCCGGCGTGGTGGTCACCTCCGGCTCGGGAGCCGTCACCGACGCGCTCGGCGTGACGGCGGGCGCGGTCGGCGCGGTCTCGTCGTCCTGGCCGAGGACGACGGCCGCGGCGACGACCGCGAGCACCGCGAGCAGGCCCAGCAGCGGCACGGTCAGGCGCCGGTGCGGGCGGCTGTCGGCCCCCGCACCGGCGCCCGCACCGGCGCCCGCACCGGTGGCCGGCCCGGGTGCGGGGACCGGGCCGGTGCGGGGGACGGCGCCGCCGCCGGTCTCCCACGGCTCGGGGGCGCGGCGCGGGTCACCGACGAGGGAGCCCGCCGCGGCGCCCGCGACACCGGCCGCACCGGCGCCGGCCGCCGCCGCGGCGCTGGCGCGCGCCTCGCGCCGGGTGGCGGGCGCGTCGGGGGCGCCGAGGGCCACGGTCGCGTCGGGGTCGCCCAGCGCGGGCGCCACCACGGTCGCCGCACCGGTCGCACCCGCAGCCGCGGCCCCAACCGCACCCGCGCCGGCGGTGCCGGCGAGCAGGCGCAGCGCCCCGGCGTCGTCGCCGTCCGCGACCCGGGAGGCGACCGCCGCGACCACCCCGGCGTCGCGCGGCCGGGCCGTGGGGTCCTTCGCCAGGCAGGCCGCCACGAGCGCCCGCGCGCCGTCCGGCACGCCCGGGGGCAGCGGGGGCGGGGGGTCGTTGACCTGCGCCAGCGCGATGGCGACCTGGGACTCGCCCGTGAAGGGCCGCTCGCCGGCGAGCATCTCGTGCGCGACGACGCCGAGGGCGTAGACGTCGGCCGCCGGCGTCAGGTCGCGCCGGCCCGTGGCCTGCTCCGGCGAGAGGTACGCGGCCGTGCCCATCACCTGGCCCGTGGCGGTGACGGGGGCCTCCGCCACCGCGCGGGCGATGCCGAAGTCGGTGACCTTCACCTCGCCGTCCGGGGTGACGAGCAGGTTGCCCGGCTTGACGTCGCGGTGCACCAGCCCGGCCGCGTGCGCGGCCGCCAGCCCCGAGGCCGCCTTCGCCAGCAGCCGCGCGGCGCGGCGCGGCTCCAGGGCCCCCTCGCGGGCCAGCAGGTCCGACAGCGGCTCCCCGGGCACGAGCTCCATGACGAGGTAGGCGCTGCCGTCGGACTCGCCGTAGTCGTACGTCATGGCGATGGCCGGGTGCGTCAGCAGCGCGCTGTTGCGCGCCTCGGTGCGGAAGCGGCCGAGGAAGCCGGGGTCGCCGGCCAGCTCCGCGCGCAGCACCTTCACGGCCACGGTGCGGCCCAGGACGTCGTCGTGGGCCTGCCAGACCTCCCCCATGCCGCCCGCGGCGATCGGCGCGGTCAGCCGGTAGCGCTGGCCCAGCACGGTGCCCACCTCGGTCCTCACGACTCCGTCCTCACTGCGCGAGCACCGCCTCGACGACCTCGCGCGCGATGGGCGCGGCGGTGCGGCCGCCGGAGGCCTGGTCGCCCGCGGAGCCGCCCTCCTCGACGACGACGGCGACGGCGACCCGCGGGTCGCCGGCCGGGGCGAAGCCGGTGAACCACGCGTGGGGGGCCCGGCCCTCGGCGTGCTGGGCCGTGCCGGTCTTGCCCGCCACCTGCACGCCGTCCACCTGCGCCGCCGTGCCGGTCCCGGACTCCACCACGCCCACCATCATCGCCGTCAGCGCCTGCGCGGTCTGCTCGGAGGTGGCCCGGCCCAGCTCGGTCGGCTCCGGCGCCTGCAGGACCTCCAGGTCGTCGCCGCGCACGGCGCTGACGAGGTTCGGGCGCATCACGACGCCGCCGTTCGCGACGGCCGCGGAGAGCACCGCCACCTGCAGCGGGGTGACCCGCACCTCGTACTGGCCGATGCTGGCCTGGGCCAGCTGCGGCGGCGCCATCGAGGCGGGCACGCTGCTCGGGGTCACCCGCAGCGGGATGCTCAGCTCCTCGCCGAAGCCGAAGGCCCGCGCCCGCTCCACGAGCGCGTCGGTGCCCAGCTCCATGCCCAGCGCCGCGAAGGCGGTGTTGCACGAGACGCGCAGCGCGTCCGCGAGGCTGACCTGGCCGCCGGAGCCGCAGCCCCCGCCGCCGCTGTTGCCGATCGTCGCGGTCGTCTGCGGCAGGTCCAGCTCGGCGACGCCGGTCAGGGCGCTCTCGGGCGTGGAGCCGGCCTCGAGCGCGGCGGCGGCGGTGACGAGCTTGAACACCGAGCCCGGCGGGTACAGGTCGCCGCCGATCGCGCGGTTGACCAGGGGGTCGCCCGGGTCCTCCAGCAGCTCCTGGCGGGCGGCCCGCACGGCCTCGGCGTCGTGGCTGGCCAGCGCGTTCGGGTCGTAGCTGGGGGAGGAGACCATCGCGAGCACCTCGCCGGTGCGCGGGTCGAGCGCGACGACGGCGCCCTCCTGGTCGCCCAGGGCCTGCGCGGCCGCCTCCTGGACGGCGGCGTCGAGCGTGGTCTCCACGACGGCGCCGCCGGGCTCGCGGCCGGTCAGCAGGTCCGACAGGCGCCGGTAGAACAGGTCGTCGGAGGTCCCCGAGAGCAGGTCGTTCGCGGCCTCCTCCAGGCCCGTGGCGCCGAAGACCACCGAGTACACGCCGGTCGCGTGCGCCCACAGCGGGCCCGCCGGGTACAGCCGCTGGTAGCGGAAGCGGTCGTCGACCTCCTCCGAGAGCGCGACCGCCTCGCCCTCGACGAGGATCGGCCCGCGCTCGCGGCCGAGCTCGGCGAACAGGGCGCGGGAGTTGCGGGGGTCGTCCTGCAGGCGGCCGGCGGTGACGAACTGCACCCACGTGCCGGCGCCCATGAGGACGACGAACAGGGACACCACGATCACGGACAGGCGCCGCAGGGGGCCGTTCACAGGCGCACCACCTGCGTCGCCGCGGCGTCCTGCTCCGAGGCCACCACGGGCGTGCCCGCCTCGGGGGCGGGAGCGGCGCGGCGGGCGGCGCCGGAGACCCGCAGGAGCAGGCCGACGATCATCCAGTTCGCGACCAGGGAGGACCCTCCGTAGGCGAGCAGGGGCATGGTCAGCCCCGTCAGGGGGATCACGCGCAGCACGCCGCCGGCGACGACGAAGCACTGCAGCGCGACGGCGAAGGACAGGCCGGCGGCCAGGAGCTTGCCGAACCCGTCGCGCGCGCCGATGGCCGTGCGCAGGCCCCGCTCGACGAGCACCAGGTACAGGAGCAGGACGGCGAACAGGCCCACGAGGCCCATCTCCTCGCCGAGGGTGGCGAGGATGAAGTCGCTCTCCGCGTAGGGCACCGTCTGCGGGCGGCCCTCGCCGATGCCCTCGCCGACCAGCCCGCCGCTGGCGAGGCCGAACAGGCCCTGCACCAGCTGGTAGCTGCCGCCGACCGGCGCGTCGTAGACCTCCGGGTCGAACGGGTGCAGCCACCCGTTCACGCGCGCCTGCACGTGGCTGAACAGGCTCCACGCCAGCACCGCGCCCCCGACGAACAGGGTCAGGCCGAGGACGATCCAGCTGACCCGGTGCGTGGCGACGTAGAGCATCGCGACGAAGAGGCCGAAGAACAGCAGCGAGGTGCCGAGGTCGCGCTCGAGCACGAGCACCCCGAGGCTGGCCAGCCAGGCCACGAGGATCGGGCCGAGGTCGCGCGCCCGCGGCAGCTGCAGGCCCAGCACCCGGCGTCCCACGAGGGAGAGGGTGTCGCGGGCCGTGACGAGGTAGCCGGCGAAGAACACCGTCAGCACGATCTTGGCCAGCTCCCCGGGCTGGAAGCCGAGCGGGCCCAGCCGGATCCAGATCCGCGCCCCGTTGATCGTCCTGCCCAGGCCCGGCACCAGCGGGAGGAGCAGCAGCACCAGGCCGACGACCATCGCCGTGAACGTGTAGCGGGCGAGCACCCGGTGGTCGCGCAGCACGGCGACGACGACGGCGGCCAGGACGACGCCGACGGCCGTCCACACCAGCTGGCGCGGGGCGAAGGCGTCGTCGCGGGCGACGTCCAGGCGGTGGATGAGGGCCAGGCCCAGGCCGTTGAGCACCGTCGCGATCGGCAGCAGCAGCGGGTCCGCGGAGGGGGCGCGCCAGCGCACCACCAGGTGCAGGCCGACGGTCAGGGCCGCCAGCCCGCCGCCGTAGCCGAGCAGCCCCGGGGGCCAGGCGCCCTCCGTCGCGACGCCGACCATGCCGTAGGCGCCCATCGCCAGCAGCAGGGCGGGCACCAGCAGCAGCAGCTCGACCCAGCGCTGGCGGCGCGGCGAGGAGGTGGGGGCGGTCGTCATGACGCCGCGTCGCCCGGTGCGCGGGCCTGGTCGCGCAGCTCCTCGACGATGCGCTGGGCGTGCGCCAGGTCGTCGGCCGGGATGGTCCCCTCCACGCGCTCGCGGTAGACCGGCGGCAGGTCCGCGACGGCGAGGTCCTCCTGCTCCACGACGCTCGACAGCGGCACGGGGCCGACGTCCTGCGAGAGCCCGCGGAAGACCGCCACCCGCTCGTCCTCGACGCCGACGTAGTACTGGCGCCCCAGCCAGGACCAGCCGGCCAGCACCCCGCCGCCGAGCAGGAGCAGCACCGCGCCCAGGGCGAGCAGCGGCCCGACGCGGCGGCGCCGGCGACCTGCGGGCGAGGCGCCCGGCCGCCCGGCCGCGGCGTCGTCCTCGGAGGCGGCGCCCGCGGCGCCGGCGCGGCGCGCGAGCTCCTGGCGGTCCCAGTCCCAGGCACGCTCGTCGCCCTCGGCGGGAGAGGGCAGGGTGCCTACGGCGCCGCCCGCGCGCAGCGGCGCGCCGGCCGGCGCGGCGTCGGCGCGCCCCGCCTCCCCGCGCGCCTCCTGGCGCAGCGGCGCGGCGGAGCGGGACAGGACGGCGGCGCGCGCCGCAGGGCTGGACGCGGCGGCCGAGGGGCGGGCGCGGTCGGCGGCGGCGGCCCCCACGACCTGCACGGCCGCCACCCCCGCGCCCGCGGCGCCGCTCGCGCCGGGGCGGCCCCCCGCGTCGCCTCCCGCGCCGTCCACCACGTCGGCCACGACGCAGGTGATGTTGTCGGGGCCCCCGGCGCGCAGGGCCAGCTGCACCAGGCGCTCGGCGCACGCGGCGCGGTCGGCCACGGAGGCCAGTGTCTCGGCGATGGTCTCGTCGCTGACGACGCCCGACAGGCCGTCGGAGCACAGCAGCCACCGGTCCCCCGGCAGCGCGGCGTGCACGGAGACGTCGGGCTCGGCGGCGGACTCGACGTCGCCGAGCACGCGCAGGATGACGTTGCGCTGCGGGTGCCGCTCGGCCTCCTCGGGCGTGATCCGCCCCTCCTCGACCAGGCGCTGGACGAAGGTGTGGTCGGTGGTCACCCGGGTCAGGACGCCGTCGTGCAGCAGGTAGCCGCGCGAGTCGCCGACGTGCGCCAGGACCAGCTCCTCGCCCGCGCGCAGCAGGGCCGTCACCGTCGTGCCCATGCCGCCCAGCGACGGGTCCTGCGCGACGCGGCGCAGCAGGGCCTGCTGCGCGCGGGCGACGGCGGCCTCCAGCTCCTCGGCGGCCCGGCGCGGGTCCTCCCCGCCCGCGGCGGCAGCGGCGCCGTCGCGGCCGGTGCCCGCGCCGTCGAGGGCGGCCAGCTCGCCGACCGCGACGGAGGAGGCGACGTCGCCGCCCGCGTGGCCGCCCATGCCGTCGGCGACGACGAGCAGGCGCACCCCGGCGTAGGCGGAGTCCTGGTTGTCGGAGCGCACCAGGCCGACGTCGGAGCGGGCGGCGGCGCGCAGGTGGACGGTCATCCGGCGGGCTGCCGGCGCAGCTCGAAGCTCGTGCGGCCGATCCTCACCGCGCTGCCGGGCGCGACCTCCACGGGCCCGGTCACGGGGACGCCGTCGAGCGTCGTCCCGTTGGTGGAGCCGAGGTCCTCCAGCACCCAGGCGCCTGCGCGCGGGCTGAGCCGGGCGTGGCGGGAGGACGCGTAGTCGTCGGGCAGCACGAGCGTGCACTCCGGCGCCCGACCGACGAGCACGGGAGCCGCGCCCAGCGGCAGCACCGTGCCGGCCAGGGGGCCGGCGGTGACCGCGAGCGAGCGCACCGGCGCCGGCGCGACGGGCGCAGCAGCGGGAACGGGCGCGGGGACCGGGGCGGGAACGGCGGCGGGTGCGGGGACCGGCACGGGGACCGGAGCCGGCGCGGGGACCGGGGCGCGGGCCTGCGCGGGCGCCGCGGCGCGACCGCCGCGCGCCCCCGCGCCCGACAGGTCGCGCCGCAGCACGCCGACGACGCCGATGACGAAGACCCACAGCAGGGCGAGCAGGCCCAGCTGCAGGACCGTGACGGTCAGCTGGCTCACGAGCGGTCCACCCCGCGCTCACCACTCCCCGTCGTCGCGGGCGGCCGCGCGGTCCGCCCCGGACAGGAAGGTCACGCGCGTGCGGCCGAGCAGCACCGTGCTCCCGTCGCGCAGGGGCGCCGTGCGCGTGCTCGGCCCGTCGAGGCGGACGCCGTCCACGACCGTGCCGTTGGTCGAGCCGAGGTCGTGGATGGCGGCCCGCGCGCCGTCGAGGACGACCTCCGCGTGCCGGCGCGAGACGCCCGGGTCGTCGAGGACGACGTCGCAGTCGCTGCCGCGGCCGAGCACCGTGCGGTCGCCCGTGACCTGGTAGCGGTGGCCGTCGACGTCGAGCACCGGGCGCGCCGGGGTGGCGACGGCCGCCGTGGCCGGGGCGATGGCGCCGCGCACGCGCGCGCTGCGGACGCGGAAGACGCCCGTGGCGAGCTCCTCGTCGCGCACGAAGCGCACGCTGACCGGGCCGGGGAAGGAGTAGCGCTGGGAGCGGGCGTGGTCGGTCACGGAGGCCGCCAGCTCCTCGGCGAGGTCGTCCTGCCAGGTGCAGATGCGGTCGTGGTCGCTGGGTCCGAGCTCGACGGTGAAGGCGTTGGGCACCAGCGTGCGGTCCGGGCCGACGACCGCGGCGGTCGTGTCGGTCTCGCGGCGCAGCGCGCTGGCCAGCTCCACGGGCTGCACCTCGCTCTTGAAGGCCCGCGCGAAGGCGCCGTTGACGACGCGCTCGACGCTGCGCTCGAAGCGGTCGAGCACTCCCACGGGTCCTCCTCGCGTCGCCGGTCCAGGCGCGTGCCCTGCCGGGGGATCGTAGCCGTGCGGGGGGCCGCAGAGCCCGCGACGGGCCGGGGGCCGCGCGCCCGCCGGCCCGGCGCGGGGGACGTCGCGGACGTGCCGGGCGCCCGCGCGGCCGCGGTCGGCCCCCGGGGCGGGCACCCCCGCCGTGCTAGTCTCGGCGCTGCTTCGCGCGAGTGGCGGAACAGGCAGACGCGCACGGTTCAGGTCCGTGTGCCCGAAAGGGCGTGGGGGTTCAACTCCCCCCTCGCGCACCGGGGCGAGCACGACGGAGGCCGCACCCCTTTCAGGGTGCGGCCTCCGTCGTGCTCGCCCCGGTCGGGCGGGCGCTGCCGCTCGGGACGAGCGCGACCGCTGCCGCGCCCGCGCGCCGACAGATCGCGCTGACCGGTCGCGCTGACCGGTCGCGCGCGACCCTCCTGTTGCCGGGCGGTGGTGGGCGGGTTAGGAAGGCGGCGCCCCGCCCCACCCCTGGAGGTCGCATGGTCTGGTCACGACGGCAGTTCCTCGGCGCGGTGGGCGCGGGGGCCGGCACGGCCCTGGGCGCGGGCGCGCTGGCGGGGTGCGGCGGAGGCGGCGGCTCGTCGTCCGGCGAGGACGGCCTGACCGTGGTCATCTGGGCGAGCGACGCGGAGCTCCCGGTCTTCCAGCAGCTCGCCGACGCCTACCGCGAGGAGACCGGGACGACGGTCACCCTCGAGAACCTGCCCTACGACCAGATCCTCTCCACCGTGGACTCGCGCCTGCAGTCCGGCAACGCGCCGGACCTCTTCCGCGTCTCCTACACCGACATCGGCGCCTACACCTCCGTCGGCGCGCTGGCCGACATCTCCTCCTCCCTGCCGGACGGGTTCGCCGACGCGTTCGTGCCCGGCCTGTGGCAGGCGGTGCTCAGCGACGGCGCGCCCGTCGGCGTCCCGCACCACACCGACGTCAGCGCCGTCGTCTACGACGTCCCCGCCTTCCAGGCCGCCGGGGTGCGGATCCCGACCTCCCTGGACGACGCCTGGACGTGGGAGGAGTGGACGGGCGTCCTGCAGCAGGTGAGGGCCGCGAACCCGGACGGCTACCCGCTGGCCGTCAACTGGCAGGCCGCCGGCGCCTTCCGCTGGCTGTCCTTCCTCGCGCAGGCGGGCGGCTCCGTGTACGGCGAGGACGGGCGGAGCGTCACCATCGCCTCGGACGCCGGGGCGCGGGCCCTGCAGTACGCGCAGGGCCTGTACACCTCCGGGCTGCACGACCCCAGCTTCCTCGTGCAGGCCGCGAACTACCCCGACGAGACGTTCCCCTCCGGGCGGCTGAAGTCCATCTGCGCCGGCGACTTCCTCCTGCCGCAGCTGGAGGAGACGGTCACCGGCTTCGAGTTCAGCGCCACGTACCTGCCCCGCGACGCCCAAGCCGCCACGGACCTCGGCGGCAACGCCGTCGTCGTGCCCGCGGACGCCCCGAACGTCGAGGAGGCGGGGCGCTTCGCCGCCTTCCTGGCCAGCTCGGAGAACATGCGGCTGTTCTGCGAGCAGACCACGGTGCTGCCCACCCGCACCGACCTGGCGGCCGCCGACCTGCAGTACGCGGTGCGCCCGGACCTGATGCCGGTCTTCGTGGAGCAGGCGACGACGATCCCCGAGTCGCTGGTGCGCACGTGCACCTCGCCGCGCTTCTCGGGGATCAACACCGCCCTGCAGCAGGAGCTGGAGGCGTGCTTCGGGGCCGGGCAGGGCGTCGACGAGACCCTGGCGAACCTGCAGGCGGCGATCGAGGAGCTCGGGGCGTAGGGGGTGGCCCTCCTCGGCTCCGCGGCCGCCCTCGAGCGCGTCCCCGCCGCCCGCCGCGGACGCCGGCGCCGCCGGGGCGAGGCCCTCACCGGCCTCGCCTTCACGGCCCCGGCGCTCGCGGTGTTCGCCGTGTTCATGTTCGTGCCGCTCGGGATGACGGGCTACTACGCCCTGACCGAGTACTCCGGGTTCGGCGAGCCGCGGTTCGTCGGGCTGGACAACTTCGCCGCGATGGCGCGCGACGACGTCTTCTGGCGCGCGCTGCTCAACACCGGCGTCTTCGCCCTGCTCGCGGTGCCGCTGAGCATGCTCGGCGGCCTGGCGCTGGCCCTGCTGCTGGACCGGGCGATGCCCGGCCGGGGGCTGCTGCGGGCGCTGTTCTACGTGCCCGTCGTGATCTCGGCCGTGGCCAGCGGGATCATCGCGCGCTGGATGTTCAACGAGGGCTTCGGCGTCGTGAACCGGGTGCTGCAGGCGGTCGGGCTGCCGGCGGTCAGCTGGCAGACCTCCGGCGCGGCGGCCATGGCCTCCGTCGTGCTCGTGGCGGTGTGGACCAACCTCGGGTTCGTCATGGTCGTCTACCTCGCGGGGCTGCAGGGCGTGCCGCGGGAGGTCTACGAGGCCTCCGCCCTGGACGGCGCGGGGCGCTGGCGCACGGTGCGCTCGATCACGTGGCCGATCCTGGCGCCGACGACCTTCTTCCTCCTCGTCTACATGGTGATCTCCACGTTCCAGGTCTTCGACCTCGTCATCGCCATGACGGGCGGGGGGCCGGCGAACGCCACGACCCTGCTCGTCAACCACGCCTACACCGAGGGCTTCCAGCAGCGGCGCCAGGGCTACGCGGCGGCGATCGGCGTCGTGCTGTACGCGATCGTGCTGGTGCTCACGCTCGTGCAGTGGCGCGCCGGACGCCGCCGGGACCTCGCGTGAGCGCGCCCGCGGCGTCCCCGCGCACCCGCCGCGCCGCCGCGCCCGCCCGCCCGGCCGTGCGCCGTCCCGGCCCTCGCCGCCCGCGGCAGGCGGCGGAGCGGCGGGTCACGGGCTGGCGGCTGACGGCCGCCGTCCTCGCGGCCGCGATCGTCGTCTTCCCGCTGTACTGGATGGCGGTCACGGCGCTGTCGAGCCCGGCGGAGCTGTACGCGCAGGACGCGGCGCTGCACCCGAGGGCGCTGCACTGGGAGAACTTCGTCGAGCCGCTGCAGCGCTGGCCCTTCCTGCGCTGGGCCGCCAACTCCCTCGTCATCGCGGTGGTCTCCGTCGTCCTGACCGTGGTGGTCAACCTCGCGGCCGGCTTCGCGTTCGCCAAGCTCGACTTCCCGCTGAAGAACGCGATCTTCCTCGCGATCATCAGCACGCTCATGGTGCCCGTGCAGGTGATCATGGTCGCGCAGTTCCAGCTGGTCGTGGACCTGGGGCTGGTCAACACCAGCGCGGGGGTGGTGCTGCCGCGCCTGGCGGAGGCGTTCGGGCTGTTCCTGTCGCGGCAGTTCTTCGCGTCCCTGCCGGACGAGCTGCTCGAGGCCGCCCGCGTGGACGGCGCGGGGGCCTGGCGCACCTTCGCCGCCATCGCGCTGCCGCTGTCGAAGCCGCTGGTCGCCGTGCTCGTGATCTTCACGTTCATGTGGCGGTGGAACGAGTTCGCGTGGCCGCTGGTGGCGCTGCAGGACACCGAGCGGTTCACGCTGCCGATCGGCCTGCTGTACCTGCAGGACCAGTACGGGCGCGACTACGGGGACCTCATGGCCATGACGCTGCTGTCGATCCTGCCGATGCTCCTCGTCTTCGCGGTCTTCCAGCGCTACTTCGTGGAGGGGATGGCGCGCACGGGCCTGAAGTGAGCAGCGGGCGTAGGGTCGGGGCAGTCCCGCCCGCCCCGTCCGCGCGGCGACGCGCCCCGCGGACGACGAGCCGAGACGGAGAGCCCGTGGTCCGCTCCCGCCCGCGCACCGCCCGCGCCGCCGGCGCCCTCGCGGCCCTGCTCGCCCTCGCCGCCTGCACGGGCGACGGCTCCGACGCGGCCGGCTCCCCCTCCGGCGGGGACGCCGCCGCGCAGCAGGCCGACGACGCGCCGCGCGCGCAGCTGCTGGCCCCGGCGGAGGGCTCGCAGGTGCTGGCCGCCGACGGGCCGCCGGAGTCGGCGCTCGCGGTCAGCCGGGCCCTGTTCGAGCGGGCCCCGGCCGCCGTCCTCGCCGGCGCCGACGACCTGGCGGCGCAGGCGCGCGCCGCCCCGGTCGCCGTCGCGCTCGGGGTGCCGCTCCTGCTCGTCCCCTCCGGCGAGGCGGCGTCCGCGGACGCCGCCGGCGGGCTCGGCGAGGAGCTGGAGCGGCTCGGGGCGAGCACGCTCGTCACCGCCGGGGAGCCGGCGGCGCAGTGGGCGCGGGGCCGGGACGGCGCGGAGGTCGTGGCGCTGCCGCAGGACGACGCCGCGCTGGCGGAGCTGCTGGGGGACGCCGCGGGCGAGCCCGCGGCCGTGGACGCCGCCGGCGCGACGGCGGCCGTCGCCGCGCTGGAGCGCGAGGCCCCGGCGCTGCTGCGCCTGGAGCCCGCGGCCGGCACGGGCGAGGCAGGTGCTGCGGGCGGGGCGGGCGGCACGGAGGAGGACGCCGCCGCACAGCTGCCGCCCGTGGCTCGGGCCGAGCCGCTGGACGGCGTCACGGTGCTCGCCCAGCCCGAGCAGGAGGACCTGGCCGCCGCCGCCACGGCGCGCGCCGCCGGCGCGCGCGTGCTCCTGGCCCCCGGGGCGGACCCCCGTGCCGACCCCGGGGTGGTGCAGGCGCTGGCGGGCTCGCCGGCGGCCACCGCGCTCGGCGTGGGCTCGGCCTTCGGGCCGCCCGAGCTGCTGGCGCAGCGCCTCGCGGTGGCCGCCGGCGGGCTCGAGCTGCCCGGGGGCGGGCAGGTCCTCTTCCCCGGACGCCGCCTGGTGGCGCTGTACGGGCACCCGGGCGCACCCGCCCTCGGCGTGCTCGGCGAGCAGGGCCTGGAGGCGACGCTGGCCCGGGCCGCGGACGTGGCCGACGACTACGACCCGCACAGCGCCGAGCCCGTCGTCCCGGCCCTGGAGGTGATCACCACCGTGGCCTCCTCGTCGCCGGGCGCCGACGGGGACTACTCGGCCGAGGCCACCGTGGAGGACCTGCGCCCCTGGGTGGAGGCGGCCGGGGAGGCCGGGACCTACGTGGTGCTCGACCTGCAGCCGGGCACGACCGACTTCCTCACCCAGGCCCGCCGCTACGAGGAGCTGCTGGCCCTGCCGCACGTGGGCCTGGCCCTCGACCCGGAGTGGCGCCTGGAGCCGGGCCAGCGCCACATGGCGCAGATCGGGTCGGTCGGCGCCGACGAGGTCAACAGCGTCGTCACCTGGCTGGCCGACCTGACGGCCCAGCGCGCGCTGCCGCAGAAGCTGCTCCTGCTGCACCAGTTCCGGATGTCGATGCTCGGCGAGCGGGAGCGCATCGACACCTCCCGCGACGAGCTGTCGGTGCTGGTGCAGATGGACGGCCACGGCAGCCCGGACCTGAAGATGGGCACCTGGCGGACGATGACGGCCGAGCCGCCGCCGGGGATGCGCTTCGGGTGGAAGAACTTCTACGACGAGGACACCCCGACCTTCACCCCCGAGGAGACCCTGCAGGTCGAGCCCGCTCCGTGGTTCGTCTCCTACCAGTGAGACCAGCCGCCGTCCGGTGACCGTGCGTGAGTGCGGCGCAGCGCACCGTGGGCAGATGGCGGTGCGGGGCCTCGCCGCGGGCGATCACGGCCGCCTCCGGTTAGCCTGCGGTGCTCTGGCGTCGAGGAAGAGGGCTACGTGAACGGCAACACCAGCTACCGGGCCGCCAACACCGCGCTGCTGTCCATCCACGGGATCGAGGCTCCCGTGGTGGTCACCTCCGCGGAGATCGACGAGCGGATGGCGGAGACGATCAAGCGCCTCAAGCTGCGTCCGGGCCTGCTCCAGCGCGTCGCGGGCATCGACGAGCGGCGCTGGTACCCCGAGGACGCCTCCCTGGCCGAGGCCGCGGCGACGGCCGGGTCCAAGGCGCTGTCCGAGGCCGGTGTCGACCCCGACGACGTGGGCGTGCTCATCAACACCTCGATCACCCGGCCCCACCTGGAGCCTGCGGTGTCGGTGCAGGTGCACGACGCCATGGCCCTGCCGTCCTCGGCGATGAACTTCGACATCACCAACGCGTGCCTGGGCTTCGTCAACGGCCTGCAGACCGCCACGGCCATGATCGACGCGGGCCAGGTGCGCCACGCCGTCGTCGTCAGCGCCGAGGACTCGCGCAGCACCATCGAGGACACCATCGCGCGGCTGAACTCCTCCGCGACCACGAAGCAGGACTACCTCGAGCAGTTCGCGAGCCTGACCCTGGGCTCCGGCGCCGTGGCCGCGGTGCTGGGCCGCGCCGAGGACCACCCCGAGGGCCACCGCGTGGTCGGGGGCGTGGTGCGCTCGGCCACCCAGCACCACGGGCTGTGCGTGGGCAAGCTCGGCCGCATGGTGGCCGACTCCCGCGGTCTGCTCGAGGAGGGCGTGGAGCTGCTCGGCGCCGCCTTCGACGAGGCCAAGGAGGAGTGGGGCTGGGCCACCGGCGTGGCCCGCTACATCCTCCACCAGGTCTCCTCGGTGCACACCAAGGCGATGATCCAGCGCATGGGCCTGGACCGCGCCAAGACGCCCTTGACCTTCCCCTTCCTCGGCAACACCGGGTCCGCGGCGCTGCCGATGACCCTCGCCCGCGAGGTCGGCAGCCTCGTGCCGGGCGACCGCGTGCTGTGCATGGGTGTCGGCTCCGGCCTGAACACCGCCTTCTGCGAGATCCGCTGGTGACCCGCGCCCCCGCGGCGCTCCCCCCCGAAGGCCTGACCGGCCTGGACCCCTCGTGGTCCCGGCTGGTGCAGGTGGTCGACGCCGACGGCGCGCGCCGCACCTGGCACCTGCTCGACGGCGCGCAGGCGGTGCGCGCCGCGACGGGCGCCGACCCGGTCGGCACCGTGCTGGCGGTGCACGGCAACCCGACCTGGTCCTACCTGTGGCGCGGCGCGCTCGCGCAGGCCGCGCAGGTCGGCTGGCGCGTCGTCGCCGTCGACCAGCTCGACATGGGCTTCTCCGAGCGCACCGGCACCCGGCGGCGCCTGGCCCGCCGCGTCGACGACCTCGGCCGCCTCACCGACGCGCTCGGCCTGACGGGCCCGGACGCCGACGGCGCGCCGCTGGTCTCCCTGGGCCACGACTGGGGCGGGGTGATCAGCGCCGGCTGGGCGGTGGCCCACCGCAGCGCGCTGAGCGGCCTGGTGCTGCTCAACACCGCGGTCGACCACCCGAGCGGGGAGGTGATCCCGCTCACCCTGCGCCTGTTCACCGCCCCGCCCGTGCTGCGCACCGCCACCGTCACCACGCCGGCGTTCCTGCTCTCCACCCTCGCGACGGCGCAGCGCCCGCTGCCGGACGACGTGCGGGCGGCGTACCTGGCGCCCTACCGCGGCGCCGGGCGGCGCGGCGGGATCGGGGCGTTCGTCGCGGACGTCCCCGCCGGCGCCGACCACCCCAGCCGCCCCGCGCTGGAGGAGGTGTCCGCCGGGCTGGCCGGCCTGGGCGCCTCGGGCGACGTGCCCTCGCTGCTGCTGTGGGGCGCGGCCGACCCGGTGTTCCAGGAGCGGTACCTGCGCGACCTGCGCGCCCGCCTGCCGCACGGCGACGTGCACCGCTTCGAGGGGGCCGGGCACCTGGTCTCCGAGGACGCCGACGTCGCCGGCGTGCTGACCCGCTGGCTCGCGGCCCTGCCGGTGGGTGCGGGGCGCGCGGGCGGCACGGGCGCGCCCCGGCACCGCCGTCCCGCGCCCGTGGACGCCCCGCCGCGCACGGCGGGCGCCGCCGCCCCCGAGCCGGCCTCGCGCCGGCCCATGGGCGCCGCCGTCGCCGAGCGGGCGCACGAGGACGCGCCGGCCGTCGTCCAGCTGCACCCCGGGCGCCCGCCGTCGACGACGACGTGGCGCGGGCTGGCCGCGCGCGTCGACGAGGTCGCCGCCGGGCTGCTCGAGGGCGGGGTGCGGCCCGGGCAGCGGGTCTCCCTGCTCGTGCCGCCGGGGCCGGACCTGACGGCCCTGTTCTACGCCTGCCTGCGCATCGGGGCGGTCGTCGTCGTCGCCGACGCCGGCCTGGGCCTGCGCGGGCTCTCGCGCGCGGTGCGCGGCGCGGCGCCCGACCACGTCATGGCCGAGCGGCGCGGGCTGCTGGCCGCGCGGGCCCTGCGCTGGCCCGGCCGGCGCACCGCGGTCGGCGCGGTCGCGGGTGGGCGCCGCACCGTCGAGGCGCTCGGCGCGGCCGAGCACCTGGACGACGTCGCCGACCGCGGCCGCCGCGCGCTGGCCGCCGGGCGGCAGCTGCCGCCCGCTCCGGCGCAGGACGCCGAGGCCGCGGTGCTCTTCACCTCCGGGTCCACCGGCCCCGCCAAGGGCGTGGTGTACCTGCACCGCCAGCTGGAGGGGGTGCGCGACGTCCTCGCCGCCACCTACGGCGTCGGCCCGTCGGCGCCGTTCGTGGCGGCGTTCGCGCCCTTCGCGCTGTTCGCGCCGTCCCTGGGCGCCACCTCCGCGGTGCCCGAGACGGACGTGACGAAGCCGTCGACGCTGACGGCGGCGGCGCTGGCCGACGCCGTCGCGGCGATCGGCGCCGAGATCGTCTTCGCCTCCCCCGCCGCCCTGGCCAACGTCGTCGCCACGGCGGCGGCGCTCTCGCCCGCGCAGCGGCAGGAGCTCGCGCGGGTGCGCACGCTGCTGTCCGCCGGGGCCCCGGTGGGCGTGGACCTGCTGCTGCGCGTGCGCGAGGTGCTGCCCGCCGCGACCGCGCGCACGCCGTACGGCATGACGGAGGCCCTGCCGGTCACCGACGTCACCCTCGACGAGCTGCTGGCCGCCGGGCCCGGGGACGGCGTCCTCGTCGGGCGCCCGGTGCCCGGCGCCGAGGTCGCGATCGCCCCGCTGGACGAGGAGGCCGTGCCCAGCGGCGCCCTGACCGACGTCCCCGAGGTCACCGGGGAGGTCGCGGTGCGCGCCCCGCACGTGAAGGAGCGCTACGACCAGCTGTGGGACGTCCAGCGCGCCAGCGCGCGCGACCCGGGCTGGCACCGCACCGGCGACGTCGGCCACCTCGACGTCGAGGGGCGCCTGTGGGTCGAGGGGCGCCTGGCGCACGTGCTGACCACAGCCGGCGGCGCGCTCACGCCCGTGGGGCCGGAGCAGCGCGTGCAGCAGCTGGACGCCGTCGCGCGCGCCGCCGTCGTCGGCGTCGGGCCGGTGGGCGCGCAGCAGGCCGTCGTCGTGCTCGAGGCCGCCGGCGGTGCCGGAGGTGGCGCGGCCGCGCCGCCCGGCCTGGCGCCGCTGGACCTGCTGGACGCCGTGCGCGCGGTCGCGGGGGTGCCGGTCGCGGCGGTGCTCGTCGTCGACCGGCTGCCCACGGACGTGCGCCACCGCTCGAAGGTGGACCGCACGCGGGTGGCCGCCTGGGCCGCGCGGGTGCTCGCGGGCGAGGCGCCCGCGAGCACCCGGCCCTGACCACCGGCCGGCCCGACCAGCGGACCCGACGAGAACGACCCGACCGCAACGACCCGACCGTGAGGAGCCGCGCGTGAAGGTGCTCGTGACCGGGGCCAGCGGGCTCCTCGGCGGGGCCGTGGCCGCCGCCCTGGTGGCCCGCGGCGACGACGTGACCACCCTGCAGCGGCGCCCCAGCGGCGTCGCGGAGGCGCGGGACGTGCGCGGCTCCCTCGCCGACGCCGACGTCGTCGCCCGGGCGGCGGACGGCGCGGACGCCGTCGTGCACCTCGCGGCGAAGGTGGCCCTCTCGGGCCCCGAGGCGGAGTACGTCGCGGTCAACGTCGAGGGCACCCGGGCGGTGCTCGAGGCGGCCCGCCGGGCGGGCGCGCGCCGCTTCGTGCAGGTCTCCTCGCCCTCGGTGGCGCACACCGGCACGGCGCTGGTGGGGGCGGGCGCCGACCCGGCCGACCCGCAGCACGCCCGCGGGCCCTACGCGCGCACGAAGGCGGCCGCGGAGCTGGTGGCGCTCGCGGCGGACGCGCCGGGCTTCGCCGTGGTGGCCGTGCGCCCGCACGTGGTGTGGGGGCCCGGGGACACCCAGCTCGTCGAGCGCGTGGTCACCCAGGCGCGGCGCGGGCGCATGGTCGTCGTCGGCGACGGCGCCGCGCTCATCGACACCACCTGGATCGAGGACGCCGCCGCCGCGATCGTCGCGGCCCTCGACCGCGCCGCCGACGACGGCGTGCACGGGCGGGCCTTCGTCGTCTCCAGCGGCCAGCCGCGCACGGTGGCCGAGCTCCTCTCCCGGATGGCCCTGGCCGGAGGCGCCCCGCCGCCGTCGCGGCAGGTGCCGCTGCCCGTGGCGCGCGCGGCGGGCGGGCTCGTGGAGGCGCTGTGGACGCTGCTGCGCGCGGCGGGCACCCGGCTGGGCCAGGAGGACCCGCCGCTGACGCGCTTCCTCGCCGAGCAGCTCGGCACGGCCCACTGGTTCGACCAGCGCCGCACGCGCGAGGCGCTGCGGTGGGCGCCGCGCACCGACCTCGACGAGGGCTTCGCCCGCCTGGCGGCGCACCACCGCCGCCACGGGGACCCCGGCGCCTGAGCGCGCCGACCCGGGGCGCGCGGGCGCGGTGTCGCGCCCCGCCGGACCCCGTGAGACGCTGCGACCCCAGCAACCTCCTCACCGGGCCGCCCCGGCGGTCCGTCGTGGCTGCGCCGGTGCAGCCGAGGACCAGCCGAAGGACAGTGCGTGAGCCTCTCCCCCTCCGTGCGCGCCACCGCGCGCGCCAGCACCCCCCGCCAGCAGACCGCGTTCGCGGAGCTCTCCGGGGAGGTGCAGAGGCTGGGGCTCATGCGCCGCCGGTACGGCCTGTACTGGTCGAAGATGATCGGCGCCGTGGTCGTCCTGACGGCCCTGGTCACCACGCACGTCCTGCTCGGCGACTCCTGGTGGCAGCTGGTCGTGGCCGCGCTGCTCGCCGTCGCGCTCACCCAGGTGGCGTTCCTGGGCCACGACGCCGCCCACCGGCAGATCTTCGTCTCCGGCAAGTGGAACGAGTGGACGTCCCTGATCATCGCCAACGGCCTCGCCGGCATGAGCGTGGACTGGTGGACGAACAAGCACACCAAGCACCACGGCAACCCCAACAAGGTCGGCAAGGACCCGGACATCGAGTCCGGCGTCCTGTCGTTCACCCCCGAGGCCGCCACCGGGCGCCGCACCGGCCTGCGCGGCTGGTTCACCGCCCGCCAGGGGTGGCTCTTCTTCCCCCTGCTGCTCCTCGAAGGCCTGAACCTGCACGCCCAGGGCCTGAAGCGGATCTTCGGCCGCCGTCCCGTCAAGCGCCGCTGGACCGAGATGACGCTGGTGCTCACCCGCCTCGGCGGCTACCTGGCGATGGTCTTCCTCGTCCTCAGCCCCGGCAAGGCCCTCGCCTTCCTCGGCGTGCAGCTGGGCCTGTTCGGCCTCTACATGGGGGCCTCCTTCGCCCCGAACCACAAGGGCATGGCGATCATCGGTCGCGAGACGACCGTGGACTTCCTGCGCCGCCAGGTGCTGACGTCCCGCAACATCCGCGGCGGCCGCTTCGTGGACGTGGCGATGGGCGGGCTGAACTACCAGGTCGAGCACCACCTCTTCCCGAGCATGCCGCGGCCGAACCTGCGCCGGGCGGCGCCCGTGGTGCAGGAGTACTGCCGCCGCAACGGCATCCCCTACACCCAGACCGGGCTGTTCGACTCCTACCGGATCGTGGTGCGCTACCTCAACCGCGTCGGCCTCGGCGCGCGCGACCCCTTCGAGTGCCCCCTGGTCGCCCAGGCCCGCGTGCACCGCTGAACCCGGGCCGGGTGAGCGCGGGCCGGCCGGCGACTCCCCCGGGCGCCTAGGGCACGGGCGCCACGGCGTCGGGGTCGACGGCGCGAGGCTCGGCACCCTCCTCGGCACCCTCCTCGGCGAGGACGTCGAGCCCGGCCGGCAGCTGCGCCGCCGAGACGACGACCAGCCGCTGCGTCGGCCGGGTCAGCGCCACGTACAGGTCGTTGGCGCCGCGCGCGGACTGCGCCAGCACCCCCGCGGGCTCGGCGAGGACGACGGCGTCGAACTCCAGGCCCTTCACCTCGGCCACCGCGGCCACGGTCACGGGCGCGTCCCCGGCGTCGTCCCCGCGCCGCACCGCCCCGTCCGGCAGGTCCGCGACCAGCGCCCGGTGCACGGGCCCGACGAGGTCGTCCGGGGCCACGACCGCCATCCGGCCGCTGCCGAGCAGGTCCAGCTCCGAGCGCACCACCGCGGCCACGGCACCCAGCCAGCCCGCCGCACCGGCCGCCTCCGGCGCCCGCACGGCGCGCGGGGGCACGTCGGCGTCGCGGATCGAGCGCGGCACCGGCGCGCTCACGCCCGCCGCCGCCAGCACCGCGCCGGCCAGCTCCATCACCTGCCGCGGCGTGCGGTAGTTGACGGTCAGCTGCGCCAGGCGCCAGGGACGGCGCAGGTCCACCCCCGGCCGCGGCCGGCCCTCGGCCGGCCCCAGCACCGGCGCCAGCGCGCGCTCCCAGTCCGAGGCGCCGGCCGCGCTGGAGGTCTGCGCGACGTCCCCCACCACGGTCATGGACCGCGACGGGCAGCGGCGCGCCAGCAGCCGCCACGCCATCGCCGACAGCTCCTGCGCCTCGTCGACCACCACGTGCCCGTACGTCCACGTGCGGTCCGCCGCCGCCCGCTCGGCCACCGTCAGGTCCGGGCCCCCGGCGTTCCACCGGTCCGCCAGCGCCTCGGCGCTCAGCAGCCCCCCGGCACCGGAGGAGCCGGCCATCTCCAGCACCCCGCGCGCGTACGCGACCTGCTCGGCGCGGGCGGCCGCCTCCCGCGCCGACTGCGCCCGCGCGGCGTCCGCGTCGTCGCCGAGCAGCTCGGCAAGCTCGTCGAGCAGCGGGACGTCGGCGGGCGTGAACGGCGCGGAGCGCTCGCGGGCGCACAGCGCGGCCTCCGCGGGCGACAGCACGCCCTCGGCCGCCCGCGCCAGCCGCTCGGGGCGCGCGTACAGGTCCGCGAGCAGCCCGGTCGGGGTCAGCGGCATCCACAGCAGGTTCACCTCGCGGCGCACGTCGGGCGAGGCCCGCAGCTCCGCCTCCAGCTCCCGCCGCGACTCGGCGTCCACCTCGTCGCGCCGCAGCCCCTGCGCGGAGGCGAGCTGGCGCACCAGGTCCCCCAGCACCCGGCGCACGAAGGCCGTGCGGGCGGTGTTGTGCGGCGCCCGCCCGTCGCGGGCGGCGGAGCGCGCCGCGGCGACCACCGAGGGCCGCAGCACCACGGTGCGGCCCTCGACGTCCAGGCGCACCGGTGCCGCCAGGGTGCGCTGGCGCTGGCGCACCGAGGCGGCGAGCACCCGCACCATGCGCAGGTCGCCCTTGACGGCGGCGGCCTCGTCGCGCTCGACGCCGACCGCCCGCACGCCGGGGTGCAGCTCCCCCACCGTCGACATCACCACGCCCGTCTCGCCGAGGGAGGGCAGCACCTGGTCGATGTAGCGCAGGAACGCGCGGTTGGGCCCGACGACGAGCACGCCGGCGCGGGCGATGCGCTCGCGGTGGGCGTAGAGCAGGTACGCCGCCCGGTGCAGCGCGACGGCGGTCTTGCCGGTGCCGGGGCCGCCCTGGACGACGAGCACGCCCGGCAGCGGCGCGCGCACCACCTCGTCCTGCTCGGCCTGCAGCGTGGCGACGATGTCGCGCATGCGTCCGGTGCGGTGCGCCGTGACGGCCGCCAGCAGGGCGCCCCCGCCCGCGACGACCATCCCCTCGGGCACGGCGTCGGCGTCGAGGACGTCGTCCTCCAGGGCCGTCACCCGCCGACCGGTCAGGGTCAGGTGGCGGCGGCGGACGACGTCGCCCGGGTCGGCCGCCGTCGCCCGGTAGAACGGCTCGGCGGCGGGCGCGCGCCAGTCGGTGAGCATCGGCTCCTGGCGCTCGTCGGACAGGCCGATGCGCCCCACGTAGCGGTCAGCGCCGCCGCGCAGGTCCAGGCGCCCGAACGCGAGCCGGTCCTCGACCGCCCGCAGCTGCACGAGCCGGTCCTCGTAGAGGGTGGCGAAGGCGTCGCGCTCGGTGCGCGCCGCGTGGGTGCCCCCTCCCCCGGCCCGGCGCACGTCGCGCAGCCGCTGCTCGGTCAGCTCCCGCAGCTCGTCCAGGCGCGCGTAGAGCGCGTCGACGCGCTCCTGCTCGTGGGCGACCTCCTCCGCGAACCGCTCGCCGACCTGCTCGCTGCCCGTGCTCATCGCGCCTCCCCCGCTGCCCGGCGGCCGTCCAGCCTGCCAGGGCGGCCTGGTGCCGGTGCCAGCGGGTGCGCAGCGGAACCCGTTCGTCGAGCTCTGTCGACCAGGATCCCGAACTACCAGAGTCTGGAACCCTGTTGATCTGGCGTTCTGGAACTCTGGAGCGGGTGTCGACCCGGGCTGGTCCGTCGCAGGTTTTCTTCGTACCGTGCTGCCTGGAGCACAGACGTCCGGTCTTCCAGAGGGCCGCACTCCCGAACTCTGGACTACCAGACGCTGGAACTCTGGAAGTTCGTGCCTGGCAGGGGGCTTGACGGGCCCGATCGACGAGCGGAGGAACCATGGCCGATGGCGGTCGGATCATCGCCGTGGTCAACGGCAAGGGCGGCGTGGGCAAGACCACGATCACCGCGAACGTGGGCGGGATGCTCGCCGCCGGTTCCCAGCGGGTGCTCCTGGTCGACCTGGACCCGCAGGGCAACCTCGCCGAGGAGCTGGGCTACGGCGGCACCGAGGTCGACGACGCCGGCCGCGCCCTGGCCCAGGCGCTGACCTTCGACGCCCCGGTCAGCCCCCAGCGCGGCATCCGCCCCGGCCTGGACGTCCTGGTCGGGGGAGCAGCCCTGGACATGGCGGCCGCCGGCCTGACCACGCGGGCCCACAAGGACCCCCGGGGGGCCAAGACCGCGCTGGCGAACGCCCTGGCGCCCCACGTCGAGGACTACGACCTCGTCCTCATCGACTGCCCTCCCGGCCAGGAGACGCTGCAGCAGGCGGCCCTGGCGGCAGCCCGCTGGGCCCTGATCCCGGTCAAGACCGACGCCAGCTCCCGCAAGGGCCTGCGGGACGTCGCCCGGCGCCTGGACGCCGTCCTGGACGTCAACCCCGACCTGGACCTGCTGGGGGTGGTGCTCTTCGGCGTCAACCGCGTCGCGCGCCGGGTCACCGACGGCGCCCGCCAGGCCGTCGCCGAGGACCTGGGAGGGGAGGCGGACGTCGTGCTGGGCTCGGCGATCCGCCACGCCGAGGCCGCGGCGCAGGAGACCCGCGACCGCGGGCTGCTCGTCCACGAGCTCGAGGAGGCGGTGCTCTCCGGCCCGCGCTGGTGGGAGCTGCGCCGGCGCGCCGAGGAGGGGGACGGGCCCCGCTCGCGCAGCGCGATCGGCCTGGCCGAGGACTTCCACGCCCTCGGTCAGGAGATCGTCGAGCGCATCACCGCGGCCGAGCAGCTCGCGGTCCCCTCGCCCCGTCGCCTCCAGGAGCAGCGATGAAGGACCAGCCCAGCCCGCGCCGCGCCCTGTCCGGCCTCCCCTCGCGCACCCAGCCGCCGACGGCGCTCGGCGCGTCCTCCCCCGCGCGCCTGCTGCGCTCCAACCGCCTCGGCGCGTCCGGTCCCGACGAGCAGCCGCAGGCCGCGGCACCGGCCGCCGCCGTCGAGGTGGGGACACCCGGGCCGGACGACTCCGATGCTGCCAGAGATCCAGACTTCCAGAGTTCCGGACGACCGAAGTACCTGCGGCTGGTGCGCCGGGAGACCCGGATGCACCCGCACCAGGTCGACCAGCTCACCCAGCTCAGCCGCGCCCTGAACGAGGCCCGCCGGGGCGGGCGCCGCAGCGGCACGGGGGAGCGGATCACCGACAACACCCTGGTGCGGGTCGCCGTCGACCTCCTGCTCACCCACCCGGAGCGCCTGTCCGGCACCACGGAGGACGAGCTGCGCGCCAGCGTCGGGCTGGCGCCGCTCGACCTCCGCGCGGACCGCGCCGACTCCGGTCGCTGACGACGCCCGGGCGGGCCCGGTGGGAGGCGGGCGCCGCCTGGCCCTCAGCGGGGGAGCGGACCGTCGTGGCCCGACCCGGTCAGGCCGCGGAGTCCCTCCACGATCCTGCCGCGCGCGGTGAGCGCCCTTGACGGGCCGTCGAGCTGAGCGTCGTCGCCGGCCACGACGGCGAGCACGTGCACCCGTCCCCGGCGCCGCGCGAGGCCATCGACCCCGCTGTGCACCCGAAGGCTGCGACTCGACCTACGGCGTGCGCCAGCGAGATGGGTCGGGAGCGCCGTACCGGCGACCCGGCATGCGCCGAGCCTCGTCACGTCGTCAGGAGCGCCGACACCTGCTGCGGCGGCTGGTCAACCCCCTGTGGTGGTCGGTCCTGGGAGCAGAGCGCGCAGGGCCGCATCGACGGCCGCTGTGCGGATCGTCTCGACCGGCAGGTCCCTCAACCCTCCGACGCAGTCCTGCAGACCACCGAGCGCAGCGACGACGCGGATGCGCTCCTCCGGCGCTGATCCGCGGATCAGCAGCTGCTCGAGCTGGTCGCGCCAGTGCACCAGGGGTTCCACGGCGTCCGGCTGGCTGCGCCGGAGCGCCCGGACGTCGAACAGCAACCACTGGTAGAGGAGCCGGTGACGGGCGCAGACGTCGAAGAAGGCCTCGAGGATCTGCCGAGGCTGTTCGGGCCCGAGCGCCGCAGCGGCGGTGAGGAAGTCGGCCAGGTCCGAGACCAAGGGATCGAGGAGCTCGTTCAGCAGCTCGGTCTTGGAGGGGAAGTGGTAGTACAGCGCCGCCTTGGTGATGCCCAGGCGCTCTGCGATCTCCCGCAAGCTGGTCTGTTCGAAGCCGTTGGTCGAGAACAGCTTCAGGGCGACCGCCTTGGCCTCGGAGCGGGTGTCGATGCTCGGGCGGGGCATGCGGACATCCTAAGGCTTACCTGTCGGCTAGTTGCCTACCTGTCAACCGGCAGGTACGGTCAGGCCCATGAGAACCGCGTGTGCCGTCCCGTACCCGAACGGTCGCGCCGGGGTCCCGCTGTGGCGCTCCTGATCACCGCCCGCTCGCGGTAGGACCTCCGCCCGGCGCGCCGGTCCCCCCAGTCACCGGTACCAGGCCCGGTCCGTCCGCGTCCCCTGTTCCCCACGCCTGCGCCCATCCCGTGCCCGAGGAGCTCTGCCATGTCCGGGATCCACCGATCGACCAGCCGACGGCGCGACCGAGCGCAGGTGCATCAGCAGCGCCTGGCCGACGCCATCGCCGAGGGCATCACCCCGGTGGTGTTCGCCCGGCGGTGGCTGACCGCGACCGCGATGTTCATCAGCCTGCTCTCCGTGATGCTGGCCAACTCCAGCCTGAACCTGGCCCTGCCTCAGATGACCACCGACCTGGAGATCACGAGCACCCAGCAGACCTGGGTCGTGGATCTGTACTCCCTGGTCTTCGCAGCCCTGCTGTTCACCTCCGGCGCCGTCAGCGACCGGTACGGGCGCAAGCTGCTCCTGCAGGCCGGGGTGGTGCTCTTCACCGCGGCGGCCGCTTACGCCGGCTTCGTCGCCACCAGCGGCATCGAGGTCATGGTCGCCCGAGGCGTGATGGGCCTCGGCGCCGCGTTCGTCATGCCCGCGACCCTCTCGGTGATCAACGCAGTCTTCCCCCGCGGCCAGCGCGCCAGTGCCATCGCCGCCTGGACCGCCGTCGCGGGTGTCGGGTCGGGGATCGGCGCGATCGCTGGCGGGTTCCTGCTCGAGCACTTCGCATGGCAGTCCGTCTTCGTCCTCAGCGTCGGCTTCGGTGGTGCCGCCCTGCTGGCCAACCAGGTCCTCACCCCCGAATCTCGGGACGAGGAGCGAACCGCCGTCGACTGGGTCGGTGGACTGCTCTCCACCACCGGGGTCCTCGGACTCGTCTACGCGATCGTCGAAGGACCGAACCGGGGCTGGACCGCGCCGGACATCCTCGTCGGCATGGCCGCGGCGGTGGTCGGGATCGGCGCCTTCGTCGCTTGGGAGCGGTGGGTGCCGAACCCGATGCTCGACCTCGCCCTGTTCGCTAACCCCCTGTTCACCGTGTCCTCCGTCGCTGCGCTCGTCGCCTTCTTGGCCCTCAGCGGCGCGTTCTTCCTCCTCGCTCAGGTGTTCCAGCTCGTGCTGGGCATGGGCTCCCTCGAGTCCGCGTTGCGCATGCTCCCCATCCTGGTCCCGGTCCTGGTCCTCTCACCGGTGGCCACGAGTGCTTGGTCGCGCCTGGGAGCCAAGGTGACGATCGGGTCCGGCCTGGCCGTCATCGCCGGCGGCTTCCTCATCGCCTCGGCCTGGACCGCGGACAGCACCTACGCGCAGATCATCTGGCCGCTGGCCGTCGTGACCGCCGGCATGACGTTCGTCATGGTCCCGGCCACGAACCTCGTCCTCGCCGCGGTGCCCAGGAGCCGCTCCGGGATGGGAGCCGCGATGAACGACACCATCCGCGAGCTGGGCGCCGCCCTGGGCATCGCGGTGCTCGGCACGATGATCGCCGCTGGCTATCGGGACGGCATCGCCACTGCGCTGACCGCGCTGCCAGCACCCCTGGCAGAGGCGGCCGAGAAGAGCTTCGCCGTCGCCGTGGACGGTGTCGCCCCCGTCCTCGTGAGCACCGCCGGCGCACCAGCAGCACACGCCCTGGTCGACGCCGCGACCCAGGCGTGGGTGGACGGACTGACCGCGGCGATGCTCACCAGCGCTGTCCTCGCCGTCCTCGCCGCGGCCTGGACCTTCCTGGCCATGCCGCGCAAGCGCGAGGAGGACCACCACGCGGCTCGCGAGGGCGTGGATCTCACCGCCACCCCCGTCAGCTGAGCACGCCGAGCAGCGCCCTCCGACGCGTGGTGCAGGTCCGAGGCGACCACCAGCTCCTCCTCGGGTGGGTGAGCGGGCGGGGTGTGACGCTCCTGCCGAGGAGCACGTCGCGCACGGCGTCCAGCGCCTCGTGGACGGCGTCCGCGCCCAGCTCGTCCGCTGAGCCGCGGCCGGTGGTCGGCACGTGGGGGCTCGTTCCGTCCGTGGGACGATCGGAGTCGGGTCCGCGAGCGACGACATCGGAGGCGAGCACGGGACACCTGGTCTGACGACGACCCCACCCCGGGGCGTTCCGGAGCCGGGAGGCGACCGCATGAGCAGGACCGACAAGACCCGACCCGTGTGGGTGCGGCTGGCCGACACCCCGATGGGGACCTGCCGGCCGGTGCACGACCACAAGGACGGGCCGTGCACGCTGCCGGAGGAGATCACCGCCGCGAGCGCCTCCGCGAGCTCCCGCACGAGCGGCTGCTACTGGGGCGTCAGCGACTCCTACGGCCAGGACAGCCACGACGGGTGCCGGGAGTGCACCGGCTACCACGTCCGGCGCGAGGAGCGCCGTCGCGACCGCTCCCGAGCGCGCCGCGAGCTGCGCGCCTACCGCGACGACGACCGGGAGGACGCCGCACCGGCGAGCCGCGGCCGGCGCGCCTGAGCGCGTCCGGCGCTCAGCCGGCCAGGGCGGCGGAGACGACCGCGCGGGCCTCCTCCTGCACCTGCGCCAGGTGGGAGCGGCCGCGGAAGGACTCGGCGTAGATCTTGTACACGTCCTCGGTGCCCGAGGGCCGCGCCGCGAACCACGCGTCCTGCGTGAGCACCTTCAGGCCGCCGATCGCCTCCCCGTTGCCCGGCGCCCGCGTGAGCACCGCGGTGATCGGCTGGCCCGCCAGCTCCCCGGCGCTCACGTCCGAGGGGCTGAGGCGGGCCAGGCGCGCCTTCTCCTCCCGGGAGGCGGGAGCGTCCACGCGCGCGTAGGCGGGGTCGCCGTGCTCGGCGACGAGCTGCGCGTACAGCTCGCTCGGGCTGCGGCCGGTCGCGCCGCGGATCTCGCTGGCCAGCAGCGCCAGGAGGATGCCGTCCTTGTCCGTCGTCCACACCGTGCCGTCGGTGCGCAGGAAGGAGGCGCCGGCGGACTCCTCCCCGCCGAAGCCCACGGACCCGTCGAGCAGCCCGGGCACGAAGTGCTTGAACCCCACCGGCACCTCGAGCAGGCGCCGCCCCAGCGCGGCCACCACCCGGTCGATCATGGACGACGACACGAGCGTCTTGCCCACCGCCACCTCCGCGCCCCACCGCGGCCGGTGGCTGAACAGGTAGGAGATCGCCACGGCGAGGTAGTGGTTCGGGTTCATCAGCCCGCCGTCGGGGGTGACGATGCCGTGCCGGTCGGCGTCCGCGTCGTTGCCGGTGGCGATGTCGTACTGCGCCTCGCCCTGCATCGTCGTGATGAGGTTCGCCATCGCCGACGGCGAGGAGCAGTCCATGCGGATCTTGCCGTCGGAGTCCAACGGCATGAACGACCAGCGCGGGTCGACGGTGTCGTCGACGACGCTCAGCTGCAGGCCGTGCCGCTCGGCGATCTCCCCCCAGTAGCTCACGGAGGCGCCGCCGAGCGGGTCGGCGCCGATGCGCACCGCCTCGCGCCGCACGGCCTCCAGGTCGAGCGCGCTGGGCAGGTCGTCGACGTAGGAGGAGAGGAAGTCGAAGCCCTCCGCCGCCGCCCGCGCCCGCTCGAACGGCACGCGGCGCACGCCGTCGAGCCCGTTCTCGAGCAGCTCGTTGGCGCGCGCCGCGATGGCGCTCGTCGCCTCCGAGCCGGCCGGGCCGCCGTGCGGGGGGTTGTACTTGAAGCCGCCGTCGCGCGGGGGGTTGTGGGACGGCGTCACCACGATCCCGTCGGCCGTGCCGGCGCCGCGCTCGCGGTTCAGCCGCAGGACGGCGTGGGAGACCGCCGGCGTGGGCGTGTAGCCGTCGCGGGAGTCCACGAGCACCTGCACGTCGTTGCCGGCGAGGACCTCCAGCGCCGTGCGCCAGGCCGGCTCGGACAGCGCGTGGGGGTCGCGGCCGATGAGCAGCGGCCCGCTCACGCCCTGGGCGGCGCGGTGCTCCACGATCGCCTGCGTGGTCGCGAGGATGTGCGCCTCGTTGAAGGCGGCGTCCAGGGACGAGCCGCGGTGCCCGGAGGTGCCGAAGACGACCCGCTGCGCGGGGTCGCTCGGGTCGGGCTCGACGTCCGCGTAGGCGGACAGCAGGGCGTCGAGGTCGACGAGGTCCTCGGGACGGGCGCGGGTGCCGGCGCGGGGGTGCATGGGCGCCATCCCACCGCTCCGGCGGTGATCGGGCAACAGCCGCGGCGCCCGGCCGGGTGGTCAGCGCCTGCGGGCGCGGGGGTCGTCCTCGGAGGGCATGAGCACCCACAGCACCGCGTACACGACCACCTGCGTGCCGGGCAGGACGAGGGAGAGGACGAACAGCAGCCGCACGAGGAACGGGCTGAGCCCGAAGCGGCGCGCCAGGCCGGCGCAGACGCCGGCGACGACGCGGCCGGAGCGGGGGCGCACGAGGGATCTCATCCGGCCATCCCACTCCTCCCGTCGTGGTCGTGCGATCCCCGTCCGCGCGCGGGCGGGAACTGCACGACCACGACGGGAGGAGGGCGGGACGTCAGGCGCGGACGGCGTCCCCGGTCTGAGCGCCGGCCTGGGCCGGCACGCGCAGGTCGACGACGTCGGGGCCGGCGGGGCGCCCGGCGCCGAGCACCTGCCGCGCCGCGAGGTCGATCGTGGCGCGGTCGTAGGCGAAGTACGGGCGCAGCGCCTCCGGGGCGGCCGTGCGGCCCCAGTCGTGGATGAGCTTCTGCGTCTCGGCCGACCCGTCGTGCCAGCGGCGCAGCACGTCGTGCAGGTTCAGCGGGGACGGCGAGGCCTCGCCGTCCCCGAGGAGGAACGCCAGGCGCGGCACGGCGTCCGCCGGCGTCGTCTCCCCGCGCTCGACCTCGAGCACGACCTCGTAGCAGGCGTCGAACTGCTCCTGCGCGGAGGCGAGCTCGGGGCAGAAGGTGCCGGGCAGCGCGGCCCGGTGCAGGCGGTCCAGCTCGGCCACCTCCCTGGTCTCCAGGTAGCGGTAGTAGGAGCCGGCGATGCGGATCACGCCGAGGTTCCACGCCAGGTACCACATCTTCGACCACGCCCGCCACAGGTCGAAGTCGCGGAAGGCGGTGTAGGAGCCGGCGATGAGCTTGTCGTTGTTGTCGAGGATCGCCTGGTTGAGGGTGTCGACGTAGGCGAAGCGCTCGGCCGAGAGGTCGCCGTCGGCCAGGCCCGCCAGCAGGGTCGGCACGAACGCCTCGACGACGGCCATGGTGTTGGCCATGCCGCGGCTGAACAGGGCGTCGATGGCCCCGGCGGCGTGGCTCATCAGCGCCCAGCGGTCACCCACGGTGCGCGAGGAGGAGAACTGGGTGCGGCCGGTGGAGATCCACGGGAACACCGGCTCGGCGTCGGCGAACTGCGCGGCCACGGTCGGGTGGGCGGCGAGGAACTCGGCCCACTCCTGCTCGACGGGCACGCCCTCGCGCACCGGGTGCGAGCGCAGGTCCAGGTTCAGCCCGACGCTGACCAGGTCGGAGCCGGCCTCGTCGTGGTTGTCGAAGGGGATGACCCACATCCAGCCGCCGTCGAAGAGGTGGTGCAGCGTGCCCTCGTGCCAGGGGGAGGGCTGGCCGCTGGCGGCGTCCACGTCGTCGTAGCGCCGCACGCCGCGCATGTGGGTGAAGATCGTGCGGGAGGCGGTGGCGAAGCGGCACGGCTCCTCGCGCAGCCCCAGCTGGTTCGCCAGCACCGACTGGCGCCCGGTGGCGTCGACGACGTACCGGGCGCCGATCACCTCGCCGTCGGCGAGCTCCACGGCGACGGCGTCGTCGCCCAGGTGCACGTGCTGCACGCGCACGCCCTCGCGGGCCAGCGCCCCGTAGCGCACGGCCGCGTCGAAGAGGTACTGGTCGACGTCCGCGCGCATCAGGTGGGACTCCGGGCCGAACGGGCCGGCGGAGACGTTGCACTGGGTGACCTCGTAGGGGGCGTGCTGCTGCCCGGCGCGCTGGTAGACGAAGCCGAAGTTGCGCTTGATGCCGCAGCGGGCGCTGACGTGCTCGGCGAGCCCGGCGGAGGTGGACACGTGCGCCAGCTCGGGCACGTCGTAGCGGGCGGCCAGCTGGCGCAGCAGGAAGGAGGTCTCCCCGATCGTCGACTCGCCGAGGGCGAAGCGGGGGTGGCGGGCGCTGTCGACGAGCGCGACGCGGACGCCGCTGCGGGCCAGCAGGGCCGCGACGGTGCTGCCGCCGATGCCGCTGCCGAGGACGACGACGTCCACCTCGGTCGTCGGCGCGGGGGCGCTCGCGGGGGTGGTCGTGGGCTCGGGGCTCATGCGGGGGTCCTCTCGGAGGGGGTCGGTCGGGGGGCGGGTTCGGGGGCCGGGCCGGGCCGGGCGGGGACGGCGTCCGCCGCCGGGGCCGCGGGCGGGGCGAGGGGCACGAGCGCGAGGAGGGGGCCGGTGAGCACCGTGGTGAGCACGGCCGTGGCGACGAGGACGGCGTGCAGCCGGGCGTCGAGGATCCCGGCGCTCAGCCCGACCTGGAGGACGACGAGCTCGGTGAGCCCCCGGGTGTTGAGCAGGATCCCCAGGCCGAGCGCCTCGGGGCGGGGCAGGCCGCACCACAGCGCCGGCAGCGTCGTGCCGGCGACCTTGCCGGCGACCGCGACGGCCAGCACGAGGGCGAGGGTGGCCAGGCCGGAGGCGCCGAGGGTCGTCAGGTCCACGGTCAGGCCGGTGACGACGAAGAACGCCGGCAGCAGCAGGGTCGCGGACAGGTCCGCCAGCCGGACCTCCAGGCGCTCGACGGTGACCGCGTGCCGGGGCAGGGCCAGCCCGAGCAGGAACGGCCCGAAGACGCTGTGCAGGCCCATCTCGTGGGTGCACCAGGCGGACAGCACCGCGGCGAGCAGCGTCACCGACACGGCGGTGCGGGGCGAGAGGCGGTCCAGCAGGCCGCGGGCCGTGGCCCGCGCGAGCAGCGGGCGGACGACCCCGAGCATCCCGGCCGTGATCGCGACCAGGCCGCCGAGCACCGCCGCGGGGGAGTCGGTGGCCGCCCCGGCCAGGGACACCGCCACGGCCAGCGCCAGCCACGCCACGACGTCCGTGACCGCCGCGCACGCCAGCGCCAGGCCGCCGAGCCCGGTGCCGACGAGGCCGCGGTCGCGCAGGATGCGCGCCAGCACCGGGAACGCCGTCACCGCGAGCGCCGTGCCGAGGAACGCGACGAACGGCGCGAGCGCCACGGGCCCGGCGTCCGTGCGGTCGTGGGCGCCGTGCAGGGCGAGGGCGAGCACCGTCCCGAGCGCGAAGGGCACCGCGATCGAGGACGCCGCGACGGTGCCCACCAGGCGCCCGCGCCGGCGCACCTGCCCCAGGTCGACCTCCAGGCCCACCAGCAGCATGAAGACGACCAGTCCCAGCTGGGCCACGAGCTGCAGGAACGGGCGGGTGCCCGGGGGCACGAGGGCGTCCAGGACGCCGGGGGCGAGCGCGCCGAGCAGGCTCGGGCCGAGGGCGATGCCGGCGACGATCTCGCCGACGACGGCCGGCTGGCGCAGGGCGCGGAAGAGCGCGCCGCCCAGCTGGGCGGCGGCCACGACGACCGCCAGCGCCAGGAGGACCTGGCCGAGGAGCTCCGGGGTCACCGCGCGCTCATGAGAACAGCCTCGTCGTCTCCCCGGCCGCGCGGCGCGCGGCCTGCTCCTGGGAGTGGGCGATGCCCGCGCGGGCCTGGGCGGCGGCCATGGTGCGCCGGGTCATCCCGTCGTGGGCCAGCTCCCGCTGCCACGCGGCCACCCGGGGGCCGGTCTGCTGGGTGAAGTGGGGGATGACCTCGCGGGCGAACAGGTCGTAGGAGCGCTTGGAGGCCTCCGGGTCGGCGAGCTCGCCGTGCTCGATCACGAAGGTGCCGAACCCGCCGGAGATCTCTTGGAGCTTCTCGATGTGCGCGATCGCCTGCGCCGGGGTGCCGACCACGGCGTGCCCGACGAGGCCGAGGACGTCGCACACGGCGTCCACGTCGTCGAGGTCGACCGGCACGTTCATCGGCAGGACCTGGCTCATGAACCGGATGTAGTGCCGCAGCCCCCAGCGCACCTCCGCGCGGGCCTGCTCCTCGGTCTCCGCGACGTGGACGGGGCTGACCACCGACCAGCGCCGCCGGTCGAGGACCTGCCCGTAGCGCTCGGCCTGCTCCTCGGCGACCTCCCAGGCGGTGGTCATGGGGTTCTCCACGCCGCCGCCGATGGAGGCGGAGGCGCCGAACTGCAGCATCCCGGCGCCGAAGCGGCCCGCCAGGCGGGGCCCGGACGGCGACTTGAACGCCGCGACCCGGATGTCCAGCTCCTCGCTGTGGGGCCGCAGGTGCAGCTGCGCGTCGCGCAGGACGAACCAGTCGGTGGTGCGGCTGACCGGGCCCTCGTAGCGCAGCAGCTCGGTGATGACCTCGAGGGCCTCCTCCATCATCCGGCGCGCCTGCATCGGGTCGTGACCGATCATCGTGGAGTCCAGCGCGAGGGCTCCGGCCCCGACGCCGAAGACCAGGCGGCCGCGGGTGAGGTGGTCGAGCTGGACGATGCGGTCCAGCAGGGTGAGGGGGTGGTGGTAGGAGAGCGTCGCCACGCCGGTGCCGAGCCGGATCGAGCGCGTGCGCTGGGCCGCGGCGGCGATCATCAGCTCCGGGGAGGCGATGACCTGCCAGCCGCCGGAGTGGTGCTCCCCGAACCAGAACTCGTCGTAGCCGAGCCGGTCGCAGTGCTCGACCAGCTGCAGGTCGGTCTCCAGCTGCAGCGTCGGGTTGTGGGTGGGGCGGTGCACGGGGAACGTGAGCACCCCGAACTTCAACCTGCTGGTGGGCACAGCTCTCCCCTGGTCGCTCCGGCTGCGGGCCGGCGACGACCGCACCCCGCGCCGCCATCGAACCCGGCGTCGGCGCGCCCGGTCAAGGACGCCGCGGGAACCGGTTGCGCGGAGCGCTCGGCGGCCGATCCGCCCCCTCACCAGGCGTTACGGGTACTGACTGAGCGTTCCGTGTCACGCTGTGCCGGTGCCCGAGCTGCCCGAGGTCGAGGCCCTCGCGGGCTTCCTGCGCGAGCGCGCCGTCGGGTCCGTCGTCGCCGCCGTCGAGGTGGCCGCGGTCAGCGTGCTCAAGACCCACGACCCGCCGCCGTCCGCGCTCGCGGGGCAGGAGCTGACCGGCGTCGTGCGGCGCGGGACGTGGCTCGACCTGGACGTCTCCGGCCTGCACCTGTGCGTCCACATGGCCCGCGCGGGCTGGCTGCGGTGGTCGGAGTCCCTGCCGGCGGCCGCCGCGCGCCCGGGCCGGGGCGTCGTGGCGCTGCGCGTGCGCCTCGACGACGGCGCCGTCGACGAGCGGCTGGCCGCGCAGGGCCGCCTGCCCGGCTTCGACCTCACCGAGGCCGGTCCGCGCAAGGAGCTCGCCGTCCACGTCGCGCGCGACCCGCGCCAGGTGCCGGCGATCGCCGCGCTCGGACCGGACCCGCTCGACCCCGCCTTCGACGTCGAGGCCCTCGCCGCGCTGCTGACCGGCTCGCGCCAGCAGGTCGAGGGCCTGCTGCGCGACCAGACCGCGCTCGCCGGCGTGGGCGACGCCTGCAGCGACGAGGTCCTGCACGCTGCGCGCCTGTCGCCCTTCGCCCTCGCCGGCCGCCTGGGCGCCGAGGAGGTCCAGCGGCTGTGGACGGCCCTGCGCGAGGTGCTCCCCGCGGCCGTGGCGGCGTCCGCGGGCCGGCCCGCGGCGGAGCTGGAGGACGCGCAGCGAGCCGGGATGCGGGTGCACGGGCGCACCGGCGAGCCCTGCCCGGCGTGCGGGGACGTCGTGCGCGAGGTCTCCTTCGCCGACCGCTCGCTGCAGTACTGCGCCACCTGCCAGACCGGCGGGGTGCCGCTGGCCGACCGGCGCACCTCCCGCTTCCTGCGCTGATCGCTGCGCCGGTTCCTGCGCCGGGCCACGGCGGGGGGCTGGGAGGATGGGGGCGTGAGCAGCTGGCTGGAGATCGCCCTCGTCCTCCTCTTCGTGCTCGTCGGCGGCTTCTTCTCGATGTCGGAGCTGGCGCTGGTGTCCCTGCGCGACAGCCAGGTGCGCGCCCTGGCCGCCCGCGGCGGGCGCGGCGCCGCCGTCGAGCGGCTGCGCGCCGACGAGAACCGGTTCCTCTCCTCGGTGCAGATCGGCGTCACGCTCGCGGGCTTCTTCGCCGCGAGCTTCGGCGGTGCGCAGCTGGCGGGGCGCCTGCAGCCGCAGCTGGAGGCCTGGGGGGTGCCCGTGGGCATCGCGGCCACCGTCGCCCTGGTCGTCGTGACGATCCTCGTCTCCTACGCCTCCCTCGTGCTGGGCGAGCTGGTGCCCAAGCGCCTCGCGCTGCAGCGCTCCGAGGGCGTCGCCCTGGTCGTGGCGCCCGTGCTCGACCGCATCGCGACCCTGACCCGGCCCGTGGTGTGGGTCCTCGGCCGCTCCACGGACCTCGTGGTCCGGCTGATCGGGCTGGACCCGAACGCCAGCCGCGAGGAGGTCAGCGAGGAGGAGCTGCGGGAGATGGTCAGCAGCCACGAGCAGCTGGGCGCGGAGGAGCGAGCCGTGCTCACCGACGTCTTCGACGCCGCCGACCGGCGCCTGGGCGAGGTGATGATCCCGCGCACCGAGGTCGCCTTCCTCGACGCGTCCCTGGGCGTGGACGAGGCGGCGACCGTGGTCGAGGACCAGCCGCACTCGCGCTACCCGGTCACGGGGGAGTCCGCGGACGACGTCCTCGGCTTCGTGCACGTGCGCGACCTGCTCGCCGCCGCCCGCCGCGGCCGGGGCGGCACCGTGCGCGACCTCGTGCGCCCGGTGGCGCTGCTGCCCGGCTCCAAGACGCTCCTGCCCGCCCTCACGCTCATGCGCCGCAGCGGCCGGCACCTGGCCGTCGTCGTCGACGAGTACGGCGGCACCGACGGCATCGTCACCCTCGAGGACCTCGTCGAGGAGCTCGTCGGCGAGATCGAGGACGAGTACGACCAGGAGGCCGCCGCCGGGCAGCGCGCCGGTGGGCCGAGCGAGCTCGACGGCCTGCTGCACCGCGACGAGGTGGCCGACCAGACCGGCCTGGCGCTGCCCGAGGGCCCGTACGAGACCCTCGGCGGCTTCGTGATGACGGAGCTGGGCCGGGTGCCCGTCGTCGGGGACGAGGTGGAGGCCCTCGGGCACCGCTTCGCGGTCGTCGCCACGGACGGGCGGCGCCCGGCGCGGATCCGCGTCGAGCCCGTGCCGGGAGAGCCGGGAGAGCCGGGGGAGCCGGGGGACGGCGAGGCGGGCAGCGGGTCGCACCCGCTGCGCGCCGACGAGGCCCCGCCCGGCTCGCGCGCCTGGGCGCCCACGCGCTCCGAGGACCTCCTGTCGCCGTCCGCGCCCGACTTCCCCCACCCCTGAGCCCGGGTCCGGGCCCGCGGGCCCGGCTGCGACGATGGCGCCATGGCCAGCGACCTGCCCACCGCGTCCGTGCGCGAGGTGCCCGAGGGCGCCGTGCTCCTCGACGTCCGCGAGGACGACGAGTGGGCGGCCGGCCACGCCCCCGGCGCCGTGCACGTCCCGCTCGGCGACCTGCCGGCGCGCCTCGGCGAGCTGCCCGAGGACGACGTGTACGTCGTCTGCCGCTCGGGGGGCCGCTCGGCGCGCGCGGTGGCGTGGCTGACCCACCACGGCGTGGACGCCGTCAACGTGGACGGCGGCATGGGGGCCTGGCAGGACGCCGGCCTGCCCCTGGTCGGCGAGGGCCCCGAGGAGCCGCGGGTCCTCTGACCCGGTCAGCGGCACCGCCGGTGGCCCGGTCGGGGCGGCCGGGCTGGTTCGACCCGGCCCGCCGGCGTTTCACGCGGCGCCGGGCCGGGTACCGCTGACGCGGTCGATGGCTGCCGCAGCCGCACAGGGGGAGGCACGAGCGTGCCGGTCGAGTCGAGCCGTTCCGCGGCGGGCCCCGCGCCCGATCCCGCGCCGGCGCCCCCGGGGCGGCCCGCGCTGGACGCCGGGGCGCTGCACCTGGCCCACGGCGCCGCGGCCGTCCCCACCGCGCGGCGGGCCCTGGTCACCTCCCTGACCGCGGCCCGCGCCCAGCGCGAGCTCGTCGACGACGCCGCCGTGGTGGTCTCCGAGCTGCTGGGCAACGCCATGCGGCACGCCGAGCCGCTGGGCGACGGCGGCGTGCTGCTGCGCTGGCGCGTGGAGGCGCGCGCGGTGCGCCTGGAGGTCGTCGACGGCGGCGGCGCCGGCTGCGGCCCGGCCCCGCGCGACGCCGCCGACGGCGCGACGTCCGGGCGCGGCCTGCGCATCGTCGACGCCCTGTGCAGCGGGTGGGGCTCGTGCACCGACGACGCGGGCCGGCACACCGTGTGGGCGGTCCTGGGGACCCAGGGCGCCGTCCCGCGCTCCGCCTGAGCGCGGCGCCTGCCATCCTCTCCCGCGTGAGCTCCTCCGCGACGCAGACCGTCCCCGCCGTCGGGCCGCGCCAGCCGTGCCCCTGCGGCTCCGGCAAGCGCTACAAGGCGTGCCACGGCCGCGCCGCCGCGGCGCGGGCGAGCGCGTTCGTGCCGCGGCCCTTCGCCGGCCTGCCCGGCGAGGGCGACTGGGTGGCCCTGCGGGAGGTCGTGCCCGCCGCCACCGCGCTCGTGCGCACCGCGGCCGGCGCCGCCGAGCACGGCGCAGAGCCCGGCGCGCAGGTCGTCGTGGCGAGCGTGCTGCCGGCGGCGGCCGCGGCGCTGCGCCGCGCGGACGGCAGCGTGCTGCTCGGGCTGCAGACCCCGGTCAGCTCCGGGGACCCCAGCCGCGACGCCGCCGCCGCCCTGGTGCGCGCGATGGCCGCCGAGCCGGGCACGGCCCTGCCGCCCGCGGGCCTGCCCGGCCCCGGGCCCCGCCTGCAGGACCTGCTCGACCCCGACGGCGGCTTCGCCGTCACCGTGCACGACGGCTTCGGCTTCTGGGTCGCGGACGGCGCGCGCACCCCCGAGACCGACGCCGCCCTGCAGGAGGCGAACGCCTCCGTCGTCCCCACCCGCCGGCTGACCGGCGTCGAGGCCGCCTACTGGTGCCAGGTGGGACACCGCCGCCACCTGCGCTGGGTGCTGCCGCACGAGGAGGACGCCCTGCTCGACGCCCTCGCGCGCCTGCACGCGGCAGGGGCCTCCGCCCTGGGGCCGGAGAGCCGCTACCTGGGCGCCTTCCGCGCGCACGGCCTGCTGGTGCCGGTGTGGGACCTCGCCCCCGACGCCGGCGCGCAGGACGTCGAGGAGCCCGCCGCGGCCTTCGCCGCGCGCCTGGAGGAGGCGCTGGCCGCCACCGGGCCGCTGAGCGCGGAGGAGCGCCGCGCCCGCGCCGGCGTGGTCTCGCGCCAGCTGACCCTGCGGTGACGCCGCCCGGGCGCGCCGTCCCGACCGGCCTGGCCGTCGTCGTCCCGGCCAAGGACGAGGCGGAGCGGATCGCGGGGACCGTCGCGGCCGCGCGCACCGTCGCCGGCGCCGACCTCGTCGTCGTGGTCGACGACGGCAGCCGCGACGGCACCGGCCGGATCGCCGAGGCGGCCGGCGCGCTCGTCGTGCGCCACGCGCGCAACCGCGGCAAGGCCGCCGCGATGCAGACCGGCGCGGACGCCGTCGCGGCCCGGCCCGGCGGGGCCAGGCGGGCGCTGCTGTTCGTCGACGCCGACCTGGGGGCGACGGCGGCGGCCACGGCGGTGCTCGCCGAGCCCGTCCTGGCCGGGGCCGCCGACATGACCATCGCGGTGCTCCCGCCGCAGTCGGCGCCCGGCGGCGGGCGCGGGCTCGTGGTCGGCCTGGCCCGGCGCGGCGTCGTGCGCGCCACGGGCTGGACGCCGACCCAGCCGCTGTCGGGCATGCGGTGCCTGACCCCGCAGGCCCTGGCCGCGGCCCGTCCCCTCGCGCGCGGCTGGGGCGTGGAGACGGCGCTGACGATCGACCTGCTGCAGCAGGGCTTCCGGGTGCTGGAGGTGCCGTGCCCGCTGCAGCACCGCGTCACCGGCACCGACCGGCGCGCGCAGCTGCACCGCGCGGCGCAGTTCCGCGACGTCGCCCTCGCGCTCGCGGTGCGGCGGGCCCGGCGGGCGCTCAGGCGCCGGCCGGGCGGCTCCCGGAGGGCGCCGGCGCCCGGGTGAGCGCGCGGCCGTCGTCACCGCCGTCCCCCTCGGGGGAGCGCGGGGGCTGCTCGGCGCCCGCCTCCTCCTCGAGCACGCGCGCGCACGCGGCGAGCACGAGCGGCAGGGCCAGCGTCGCTGCGACGGCCGGCACCGCGACGCCGGAGTCGTTGACCGCGAACCCGACGGCCACGAGCACCAGCAGCGACGTCAGCCCGGCGCGCAGCGTCGGCGAGGCCGCGTAGGCCCGCTGCAGCACCGGAGCCCCCCACGCGGCCGGGCGCAGCAGCACCAGCCCGACGAACGCGGCGGCGAACGGCACGAGCAGCGTGAGCGCGTTCAGGCCCAGCAGGCCGAGGTTGGCCATGAGCTTGCGCTGCACCACCTGCCAGGCCCCGCCGTCGAGCACCGTCTGCACGAAGCGGCCCAGGTGGGTGCGGTCGGCCGGGTCGCGCAGCCAGTCGGCCACGGACAGCACCACGATCACCGCGGCCGTGCCCGCGGCCACCACGAGCAGCCGCCGCCACGTCACGCGGCGGCCCGCGACCGCGAGCGCGAGCAGCGCGAACGCCGGCACGATCGCCGGCGGGCCGCCGAAGTCGCTGCCCAGGCCGGGGTAGCCGTCGACCACCGTGGCGACCGCGCCGGTGAGCACGACGGCGGCGACGGCGGCCCGCCGGCGCCCGCGGCGCACTAGGGCGTCCGCGACCGCGGTGGCCAGCAGCAGGGCCCCGGTGGCGAACAGCGCCATCTGCACGTTGCCGAAGCCGTAGAAGCGGCCGCCGACGACGGGCTGGATGCCCATCAGGCTCGAGGTCATCAGCCGCGAGCCGGTGAGCACGTCGAGGGCCAGCACGCCCGCGGTCGCCCCGGCCACGGCGCCCACCGGGCCCAGGCTGGCGCGGCCCCACGGGCCGGCGAGGGCGAGCACGGCCACGCCCGCCGCCCCTCCCGCGACGGCGGGCACCACGCCGAGCGCCGGGTGCTCCAGGCGCCACCACGGCACGAGGTTGGCGAGGAACGTGGCGACGGGGACGGCGGCGAAGAGCACCGAGGCCCACCGCAGCTGGCGCAGCACCCGGCGGCGGCGCACGGGGTCGGTGGCCCGCGTGCGCAGCGCGCGCGCCGCGGCGCCGTAGAGCACCAGCTGCAGGGCGACGAGCGCCCAGAAGAACGGCGCGATGAGCGGGCGCACCGCCTGGTTGGCGGCGTCGGCGTCCAGGACGACCTCCAGCCGCTCCCGCGCGCTCTCCGGCGAGCCGGGCAGCGGGGTGATCACCGCGCCGACGGCGCCGTCGGCGCGGGGCAGGCCCAGCAGCTCCAGCACGGTCGGCAGCAGGTCCGTCGTCTGCACGATGCCGTCCTGGCGGGTGGAGCTGCTGCCCACGAGCGCCTCGGCGTAGGCCCGCCCGCCCGGCCCGGGGCCCGTGGCGGCGAGCAGGCCCAGGTGCGGGCTGCCGCCGGAGCCGGCCAGCGCCGCCACCAGCACGGTCGAGCCCTCCGGTGCTCCGGCCAGGACGGCGCCGACGCGCTCGTCGAGCTGCGCGGCCTGCACCGAGCGCTCGGGGCGGAAGCGCGCGGGGTCGTCGGCCGGGGACTCCTGGGCCCGCTCCTCCGGCGCCTCCTCGGACGCGTCGTCCGCGGCGTCGTCCGCGGCGCCGTCGGCGCCCTGCGCGGCCGCTCCGCCGTCGCCGTCCTCCTGCTGCGCCTGCGGGGCGTCGCCCGCCCCGTCCCCGCCGGCCTCCTGCTCCCCGTCCCGCTCTCCGCTCTGCTCGCCCCGCTGCTCCTCGGACGCGTCCTCGGGCGGGAGGTCGTACGGGGTGTCGTCGGGGTCGCGAAGGGCCCCGGCGTCGACCACGACCAGCTGCGCGCCGGCGGCCACGGCGTCCGCGACGCCCTGCGCGAGCAGCTGCGCCGGCCCGCCGGCGGGGGCGTAGGGGCCGACGAGCGCGCCGTCGCCGTCCGCGAGCGCGACGGCCGCGCCCGGCCCGATCGCCACCGCCGCGACGCCGGCGCGCTGCAGCGCCCCTCCCAGCGCGCCCGGCTGCGCGCCGTAGTCGCCCTGCGCGGCCTCCTGCGCGTACACCGGCCAGCGGCCGAGGGTCGCGGGCCCGCCCGCGGTGGTGTCCGGGGGCTGCGGCGTGCGGCACAGCGGCTCGTCCTCGGTGCGCACCGCGTCGGCGGCGCGCCGCCCGGCCGACAGCGCCAGCCACCCGTCGACCGGGCAGTCCACCGAGCGGACGCTGCGCGTGACGAGGGTGCCGACCGCCCCCTGTCCCAGGAGGCCGTGCAGCGCCGGCGTCGTGGCCGGGTCGACGTCGTCCCAGCGCAGCCCGGGGACGCCGACGACCACGACCGGCCCGGGCACGGCGCCGGCGCGGTCGGGCGCCGCCGCGGCGGCGGGGGAGGCCCCCGCCGCGAGGCCGATCAGCCCGGAGCCGACGACCCCGAGGCCGAGGAGTGTGAGCAGCACGGCCAGCGCGGCGGCGAGCGCGGCGGCGGCCCCCCGCCGTCCCGAGGGCGGGGCTGGGCGGCTCACCCGGCCAGGCTAGTGCCCGGCGCCGTGCTCACCGGCCGGCGCCGCCGAGGTCGAGGGGCCCGCTGCTGCGCGGCGGCAGGCCCGCCGCGGCGTAGCAGGCGTCGACCAGCTCCATCGTGGCCACCGCGTCGTCGGCGTCGACGAGCCGCACGGCGCCGGGGTCGCCGCGCAGCGCGCGGGCCAGGGCGTCGAGCTGGTACGCGTAGGACGAGCGGCGCCCCAGGTGCTCGACGCGCTCGCCGGCGCCGGTGCGCACGACGACGCGGTCGTCCTGCTGCGGCTTGACGAAGTTCGGCGCCTCCGCCTCCCCCGCCGTGCCCACCAGGCGGCAGGCGAAGCGCCACTCCTGCCCGCCCATCCGGCTGCGCACCGCGCCCTCCACCCCGCCGGGCAGCTCGAGGTCGGCGTCCAGCTCGGCGTCGACGCCGGGGTGGTCGGGGTGCTCGACGGCGCGGGCGGCGACCACCCGGGGGCCGGAGCCGAGCTCCGCGCCGTTCGCTGCGCCGTTCCCGGCGCCGTCCCCGCCGGAGCCCGGGGGCAGGTGGCGCAGCGCGTGCAGGCCGTAGCAGCCGAGGTCCATCACGGCGCCGCCGGCGAGCTCCAGGCTCCAGCGCGGGTCGGCGTCGTCGGGCGCCGGCATGAGCATGTCGACCTCGACGCGCCGCAGCTGCCCGAGCTCGCCGCCCGCCGCCAGCTGGCGCAGGCGGGCGGCGACGGGGTGGTGCAGGTAGTGGAAGCCCTCGGCGAGGACGACGCCCGCGGCGGCGGCCGCGTCGCGCACGGCGCGGGCCTCGGCGGCGTTGCCCGCGGACGGCTTCTCGGTGAGCACGTGCTTGCCCGCGCGCACGGCCGCGAGGTTCCACGGCGCGTGCAGGGCGTTGGCGAGCGGGTCGTAGACCACCTCGACCTCGGGGTCCGCGAGCACGTCGGCGTAGCCGGGCAGGACGCGCTCGGCGCCCGCGGCGGCGGCGAACGCCTCGGCGCGGGAGCGGTCGCGGGCGGCGACGGCGACGATGCGGTGGCCGGCCGCGCGGGCCGGCTCGACGAGGGCCTCGGTCGTGATCCGGGCGGCGCCGAGGACGCCGATCCGCAGCGGCTGTCCGCGTCGCACAGGTCCTGCCTCTCGAGGTGGGGGGTGGGCGGCGGGCCCGACCGACACCGGGAGCGCCGCCGCGCCCGAGGATGCTGCCCGGCGCGCGCGAAGGCAAGGACGCCCACCCCGGAGCACCCCGGGGCCGCGGGCCTGAGCACGGGCCGGCGTCAGTAGCGTGGCGGCGGTGAGCCCCGCCCCGTCCGCCCCGCCCCGGCGCCTCGGCTTCCTGGGCCCGGCGGGCACCTTCACCGAGTCCGCGCTGCGCCGCCTGCCCGGCGCGGACGCCGCCGCGCGCGTGCCGTTCGCCAGCGTCGACGCGGCCCTGGACGCCGTGCGCTCCGGGGAGGTCGACGCCGCCGTCGTCCCCATCGAGAACTCCGTGGAGGGCGGGGTGAGCGCCACCCTCGACGCCCTCGCGGCCGGCCACCCGCTCGTCGTCGTCGGCGAGGTGCTCGTGCCGGTCGCCTTCGTCCTCGCCGCGCGCCCGGGCACCCGCCTGGAGGACGTGCGCCGCGTCGGCAGCCACCCGCACGCCCTCGCGCAGTGCCGCGGCTGGATCAGCCGGCACCTGCCGGGCGCCGCCACCGCGCCCAGCGCCTCCACCGCGGCGGCCGCGCACGCGCTGACCGCCGGCGGCGCCGCCTACGACGCGGTGCTGTGCGCGGCCGTGGCCGCCGAGGGTGCCGGCCTGCACGTGCTCGCGGACGGCGTCGCCGACAACGCCTCGGCCGTCACCCGCTTCGTGCTCGTGGCCCCGCCCGGCCCGCCGCCGGCGCCGACGGGCGCCGACAAGACCACCCTCGTCGCCTACCTGGCGCAGAACCACGCGGGAGCGCTGCTGGAGCTGCTGGAGCAGTTCGCCACCCGCGGCATCGACCTCACCCGCATCGAGTCCCGTCCGGTCGGCACCGAGCTGGGCGAGTACTGCTTCTCCATCGACTGCGAGGGCCACGTGCACGACCTGCGCGTGGGGGAGGCCCTCATGGGCCTCAAGCGCGTGTGCCGCCAGCTGCGCTACCTCGGCTCCTACCCGCGCGCCGACGGCCTGGCCCCCAGCCCGCCGCCGGGCACGGCGGACGCCGACTTCACCGCCGCCCACGACTGGCTCACGCGCGTGCGCTCGGGCGCCACCACCTGAGCCGCCGTCCGAGCCCCGGGTGCGGCGCGGGTCAGCGCTCCCCGCGCGCGAGGGCCGCGGCGTGGCGGCCGGGCTCGCGGTAGAGCGGGTAGAGCCGGCCGACGCGAGCGGCGACGCCGTCGCGGTCCAGCCAGGCCGGCCCGCCGAGGCGCTCGAGCGCCTCGGCGGTCAGGTGCACCCGGGCCCAGCCCAGCCCGTCCGGCCGCCGCCCGACCGCGACCAGCTCCCGGCCCTGCCCCGGGGGGCGCTCGAGCAGCGCGCGCACGCCGCGCTCGCCGATGCGCCCGTAGCTCATCGTCTCCACCTCCAGCCCGGGCACGAGCGCCTTGACCACGGACACCGGGCCCGAGCGGACCTCGGCGACCAGCACGTCCGTCCCGGCCGCCCGCAGCCGGCCGGCGACGTCGTCGAGCAGCTCCTGCGGGCCGCCGTCCGCGGGGGTGGAGGGCAGGTCCGCCAGGGCCGTGCTGCTGCGGCGCGAGAGCACCACGGGCTCCAGCAGCGCGCGCACCTCGGCCGCGGAGCGGGAGGTCCAGGCGAGCATCTCCGCCAGGGCCCGCGGCTCCTGCACGCCCGGGCCGGCGGCCACGACCCGCTCCACGTAGTCCGGCGGCGCCACGCGCCGCACCGCGGCCAGGGGGCCGTGCATGAAGGCCAGGCGCGCGCGGGCGGCGGCGAACTCCAGCAGCGCCTTGCGCACCGCGCGCACGGCGTCCGGGTGGGCCGCCTCCCCGCAGGCGCCGAGCACGACGGGCAGCGCGTCGTCGGCGCTGCCGCGCCCGGCCCCGACGCAGTAGACGACGGGGACGCCGAAGGCGGTCGAGGCGAGCTTGACGACCGGCTCGACGTCGGCCGCCTCCAGCCTGGCCAGCACGTCGAGGGCGACGGGGTCGTCCAGGCCGGCGAGGTCGACCACGACCCCGGTGCCCATCGCCCGGAACGACAGCCCGTCGCCGTCGCGCTGCAGCACCTCCAGCAGCGCGTGCGAGAGCGCCTGGGCCCGGGACAGCCCCGCGCCCTGCCCGTTCGTGACCGGCGTCGTCAGCCAGCCGCCGGGCGGTGGGCCACCGGGCAGCTCCGCCTCGTCGGAGGCGACCAGCTCCGCCGGCGCCCACACCGTCTCGCCGTCGGAGAGCCGGGTGGTCGCCAGCCACTGCAGCGGCCGGTCGGCGTCGTAGTCCGACCCCGCCTCGAGGACGAGCGAGACGGGGTCGGCGACGCGGTCGGCGCCCTCGCGGCGCGCCATCTGCGCGTACGAGGCGGTCGGCCGCTCGCGCCCGGCGGCGCCCGCCTTCGGCAGCACGGCCTCCGCCAGCTCGCCGTGGGCACCGGTGCGCGCGTCCTCGCGCGTCGCGCCGTAGCCGATGCCCGCCCCGCCCAGCCCGCCGGCGCCGATCAGGCGCACCGCGTGCACCGGCACGCCGACGCGGTCGAGCCCGTCGAGGGCGAACTCCTCTCCCCGACCGGGGGGCAGGTGCTCGCGGTAGACGTCGGCGGGGCTGCGGCTCACGGGACCTCCGGGATCACGGGACCTCCGGGACGGCGGGCGGGTGCGGAGCGCCTCAGCGGGCGGCGGGCGCTCCCGGCTCGTAGGCGTCCTCCACGCGCGCCTGCCCCGGCCGCGCCGTGCTCGGCCCGAGCCCCGCCCCGCGCAGGGCCGCCTCCACGGCGGCCACGCCGGTGCGCTCGGCCTCGGCCGGCGTGCCGCCCTCGGCGAGCACCACGACGTCGAGCGCCCTGCGGTCGGTGCTGAGGGTGGCGGCGTCCTCCCGCGCCTGCTCGTCGGCCATGGCCGGCACGAGGTCCAGCGGCAGCGCCGCCGCGACGGCGCCCTCGAGGCCGTCGGCGGCGGGGTCGTCCAGGTCGACCACGACGGTGACCCGGTACAGGGAGGGCTCGTAGTCCAGCGGCTCGCTCACGACCCCAGCGTGGCGGACGGCGGCGCCCCCGGCGCGGCGGGCCGGGTGCGCGAGGAGCGCACGGCCGTCACCGCGCCCGCGGCCACCGTCACGACCAGGGCCGCCAGCGCGGTCCAGGCGGCGGGGACCATCACGGCGTCCAGGTGCGCCGTGGAGCGGCCGGCGTCGGCCAGGTCGAAGCCCATCCCCCACGTCACCCACACCGTGGCGGCGGCGAGGACGAGGACGACGGCCCCTGCGCCCGCCGTCCAGGCGCCGCGCTGCTGCCCGCTGGCGCGCGCCCACGCCGCCGTCAGCAGCACCAGGCCGGCCACCAGGGCACCGAGCGCCGTCCACCCCACGACGCGCGACGCCAGGACGAGGTCCGGGCGCTGGCCGGAGACCGCGGGATCACCCGAGACGGGATCTCCAGAGACGGACAGCACCGCCAGGACCGCCGCTGCGGGCAGGCCCACCACGGCGCCCAGCAGGCATGCCGAGCCCCAGAACGCCTGCCGGTCGCCGTGCCGGGCCGCGTGCAGGCCGACGACCGCGCCGGCACCGGCGAGCAGGAAGCCCCCGAGCGGCACCACCAGCAGCGCTAGCCCGCCCAGCACCAGCAGCACCGCCACGACTGGCCCGCGGGACGACGGGCTCGCCGCGGACGGGGTCGGCGCGGGGTGCGACGGGTGCTCCACGGGGCCAGGCTGGTGGCGGCCGCCCGGTGGGTCAACAGCACCGCGCGGCCCCACCCCGGTCGGCTCAGGGCTTGGCGCCCACCCCGGGGGCCACGCGCACCAGCAGGGCGTGCTCGTCCACGCGCATCCGCAGCTCCACGGCGTCGCCGACGGGGTCGCCGTCCAGCTGCGCGGGCTGGGGGGTGTCGGCGCGCAGGGCGATGCCCTTGCCGCTCCAGTGGTGGATGCGGTCCGCGCCGCGCCCGCGGCCGGTCAGCACCCGGCCGGTCACCCCGGCCCACTCGGCCAGGTTGCGCGGCCCGATCGCCACCACGTCCAGGCGGCCGTCGTCGACCTCGGCGTCCGGCAGCAGCGCCAGGCCGCCCTGCAGCTTGCCGACGTTGCCGACCACGACGGTGCGCACCCGGCGCTCGTGGCGGGCGCCGTCCACGTCGATCGTCACCCGAGCCCGCTTGCCCTTCAGCTGCTGCAGGCCTGAGACCACGTAGGCGATCGGCCCGACGCGCGCCTTGAGGGCCTCGGGCGCGTTGGCCATGATCGCGGCGTCGAAGCCCATGCCCGCCATGACGAGGAACGCCTGCTCGTCGGGGGCGGTGTGCTCGTCGCCGCCGGGGCCGACGACGGTGATCCAGCCGACGTCGACGGGCCGGTCCTGGCCCGTCAGCGCCACGCGCATCGCCGCATCGACGTCGTCGGGGGACAGCTCGGCGCCGCGGGGGGTGACGACGTCCAGGTTGCGGGCCAGCAGGTTGCCGGTGCCGGCGGGCGCCAGCCCCATCGGGGTGCCGGTGCCCGCCAGCGCCTCGCCGACGCAGCGCACGGTGCCGTCGCCCCCGCAGGCGACGACGACGTCGGCGCCGGCGTCCAGGGCCTCCTTCGTCTGGCCCACCCCCGGGTCCTCGGCGGTCGTCTCCAGCCACAGCGGCTCCGCCCACCCCAGGTCGGCGCAGACGCGGGTGGCGGCGGCGCGCAGGGGCCCGACGTCCTCGAACTTGCTGGGGTTGACCACGACCGCCGCCAGGGGCTCGCGCGGCGCGGGCGCCGCGGGCGTCGGTTCGGGAGCGGGCTCGGGCACGGGGACCTCCTGGGGCGCCGTCCGGCGCCGGTGCAGGCTCTGGACGGCGACGACGGCGATGACGAGGACGACCACGGCGAGCGCGCTCGACCACAGCGTCAGCTCCAGGCGGGTCACCGGCGGAACGCTAACGGCGCGGCCCGCCGCGGGCACCCGCGGGCTAGGCTGGCCGCTCGTGATCGACGTGCGGCTGCTGCGGGAGGACCCGGGGGCGGTGCGCGCCAGCCAGCGCGCCCGCGGGGCGGACGAGGGGGTCGTGGACGCGGCGCTGTCCGCGGACGCCGAGCGCCGGGCGGCCATGACGCGCTCGGAGTCGCTGCGCGCGGAGCAGAAGGCCCTCGGCAAGCGCGTCGCGTCGGCGCAGGGCGAGGACAAGCAGGCCCTGCTCGCCCGCGCGAGGCAGCTGGCGGACGACGCGAGGGCCGCCGCCGCGCGGGCCGAGGAGCTGGGCGGCGCCTACGAGGAGCTGCTGCGCTCCATCCCGAACGTCGTCGAGCCGGGCGTGCCCGCCGGCGGGGAGGACGACTACGCCGTCCTGCGCGAGGTCGGCGCCCCGCCGTCCTTCGACTTCCCCGTCCGCGACCACCTCGAGCTCGGGGAGTCGCTGCGCGCGCTCGACACCGAGCGCGGCGCGAAGGTCTCCGGCTCGCGCTTCTACTTCCTCACCGGCGTCGGCGCCCGCCTGGAGCTGGCGCTGCTCAACCTCGCGGTCGAGCGCGCCCTCGCCCACGGCTTCACCCCGATGATCACGCCCACGCTCGTCAAGCCGGAGGTGATGGCGGGCACCGGCTTCCTCGGCGCGCACGCCGACGAGGTCTACCGGCTCGAGGCCGACGACCTCTACCTCGTCGGCACCTCCGAGGTGCCGCTGGCCGGCTACCACGCGGGCGAGGTGCTCGACCTCTCGAGCGGGCCGCTGCGCTACGCCGGCTGGTCGGCCTGCTACCGGCGCGAGGCCGGCTCCTACGGGCGGGACGTGCGCGGGATCGTCCGCGTGCACCAGTTCCACAAGGTGGAGATGTTCTCCTACTGCCGCGTCGAGGACGCCGCGGCCGAGCACGAGCGCCTGCTCGGCTGGGAGGAGGAGCTGCTCGCCGCCGTCGAGGTGCCCTACCGGGTGATCGACGTCGCGGCCGGCGACCTCGGCTCCTCCGCGGCGCGCAAGTACGACTGCGAGGCGTGGCTGCCCTCCCAGCAGCGCTACCGCGAGCTGACCTCGACGTCGAACTGCACCACCTTCCAGGCGCGCCGGCTCGGGGTGCGCGAGAAGGGCCCGGACGGCGCGAACCGGCCGGTGGCGACCCTGAACGGCACCCTGGCGACCACCCGCTGGCTGGTGGCGATCCTCGAGAACCACCAGCAGGCCGACGGGTCCGTGCTCGTGCCGTCCGCGCTGCGCCCCCTGATGGGGGGCCTGGAGGTGCTCACCCCGGCTGGGTGAGCTCGACGCAGGCGCACCCCGCCGCGGCTGCCCGTCGTGACGACGGGGGCCGGGCCCAGCGGTGAGCGCGGTGGGGCTCAGGCGGCGCGGGCGCCGCCGGCGACGGCCGGGATGCCGCCGGGCGGGGTCTTCAGGTGCTCCTCGAGGCTCTCGAGGCTGTGGCCCTTGGTCTCGGGCGCGAACCTGCTGATGAAGACGATCGAGGCGGTGTTGATGAGCACGAAGAGGCCGAAGGTGGCCGTGGAGCCGAGGGTGGCGGCGGTCGGGGGGAACGCGAAGGAGATCAGGCCGTTGACCGTCCACAGGACGAAGACCGACAGGCCCATCGCGAAGCCGCGGATCGCCAGCGGGAAGATCTCCGCCAGCACCAGCCAGATGCCGGTGCCGATGAAGCACTGGACGAAGGCGACGAAGACGATCATGGCGCCGAGGATGGTGTAGCTGCGGAAGGTCGACTGCGGCAGCAGGAACACCGCGGCGAGCACCGCCTGGGAGGCGGCCACGCCGACGAAGCCGGTCAGGAGCATCTTGCGGCGGCTGACGAAGCCCAGCAGCCAGATGCCGAGGATCGTCATGGTGACCGAGGTCGCGCCGATGGCGATGGTGGAGACCAGGGCCGCCTGGTCGCCCAGGCCGCTGCCCTCGAGGATCGTCGTGCCGTAGTAGTTCACCGTGTTGATGTCGGTGGCCTGCTGCACGGTCGCCAGGCCGGCGCCGATCCACAGCAGGCGGCGCATCCACGGGTTGGCGCGCAGCACCTGGCGGACCGAGGCGCGCGAGGCGCCGCGGTCCTCGTCGGCCAGGTGCTTCACCTCGGCGAGCTCGCGGTCCGCCTGCTCGACCGTGCGGCAGCGGTGCAGGACGGTGCGGGCCTCGTCGGTGCGCCCCTCGAGGGAGAGCCAGCGCGGGGACTCCGGCAGCAGGAACATGCCGATGAGCAGGCCGACGGCGGGGATCGCCGCGACGCCGAGCATGACGCGCCAGACGCCCTGCCCCTCGACGGTGGCGCCGATCAGGGCGTTGACGGCGAAGGCCAGCAGCTGACCCGTGACGATCATCAGCTCGTTGATGGTCACCATGCGGGCGCGCGCGTCCTTCGGCGCCATCTCCGCGAGGTACACCGGGCAGATCACCGCCGCCGCCCCGACGCCGAGGCCCAGGAGGAACCGGAAGGCGACCAGGGAGAGGAAGCCCGGCGACAGGGCGCACCCCAGCGCCCCGACGAGGAAGACGGCGCCGCAGATGATCAGCGTGGAGCGGCGCCCCAGGCGGTCCGCGATCCGTCCGGCGAGCAGCGCGCCCAGCGCGGCGCCGGGCAGCAGCAGGACCGTGACCACGGTGGCCGTCTGGAAGGTGGTGAGCCCGAGGTCCTCGGGCATGGTGAGCAGCGCCCCGGCGATGACGCCGGTGTCGTAGCCGAACAGCAGGCCGCCGAGGGTCGAGATCACGGTCAGCCTGACGAGGAACCTGCGGTGCCCCGCGCTCGGGGCGCGGGTGGTCGGGACCGGTGATGACACGGGGAGCTCCTTCGCGCCCGGGGCGGTCTCGCCCGCCCTCGTCCGGGGGTGGCGGTCCGGTGCGGGCCGGGTGCCTCGCCGTCGACCGTCGTCCCGACCGCACGAGCCGTCACTTTGTCAGGTCAACAGCTCAATACCAGGGCGCCGGATGGCGGGGCCGCCGGGCTCGCGCCGTCCTGCACGCAGCCAGTCGTCCGCCGCGGTTGACAGGACATATGCACCTGGCTCCATCATGGAGCGCGGGCAGCGCCGCTCGGCCGGCGCGGACGTCGACGCAGACCCCGAGGAGAGACGATGACGCTGACCGTTGAGCCGCCCACCGCGCAGGCCTCCCAGCTGCCGCTGCGCATCGCGGCCGAGACCACGCCCACGTCCCTGTGGAACGACTCCGCGGACCTGGACGAGCTCACCCAGGCCATCTCCTGGGGCGCGGTGGGGGCCACGTGCAACCCCGTCATCGCCCTCACGGTGATCAAGAACCACCTCGACCGCTGGGTGCCGCGCATCCGCGAGCTCGCCGAGGAGCACCCCACGGCCGGTGAGTCGGAGCTGGGGTGGAGGGTCGTCGAGGAGCTGTCCGTGGAGGCCGCCGAGCTCCTGGAGCCCGCCTTCGCCGAGCACGGCGGCGTCAACGGGCGCCTGTCGGTGCAGACCGACCCGCGCCTGCACCGCGACGCCGACGCCCTCGTGGAGCAGGCGGTGCGCTTCTCCCGGCTCGCGCCGAACATCATCGTCAAGATCCCCGCGACGAGGACGGGCATCGCGGCGATCGAGGAGGCCACCTACCGCGGCGTGAGCATCAACGCCACGGTCTCCTTCACCGTCGCCCAGGCCGTCGCCGTCGCCGAGGCGATCGAGCGCGGCTTCGCCCGCCGCGAGGCCGAGGGCCTGCCCGTGGGCGACTTCGGGTCCGTCTGCACGATCATGGGCGGCCGCCTCGACGACTGGCTGAAGGCCTGGGCCGCGAAGAACCGCGTGCTGATCGAGCCGGGGCACTTCGAGTGGGCCGGCGTCGCCGCGCTGAAGAAGGCGCACGCCATCTACACCGAGCGCGGGTACCGCGTGCGCATCCTCTCCGCCGCCTTCCGCAACCACCTGCAGTGGAGCGAGCTCGTCGGCGGCGACCTCGTCGTCTCCCCGCCCTTCGACTGGCAGCGGCGGATCAACGAGAACCGCATCCCCGTCGACCCGCACGCGATCGAGCGGCCCGTCGACCCGCGCGCCATCGACACCCTGCGCGCGCGGGTGCCCGAGTTCACCAAGGCCTACGACGAGGACGGCCTGGCCGTGGAGGACTTCGAGCGCTTCGGCGCCACGGTGCGCACCCTGCACCAGTTCCTGGACGCCGACGCCCAGCTCGACGGCGTCGTCCGCGACGTCCTGCTCGGCCCGGCCTGAGCACCACCCGAGCGCCCCGGGCCCGCGCTCAGCGGTCGACGACCGTGCTCTCCACCGCGTAGCGCGAGGCCCGGTAGACGTGCGAGCCGTGCTCGACGGCGCGGCCGGCGTCGTCGTAGGCGGTGCGCACCATCGTCACCAGCGGTGAGCGGGGGCGCTCCTCGAGCAGCTTCGCCTCGGGGGCCGTGGCCAGCCGGGCCCCCACCCGCTGGTGGGCCACCCGCAGGTGCACGCCGCGGTCGCGCAGGCACTGGTAGAGGCCCTCGACCTCCAGCTGCTCGCGCGAGGGCGCCAGCGCGGCGGGCAGGTAGTTCGTCATCACCGCCAGCGGCTCGCCGCCGGCCCGCCGCAGCCGCCGCAGGGTGAGGACCTCGGCGCCCGGCTCCAGGCCCAGCGCCTCGGTCACCTCCGCCGGCCCGGGGCCCAGGGCGTACTCCAGGACCTCGGTGCTCGGCACCTGCCCGGACCCGGCGAGGTCGTCGTGCAGGCTCGTCAGCGCCATGGAGCGGCTGACCTTGGGGTGGACCACCTGGGTGCCCACGCCGCGGCGGCGCACGAGCAGGCCCCGGTCGACGAGCTCCTGCAGGGCGCGGCGCATCGTCGGGCGCGAGAGCCCCAGCCGGTCGGCGAGGGCGACCTCGTTCTCCAGGCGCGTGCCCGCCGGCAGGACGCCGTCGTCGACGGCCCCGCGGATCAGCTCGGCGAGCTGGTGGTAGAGCGGCACGGGGCTGGAGCGGTCCAGGCCGCGCAGCAGGAGGGCGGCGAGGTCCTGCTGGCCCCGGGCCCGGGCGTCGGCGGCGGCGTCCATGCGCCCAGCATCTCAGGAGCGGCCGCGGCCGGGCAGGGCGACCACCCGTGCGGTCGTGTTGACACTTTGTCAGGACAAAGAGTTGACACTGCTCGGCGGCGAGGACCAGAGTACGGAGGCACGGACAGCGGCCCGCCGCTCCGAGCATCCCGGAACCATCCCGGCACCACCCCGGAACTCACGACGCTGTGGAGGCCCGCGTGACCGGTGCGTCCCAGGACGCGCTCCCCGACCGCCCGGCCGAGGTGCTCGTGATGGGCCGCTGCGGGGTGGACGTCTACCCCCTGCAGACCGGCGTCGGCCTGGAGGACGTCGAGACCTTCGGCAAGTTCCTCGGCGGCAGCGCCGCCAACGTCGCGGTGGCCGCGGCCCGGCTGGGCCACGGCGTCGCCCTGGTCTCCGGCGTCGGCGACGACCCGTTCGGCCGCTTCGTGCGCCGCGAGCTGCGCACCCGCGGCGTCGACGACCGGTACGTCGTCGTCGACCCGGACAACCTCACCCCGGTGACCTTCTGCGAGGTCTTCCCCCCCGACGACTTCCCCCTCTACTTCTACCGGCGCCCCACCGCGCCGGACCTGCGGGTGCGCCCCGAGGACGTCGACCCCGGGGCCGTGCGGGACGCCGACCTGCTCTGGCTGACCGGGACCGGCCTGTCCGCCGAGCCCAGCCGCAGCGCCCACCTGGCCGCGCTCGAGGCGCGCGAGCGGCGCGGGTGCACCGTCCTCGACCTGGACCACCGCCCGATGTTCTGGCCCTCGGTGGAGGCCGCGCGCGAGCAGGTGCAGCGCGCCCTGGCCGGCGTGACCGTCGCGGTCGGCAACCGCGCCGAGTGCGAGGTGGCCACCGGCGAGAGCGACCCCGACCGCGCCGCCGACGCGCTGCTGGCGGCCGGCGTGGAGCTGGCGGTGGTCAAGCAGGGCCCCGCGGGCGTCATGGCCGCCACGGCCGACCAGCGCGTCGTCGTGCCGCCCACGCCGGTGCAGGTCGTCAACGGCCTCGGGGCCGGCGACGCCTTCGGCGGCTCGCTGGTGCACGGCCTGCTCTCCGGCTGGCCCCTGGAGCAGGTGCTGCGCGCGGCCAACGCCGCCGGGGCGATCGTCGCCTCCCGCCTGGAGTGCTCGACCGCGATGCCCACGGCCGCCGAGGTCGAGGCCTTCCTCGCCGCGCACGGCGCGGCACCCCGTCCCCACCCGGAGGCCAGCCGTGCCTGACACCGCCGCGCCGTCCGCGCCCGCACCGCCCGCTGCGCAGCCCGCCGCGCAGCCCGCGCACCTCCCGCCGCTGGCGCGCAGCTACGCGGAGGTCACCGAGCTGCGCGCGCGCCGTCCCGAGGTCGTGGCCCAGGCCCTGGCCCGGCGCGCCCGCCGTCCGCTGCTCGGCGACGACGGCCGCCTCATGATCGTCGCCGCCGACCACCCGGCGCGCGGGGCGCTGGCCGCGCGCGGCCGCGCCGACGCCATGGCCAGCCGCACCGAGCTGCTCGACCGCCTGCAGGCGGCGCTGGCCCGCCCCGGCGTCGACGGGCTGCTCGCCACCGCCGACGTCGCCGAGGACCTCCTGCTGCTGGGCGCGCTGGAGGGCAAGGTCGTCATCGCCTCGATGAACCGCGGCGGCCTCGCCGGGGCGTCGTTCGAGCTGGACGACCGGATGACCGGCTACGACGTGCCCGGCATCGTCGAGGCCGGCTTCGACGGCGGCAAGATGCTCCTGCGCGTGGCCCTGGACGACCCCGGCACGGCCGCCACGCTGCAGGCGTGCGGCCGCGCGGTCACGGAGCTGAACCGCGCCCGCCGGGCCGCCCTGCTCGAGCCCTTCTGGTCCTCGCGCCGCGAGGGCAGGGTGGTCAACGACCTCTCGCCCGCCGCCGTGGTCCGGTCGGTCCACGTCGCGCAGGGGCTCGGCGCCTCCTCCGCGCACACGTGGCTGAAGCTGCCCGTCGTCGACCAGATGGAGCGCGTCATGGACGCCACCACCCTGCCGACCCTCCTGCTCGGCGGCGACCCGGTGGCCGCGCCGGAGGAGACCTACGCCGCGTGGAGCACGGCGCTCGCCCTGCCCGCCGTGCGCGGCCTCGTGGTGGGTCGGGCCCTGCTCTTCCCCCCGGACGACGACGTGGCCGCGGCGGTCGACACCGCCGTGTCCCTGGTGCGCTGATGGTCGCGCACCCGTGGCACCTGCCCGCGGGCTCCACGCGCCGCGGCCCGTACGACGTGTCCGTCACGCCCGCCAGCGCGGGCTGGGGCCACAGCTCCCTGCACGTGGCCGACCTGGCGCCCGGGCAGGCGGTGGACCTGAGCACCGGCCCCGACGAGGTCGTCGTCCTGCCGCTGCGCGGCGGGTGCACCGTGAGCGTCGACGGCACCGCGCACGAGCTGGCCGGGCGCAGCGGCGTCTTCGCCGGCCCGAGCGACTTCGCGTACCTGCCGCAGCGCACCCGGGCCGTCCTGCGCAGCGCGCAGGGCGCCCGCGTGGCGCTGCCCGCGGCCCGCGTGGACGAGGGCCGGCCGCGGCTGCCGGTGCGGCGCGTCGCGGCGTCCGACGTGGCGGTGGAGCTGCGCGGCGCGGGCTCGTGCAGCCGCCAGGTGCACAACTTCGCCGCCGCCGGGGTTTTCGAGGCGCACTCCCTGATCGCCGTCGAGGTCATCACCCCGGGCGGCAACTGGTCGTCCTACCCGCCGCACAAGCACGACGAGGCCAGCGAGCACGAGAGCGAGCTCGAGGAGGTCTACTACTACGAGATCGCGCCGGGCCCGGACGGCCAGCCGGGGGTGGGCTACCACCGCACCTACGGCACGCCGGAGCGCCCGGTCGACGTGCTCGCCGAGGTGCGCACCGGCGACACCGTGCTCGTGCCCCACGGCTGGCACGGCCCCTGCGCCGCCGCGCCCGGGCACCACATGTACTACCTGAACGTCATGGCCGGGCCGGGGGCCGAGCGCGAGTGGCGCATCGTCGACGACCCCGCCTTCGCCTGGGTGCGCGGGCAGTGGGCGCACCAGGACGTCGACCCGCGCCTGCCCCTGCACCAGAGCACCGACGCCGTCCCCACCGCGCCCGGAGGAGAGCAGCGATGACCCCCAGCCCCGACGACACCGTCCGGCTCACCACCTCCCAGGCCGTCGTCCGCTTCCTGGTCGCCCAGCACGTCGAGCGCGACGGGGAGCGCAGCCGCTTCTTCGCGGGGTGCTTCGGCATCTTCGGCCACGGCAACGTCGCCGGCCTGGGGCAGGCGCTGCTGCAGGCGGAGCTGGAGACCCCGGAGGGGGAGGAGCCGGCGCTGCCGTACGTGCTGGGCCGCAACGAGCAGGCCATGGTGCACACCGCGGTCGCCTACGCCCGCGCGAAGGACCGGCTGCAGGCGTGGGCGGTGACGGCGAGCGTCGGGCCGGGCTCGACGAACATGCTCACCGGCGCCGCGCTGGCCACCATCAACCGCCTGCCGGTGCTGCTGCTGCCCGCCGACACGTTCGCGACCCGCTCCGCGGGGCCGCTGCTGCAGGAGCTGGAGCTGCCCAGCAGCGGCGACGTCACCGTCAACGACGCCTTCCGCCCGCTGTCGCGCTACTTCGACCGGGTCTGGCGCCCCCAGCAGCTGCCCGGCGCCCTGATGAGCGCGATGCGGGTGCTCACCGACCCCGCCGAGACCGGCGCCGTGACCATCGCCATCCCCCAGGACGTGCAGGCCGAGGCGCACGACTGGCCGCTGGAGCTGTTCGCCGAGCGCACCTGGCACGTCGGGCGCCCGCTGCCGCAGCCGGACGCCCTGGCCCGCGCGGTGGAGGTCGTCCGCTCCGCGCGCCGTCCCCTGCTCGTCGCCGGCGGCGGGGTGGTCTACTCGCGCGCGACCGAGGAGCTGCGGGCCCTCGTCGAGGCCACCGGCGTCCCGGTCGGGCAGAGCCAGGCCGGCAAGGGCTCCCTGCCGTTCGACCACCCGGCCTCCGTCGGAGCGATCGGCTCCACCGGCACCACGGCCGCCAACGCCCTGGCGCGCGAGGCGGACGTCGTGATCGGCGTCGGCACCCGCTACCAGGACTTCACCACCGCCTCCAGGACGGCCTTCCAGCACCCCGGCGTCCAGTTCGTCAACGTCAACGTCGCCGGCCTGGACGCCGTCAAGCACGCCGGCGTCTCCGTCGTCGCCGACGCCCGCGAGGCCCTGACCGCGCTGACGGCAGCCCTGCAGGGCTGGTCGGTCGACGACGGCTACCGGCAGGAGGTCGCCCGCCTGCGGGCCGAGTGGGACGCCACCGTCGCCCGCGCCTACGACCGCGCCGCCGCCGAGGGCGGGGACCTGTCGGCCCAGCCCACCCAGAGCCAGGTGCTGGGCGCCGTCAACGAGCTGTCCGACCCGCGCGACGTCGTGGTGTGCGCGGCCGGCTCCATGCCGGGCGACCTGCACAAGCTGTGGCAGGTGCGCGACGCCAAGGGCTACCACGTCGAGTACGGCTACTCCTGCATGGGCTACGAGGTCGCCGGCGGCATCGGCGTGCGGATGGCCTGCCCGGACCGCGACGTGTTCGTGATGGTCGGCGACGGCTCCTACCTGATGATGGCGACCGAGCTGGTCACCGCCGTCCAGGAGGGCGTGAAGGTGGTCGTCGTCCTCGTGCAGAACCACGGGTTCGCCTCGATCGGCGCCCTGTCGGAGGAGCTCGGCTCCCAGCGCTTCGGCACCCGCTACCGCGCCCGCAGCGCCTCCAGCCACCGCCTCGACGGCGACCTGCTGCCCGTCGACCTGGCGGCCAACGCGGAGAGCTTCGGCATCCACGTCGTGCGCACGCACAGCCGCAAGGAGCTCGAGGCCGCGATCCTCGACGCCAGGGCCAGCACCACGGCCACCGTCATCCACGTCGAGACCGACCCGTTCGTCGGGGCGCCGTCGAGCCGGTCCTGGTGGGACGTGCCGGTGGCGGAGACCTCGACGCTGGAGTCGACCCGGCGGGCGCGCGAGGTCTACGAGCAGCACAAGGCCGAGCAGCGCCCGCACCTGACCCCGTCCGACCCCGCCGGCGCCTGAGCCGCGACGGCGAGCCCGCACCCGACCTGGAGGAACGATGACCGAGCTGCTGCCCGAGGAGCACCAGGGGATGGACCACGAGCAGGGAGGCCCTCCCGCCGACGTCCGCCCGCCGGAGGTCGTCCAGCACTGGATCGGCGGAGCCGCCACCCCCGGCGGCTCCGCGCGGCGGGCGGACGTGTTCGACCCCGCCACCGGTGAGGTGGCCCGCCAGGTGGTCCTCGCGGAGCCCTCGGACGTCGAGGCGGCGGTGGCCGCGGCGGCGGCGGCGTTCCCGGCGTGGCGCGACACCTCCCTGACCCGGCGCACGCAGGTGCTCTTCCGCTTCCGCGAGCTGCTCAACGCCCGCGCCCCGGAGCTGGCGGCGATCATCACCGCCGAGCACGGCAAGGTGCTCTCCGACGCCGCCGGGGAGGTCGCGCGCGGCCAGGAGGTCGTGGAGTTCGCGTGCGGCATGCCGCACCTGCTCAAGGGCGCCTTCACCGAGAACGCCAGCACGAGCGTCGACGTGCACGCCCTGCGCCAGCCGCTCGGGGTGGCCGCGATCATCTCCCCGTTCAACTTCCCGGCGATGGTGCCCATGTGGTTCTTCCCCATCGCCGTCGCCGCGGGCAACGCCGTGGTGCTCAAGCCGAGCGAGAAGGACCCCTCGGCGTCCCTGTGGCTGGCGCAGCTGTGGAAGGAGGCCGGGCTGCCCGACGGCGTCTTCAACGTCCTGCAGGGCGACAAGGTCGCCGTCGACGGCCTGCTGACCCACCCCGACGTCGCGTCGGTGTCCTTCGTCGGCTCCACCCCGATCGCGCGCTACGTCTACGAGACCGGCACCGCGCACGGCAAGCGGGTGCAGGCCCTGGGCGGGGCGAAGAACCACATGGTGGTCCTGCCCGACGCCGACCTCGACCTGGCCGCCGACGCGGCGGTCAACGCCGGGTTCGGCTCGGCGGGGGAGCGCTGCATGGCCATCTCCGCGGTGGTCGCCGTCGGCGGCACCGGGGACGAGCTGGTCTCCCGGATCGCCGACCGGGCGGGGAAGATCCGCACCGGCGACGGCCGGCGCGGCTGCGACATGGGTCCGCTGGTCACGCGCGCCCACCGCGACAAGGTCGCCTCCTACGTCGACGCCGCCGAGCGCGACGGCGCGAGCGTCGTCGTCGACGGCCGGCAGGTGAGCCCGGACGCCGACGGCGAGGGCTTCTTCCTCGGGCCGACGCTGCTGGACCGCGTGCCCACCACCAGCTCCGCGTACACCGACGAGATCTTCGGGCCGGTGCTGCTCGTGGTGCGCGAGGACACCTACACCGCCGCGGTGGACCTGGTCAACGCCAACCCCTACGGCAACGGGGTGGCGATCTTCACCAACGACGGCGGCGCGGCGCGGCGCTTCACGCACGAGATCCAGGTCGGGATGGTCGGGGTGAACGTGCCGGTGCCCGTGCCGATGGCCTACTACTCCTTCGGCGGGTGGAAGAGCTCCCTGTTCGGGGACACCCACGCCCACGGCACCGAGGGCGTGCACTTCTTCACCCGCGGCAAGGTCGTCACCTCCCGCTGGTCGGATCCCTCCCACGCCGGGATGGACCTCGGGTTCCCCACCAACGACTGAAGGGCTGCGACGACGATGACGCAGACGACGACGATGACGCAGACGACGACGCAGACGGCGGTCCAGGCCCGGGCCGGGTCCGCCACCCCGCTGCAGGAGCTGAGGGTCGCCGTCCTCGGCGTCGGCCTGATGGGCGCGGACCACCTGAGGCGCCTGGCCGCGAGGACCTCCGGGGCGCGCCCGGTGGTCGTGGCCGACGCCTTCGCCGACAGGGCGCGGGAGGTGGCCGGCGAGCTCCCGGGCGTGCGGGTGGTGGAGGACCCGTTCGACGCCATCGCGGACCCCGAGGTCGACGCGGTGGTGATCGCCACGCCGGGCGCCACGCACGAGGAGCTCGTCCTCGCCTGCCTCGAGCGCGAGCTGCCCGTGCTGTGCGAGAAGCCGCTGACCACCGAGGCCGACACCTCCCTGGCGGTCGTGCGGGCCGAGCAGGCCCTGGGGCGCCCGCTCGTGCAGGTCGGGTTCATGCGCCGGTTCGACCCGGAGTACGCCTCCCTGCGCGAGCTCATCGCCTCCGGCGACCTCGGCCGCCCCCTGCTGGTGCACTGCGCGCACCGCAACCCCGCCGTGCCGGCCCACTTCACCTCCGAGATGATGATCACGGACTCGGTGGTGCACGAGGTCGACGTGGCGCGCTTCCTCCTCGGCGAGGAGGTCACCGCGGTCACCGTCCTGACCCCCGCGGCCTCCCGGGACGCCCCGGCGGGCCTGGCCGACCCCATGGTCGTGCTGTTCGAGACCGGCAGCGGGCGGCTGGTGGACGTCGAGCTGTTCGTCACCACCGGCGTCGCCTACGAGGTGCGCACCGAGGTCGTCGGCGAGCGCGGCACCGCCATGATCGGCCTGGACACCGGCGTCGTGCGCTCCAGCGGGGACGGCCGGCGCGGCCAGGTGATCACCCCGGGCTTCCGCGAGCGCTTCGCGCAGGCCTACGACATCGAGGTCCAGCGCTGGGCGGACGCCGCCCGCCGCGGCACCGTCGACGGGCCGGGCACCTGGGACGGGTACGCCGCCACGGCGGTGTGCACGGCCGGCGTGGAGGCCCTGCGCACCGGGCGCCGCACCGAGGTGCGGCTGGCCCCGCGCGAGGCCTGACGCGCCGGCCTCGCCGCGCTGACGCCGGCGCGTCAGCGCGGCGGGGCGGTCGTGCCGCGCACCACCAGGCGCGGCGGCACGACCTCCTCGCCCGCGGGCTCGTCCGCGCGCTCGAGGCGGGCGAGCGCGCGGGAGAGCGCCAGGGACGCCATCCGTGCGGCGTCCTGCGCGACGGTGGTCAGGTCCACGTGCGCGAGGCGGGCCAGCCGGCTGTCGTCGTAGCCGGTGACGCTGACGTCTCCGGGCACCGAGCGGCCCGCCCGGCGCAGCACGTCCAGCACCCCCGTGGCGCAGCGGTCGTTGAAGACCGTGACGGCCGTGGGCGGCGCGCCCTCGAGCAGGGACCGGGCCGCGGCAGCGCCGTCGTCCTCGGCGGGCCCGCCGGCGACGGTGCGGACCTCGGCGGACAGCCCGTGCCGCGCCATCGCCTCGCGGTAGCCGCGGCGGCGCTCGGCGGCGCCGGGGGCGCGCCCGCCGTCGACGTGCGCGATGCGGCGGTGGCCGAGGCCGACCAGGTGGTCGACGGCCAGGTGCAGCCCCTCGTCGTCCGCGGTGCGGACGACGTCCACGCCGCGCGCGCGCACGGCCCGGGCGACCACGACCACGGGCAGGCGCGCCGCCAGCTCGGCCAGCTGCGCCGCCGGCGACCGCGGCCCCAGCAGCACCAGCGCCTCGCACCGGTCGGACAGCAGGCTCCCGACCGCGCGGGCCTCGTCGCGCGAGGGCGTGACGGCGCTGAGGGCGAGCTCGTACCCGGCGGCCTCGGCGGCCTCGTACAGGCCGCCGAGCAGGTCGCCGTGGAAGGTGCCCTGCACCTCGAACACCACGCCGAGCAGGCGGCTGCGGTGGGCGCGCAGCAGGCGGGCCCGGGCGTCGGGGCGGTAGCCGATCTCCCGCGCGGCCCGCAGGACGCGCTCGCGCGTGGCGGCGCTCGCACCGGGGGCCTCGCGCACGACGATCGAGACCAGGGCGGTGGACACCCCGGCGCGCGCCGCGACGTCGGCCAGGGTGGGACGTCGCCCCTCGCCGGGTCCAGGGGCCGCCACCCCGGCAACCTAGCCCGGGCGCCCTGAGCCCCGGCCTTGACGGCCGGGAGGCACCCGGGCCACGCTGACCGCCACTAGAACGTTCTAGGAGGTGGGTGTGAGCGAGGGCGCGGGAGAGCAGCCGGTGCGGGTGGCGCTGGTCGGGTCGGGGCGGATGGGCTCCTTCCACGGGCGGACGCTGAGCAGCCGGCTGCCCGGGGTGCGGCTGGCCGCCGTCGCGGACCCGGCGCCGGGAGCCGCCCAGCGGCTCGCCGACGCGCTGGGCGCCGCGCGGGCGAGCACCGACCCCGCGGAGGTCCTCGCCGACCCCGACGTCGACGCCGTCGTCGTCGCGGCGCCGGCGCGCTTCCACGCCGACCTGGTCGTGGCCGCCGCCGGCGCGGGCAAGCACGTCTTCTGCGAGAAGCCCATGGCGATGCACCTGGCCGACGCCCGGCGGGCCATCGACGCCGCGCGCGAGGCCGGGGTCGTGCTGCAGGTGGGGTTCAACCGGCGCTTCGCGCCCGACTGGAGCGCCGCGCGGGCGCTGCTCGACGACGGCCGCCTGGGCGCCGTCCGGCTGCTGCGCTCGCTCACCCGCGACCCCGGCGGCTTCGACCCCTCCCGCGTCGCGCCGGACACGATCTTCCGCGAGACCCTCATCCACGACTTCGACACCCTGCGCTTCCTGCACCCCGGGGCCGAGGCGGTGGAGGTCTTCGCCCTCGCCGACGCCCTCGTCGAGCCCGGCTGGCGCGAGCGCGGGCTCCTCGACACCGCCGTGGTGACCGTGCGCTTCGACGACGGGGCGATCGGGACGGCGGAGGCGTGCTTCGAGGCCGCCTACGGCTACGACGTGCGCGGGGAGGTCCTCGGCTCCGGCGGTTCGGCGACGACGGGCGACGGGCGGCGCACCGGGATGGTGTTCTCCGGCGCCGACGGGCGCCGGGTCGACACGGCCCGCAGCGACCAGGAGCTGTTCGCCGGCGCCTACACCGCCGAGCTGGCCGCCTTCACCGACGCCGTCCGCGCCGGGACCCCGGCCGCGGTGACCGGGGAGGACGCCTACGCCGCCCTGGCGATCGCGCTGGCCGCGGCGGAGTCGGTGCGCTCGCGGCGCCCGGTGCGGATCGACGAGGTGCCGATCGACGAGGTGCGGGTCGACGAGGTGCGGGTCGACGAGGTGCCGCGGTGAGCTTCCGGCTCGCGGCGTCGGCGGAGATGCTCTTCCTCGACCTGCCCGTGACCGAGCGGGTGCGCCGCATCGCCGACCTCGGCTTCGAGGTCGAGATCTGGGACTGGACCGCCAAGGACCTGGCGGCGCTGGCGGCCACCGGCGCGACGTTCTCGTCCATGACCGGCTACGTCACCGGGGCGCTGGCCGACCCCGAGGGCGCCGAGGAGCTGCTGCGCACCGCCGAGGCGTCCCTGCGCGCCGCGGAGCAGCTGGACTGCCCGCGCCTGAACGTGCACGGCACCGGGCTCGACCCCCGCGGGCTGCCGCTCGTGCCGGTCGAGGTGGTCACGCCCGCGATGTGGCTGCAGGCCGCCCGCACCCTGGAGCGGCTGGCCGCCCTCGGCGAGCGGGCGGGCCGGGTGTTCACGCTGGAGAACCTCAACACCGCCGTGGACCACCCCGGCACCCCGTTCGCCCGCGCGCAGGACACCACCGCCCTCGTGGAGGCGGTCGCCAGCCCCTCCCTGCGGCTGAACCTCGACCTGTACCACGCCCAGATCGGCGAGGGGAACCTCGTCGCGCTCGTCGAGCGGGCCCTGCCGCTGGTCGGCGAGGTGCAGGTCGCCGACGTCCCCGGCCGCTGCGAGCCGGGGACCGGTGAGATCTCCTACCCGGCGGTCGCGGCCGCCCTGGACCGCCTCGGCTACTGCGGCGTCGTCGCCCTGGAGGGCTGGGCGTCGGGCGACCCCGCGACGGCCCTGCAGCGGTTCCGCGACGCGTTCACCGTCCCTCCCGCCGACGCGTCGGGCGCGGGAGCGGCGGCTCAGGCGTAGGGGTCCTCGCCCGCGCTGACGCGCTCGGCGTGCTCGGCCAGGGCCGTCAGGTCCGGTTCCGCGCCGGCCGCGCGCACGACCTCCGCCAGAGCGGCGAGGACCTGCGGCGCGGGTCGACCGGCGTGCGCGCGCGCGACGGCGGACAGGTGCGGGCGCACCCGCTCGCTCAGCTGCCGCTCCAGCCGCGCGGACGGCGGGCGCAGCAGGGCCAGGAGGTCCTGCTGCACGCGCTGCGCCGACCACGGACCGCTCCCCACCGCCCACCCCCGCGCTCGTGCCGGCGCCCCGCGGCGACCGGGGCCGTCACGACCCTTGACCCTGTCCGAGCCCCGTGCCACAGTGCGGATGTGAGCATGTCAGTACATGCTCGTTGTCGCAACGACGCACAACTCCACCTGCACGCCCCGAGCCGGTCCTGACCGCTCCCCGACCCGCGCGGCGGCGACGCCGGGAGGGTCGGCCCAGTCGCTGGTCGGCTCCGGCGCCACTCCCCTCGACGTCCTCCCCGGATCACCGCAGACCGGGCGGGACGCGCCACAGGAAGGACTCCCGATGAGGATCACCCGCAGGTCCCTGAGGACCACGGGCGTCGGCGTCGCCGCCGCGCTGGCCCTGGCCGCGTGCAGCAGCAGCGGCGGCGCGGCGGAGAACGAGGCGCCCGAGGCGTCCGCGGCCGGCGGGGGCGGGGGCGGCACCGAGCACTCGATCGCCATGATCACGCACGAGGCGCCGGGCGACACGTTCTGGGACAAGATCCGCGCCGGCGCCGAGCAGGCCGCCGCCGACCACGGCGTCGACCTGCGGTACTCCAACGACCCCGACGCCGGCGAGCAGGCCACGCTGATCCAGAACGCCGTCGACAGCGAGGTGGACGGCATCGCCACCACCCTCGCCTACCCGGACCAGGTCGGCCCGGCCGCCCAGGCCGCCGCCGGGGGCGGCATCCCCACCGTGGCCTTCAACTCGGGCATCAGCGACTACACGACCTACGACATCCCGATGTACTTCGGCTCCGACGAGGACCTCGCGGGCCAGACGGTCGGCCAGCGCATCGGCGAGGACGGCGGCGGCAAGACCCTCTGCGTGATCCAGGAGCAGGGCCAGGTCGCCCTCGAGACGCGCTGCGCCGGTGTGACGAAGGGCTTCTCGAACACGGAGATCCTCTACGTGACCGGCACCGACCTGCCCTCGGTGCAGCAGACCATCGGCGCCAAGCTGCAGCAGGACCCCTCGGTCACCCACATCGTCACCCTGGGCGCCCCGATCGCCCTGGCCGCGATGGAGGCCAAGGACGGCGCCGGCAGCCAGGCGGAGGTCGTCACCTTCGACCTCAACGCCGACGTCGCGCAGGCGATCCAGGACGGCACCATCACCTTCTCCGTCGACCAGCAGCCCTACGTGCAGGGCTACATGGCCGTCACGGCGCTGTGGCTGAACCTCACCAACGGCAACGACATCGGCGGCGGCCAGCCGGTCCTGACCGGCCCGTCCATCGTCGACTCCGAGAACATCGGCCCGATCGTCGAGTACGCCCGGAACAACACCCGCTGACCCGCGCGGCGAGGGGAGCCGACCGGGCCGGCTCCCCTCGCGCGCACCGGCCCCACCACCCCGACCCCCTCTGAGCGGAGCAGGCCATGAGCTCATCCGTGGTGACGCAGCCGTCATCGCCGACCCGGGCCGGCGCACCAGCGCGCGCCCAGCGGTCGCTGCTCTCCCGCGTCCTGGCGCGTCCGGAGATCGGCGCCCTCGCGGCGGCGGTCGTCATCTTCGCCTTCTTCTTCGCGATGGCGCCGTCCTTCCGGACGCTGGCCGCCCTCTCGACCGTCCTGTACGCCAGCTCCACCATCGGCATCGTCGCCCTCGGCGTGGCGCTGCTGATGATCGGCGGCGAGTTCGACCTGTCCTCCGGCGTCGCCGTGACGACCTCGGCCATCACCGCCGCGATGACGAGCTACCAGCTCACCCTGAACGTGTGGGTCGGGGCGGCGATCGCCCTCGTCGTGGCCCTCGCGATCGGCTTCGTCAACGGCTGGCTCGTCATGCGCACGGGCATCCCGAGCTTCCTCGTCACCCTGAGCACCTTCTTCGTGCTCCAGGGCGCCAACCTCGGCGTGACCAAGGCCGTGACCGACACGGTCGCGACGACCAACATCAGCGACATGGACGGCTTCGCCGCCGCGAACGCCGTCTTCGCCGCCGACGTCGACCTCGGCGTCATCACCGTGAACATCACCGTGCTGTGGTGGCTGCTGTTCACGGCCGTCGCCACGTGGGTGCTGCTGCGCACCCGCACCGGCAACTGGATCACCGCCGCCGGCGGCAACCAGGCCAGCGCCCGCGCGGTCGGCGTCCCCGTCGCCAAGGTCAAGATCGGCCTGTTCATGGCCGTGGCCTTCCTGGCCTGGTTCCTGGGCATGCACCTGCTCTTCAACTTCAGCTCCGTGCAGGCGGGCCTCGGCGTCGGCAACGAGTTCGTCTACATCATCGCCGCGGTCGTCGGCGGCGCCCTGCTGACGGGCGGCTACGGCTCCGCCGTGGGAGCCGCCATCGGCGCCTTCATCTTCGGCATGACCGTGCAGGGCATCGTCTACGCCGGCTGGGACCCCAACTGGTTCAGGACCTTCCTCGGCGTGATGCTCCTGCTCGCGGTCATGGTCAACCTCTACATCAAGAACTACGCCGCGCAGAGGAAGTGACATGACCGACACCATCCAGGAGCACGCCGCGCCGGACCTGCAGGCCGGGACGCCCCTCGTCGAGATGCACGGCGTCGGCAAGACCTACGGGGCCATCCGCGCCCTCGAGGGCGTCGACCTGCGGGTCAACGCCGGGGAGGTCACCTGCGTCCTCGGCGACAACGGCGCCGGCAAGTCCACCCTCATCAAGATCATCTCCGGGCTGCACCAGCACTCCGAGGGCACGCTGAAGGTGGACGGCGCGGAGGTGCGCTTCTCCTCCCCGCGCGAGCCGCTGCAGCACGGCATCGCCACCGTCTACCAGGACCTCGCCGTCGTGGGCCTGATGGAGGTCTGGCGCAACTTCTTCCTCGGCTCGGAGATCCGCAAGGGCGGCTACCCCCTCGCGCCGCTCGACGTGAAGGCCATGCGCCGCATCGCCGACACCGAGCTGCAGAAGATGGGCATCCACGTCAAGGACATCAACCAGCCCATCGGCACCCTCTCCGGCGGCCAGCGCCAGTGCGTGGCCATCGCCCGCGCCGTCTACTTCGGCGCCCGGGTGCTCATCCTCGACGAGCCCACCGCGGCGCTGGGCGTCAAGCAGTCCGGCGTGGTGCTCAAGTACACCGCCGCGGCCCGCGACGCGGGGCTGGGCGTCGTGTTCATCACGCACAACCCGCACCACGCCTACCTGGTCGGCGACCACTTCATCATCCTCAAGCTCGGTCGGCGCGTGCTGGACCGCAAGCGCTCCGAGGTGGGCCTGGAGGAGCTGACGGCCGAGATGGCGGGCGGTCAGGAGCTGGAGGAGCTCTCGCACGAGCTGCAGCGCTGACGCAGCGCCGACGCAGCGCCGACGCAGCGCGAGCACCACGGACGAGCCCCGCGGCCGGGGCACGACGAGCACGGGAGACGGCGCCGCCGGCGCGCCGCGGGGACGAGGGGGAGCACGAGGGTGAGCGAGGCGACGGGACTGAGGATCGGGACGGCTCCGGACTCCTGGGGGGTGTGGTTCCCCGACGACCCGAAGCAGGTGCCGTGGCAGCGGTTCCTCGACGAGGTCGCCGAGGCCGGCTACCACTGGATCGAGCTGGGCCCCTACGGCTACCTGCCCACCGACCCCGAGCAGCTGCGCGACGAGCTCGCGAAGCGCGACCTGGAGCTGTCCGGCGGCACGGTCTTCACCCACTTCCACCGCGAGGACGACGACGCGTGGGACGACGCGCGCGGGCAGGTGGAGCAGGTCGCCGCCCTGACCGCCGCCCTCGGCGGCCAGCACATCGTGGTCATCCCCGCCCTGTGGCGCTCGGACGCCACGGGGGAGGCGCTGGAGCCGCGGACCCTCAGCGACGAGCAGTGGCGCCGGCTCGCATCGGGGCACGACCAGCTCGGCCGCCTCCTGCTCGAGCAGTACGGGCTGCACCAGCAGTTCCACTCCCACGCCGACAGCCACATCGGCACCTCCGCCGAGGTCGAGCGCCTCCTCGCCGAGACCGACCCCCGCTACACGAACCTGTGCCTGGACACCGGCCACTTCGCGTACTACCTCGGCGACAGCCTGGCGCTGATCCGCAACCACCCCGAGCGCATCGGCTACCTGCACCTGAAGCAGGTGGACCCGCAGCTGCGGGCGGCGGCGCTGAAGAACGACACGCCGTTCGCCACCGCCGTCCAGCAGGGGATCATGGTCGAGCCGCCGCTGGGGGAGCCCGAGCTCGCGCCGATCATCGACGTGGTCGCCGACCTCGACCCGAGCACCTTCGCCGTCGTGGAGCAGGACATGTACCCCGTGGCCAGCTTCGACGAGCCGCTGAAGATCGCCGTCCGCACGCGGGAGCAGATCTTCGCCACGAGCAGCCGGGCGCGGATCCGGTGAAGATCGCCCTCGACCCCACGCCGTTCCACGCGACGCACTCCCTGCTGGACCTCCCCCGGCTCGTCGCCGACCTCGGCTACGAGCACGTCCAGCTGACGCCGCACCGCGACTTCATCCCGTTCTTCCGCCACCCCCGCGCGGACGACGACCTCGTGCGCAGGTTCCGCACGGCGTGCGCCGACGCCGGGATCGGCATCGCCTCGGTGCTGCCGGTGCAGCGGATCTCCGGCCCCGACGAGGACGCGCGGGAGGCGGCGGTGCGCAACTTCAAGCGCATCATCCAGATCACGGTCGACCTCGGCGTGGACGTGATCGGCACCGAGTTCAGCGGGCGCCCGGAGCGGGCGGAGGAGTCCGAGCGCGCCTTCTTCCGGTCCATGGAGGAGCTGCTGCCGATCGTCGAGCGCGAGGGCCTGGACCTGCGCATCGACCCCCACCCCGACGACTTCGTCGAGGAGGGCCTGGAGGCGGTGCGCGTCCTGCGCGGCCTGAACTCGCCCAACGCGGGCTTCGTCTACGTCGCCTCGCACACCTTCCACATGGCCGACCCGCCGGAGGAGATCTTCGCCGCGGCCGGTGACCTGCTGCGGCTGGTGCACGTCTCCGACACCTTCGACCACCGCCGCTCGGCGGGCCTGCGCTACATCACGAACCCGCCCGGCAACCCCGTGCGCGTGCACTCGCACCTGAAGATCGGCGACGGGGACGTCGACTGGCAGCAGTTCTTCGGCGGCCTGGCCGGCCTGGGGTTCTTCGACCGGCCCGAGACGGTCATGGCCTCCAGCGTCTTCGCGGAGAACGAGGCCGCCGAGGAGGTCTCGCGCTACCAGCTGCGGACCATCCGGGAGTGGGTCGCGAAGGCCGGCGGCGCGGGCTGACCCCGCCCCTCAGGGGGTGGTCCTGTCGAGGACCTCCTGCGCAGCGCACGGCCGCGGACGTCAGCCGCTCGTCGTCGCGGGCTCCCGGGTGGCCGTCCAGGACGCCAGGAGGGCGAGGCGCTCCGCGGTCGGCGAGGCCGGCTCGGCGGCGTAGAGGGTGAGGCTGAGGCCGGGCTCGGAGACCACGTCCATGCTCTCGTAGGCGAGCTCGAGGTCGCCGACGACGCGGTGGGAGAAGGTCTTGGCGCCGGCGCCGTGCAGCCGCACGTCGTGGGAGCTCCACCGGCGGCGGAACTCCTCGCTGCGCGTCGACAGCTCCCCCACGAGGTCGTGCGGGCCCTTGTCGTGCGGGTCGCGGCCGGCCTCGGTGCGCAGGATGGCGACGGCGGTGTCGGCGGCGCGCTCCCAGTCGGGGTAGAAGCGGCGCGCGTCGGCGTCGAGGAAGGTGTACCGGGCGAAGTTCGGCGGGCCGGTGGGGTGCGCGTCGTACAGCGAGGAGTGCATCACGCGTCCGAGGGCGTTGGTGGCGAGGAGGTCCATGCGCCCGTTGCGGACGACGACCGGTCCGGCGGTGACGGTGTCCAGGGCCCACTGCAGGGCGTCGAGCACGGACGGCGAGGCGCCGGCGAGGGCGCCGCGCTCGAGCTTGGCGTAGTGCTCCACGCTGATCCCCGCCAGGGCGGCGACCTCGCTGCGCCGCAGGCCGGGGACGCGCCGGGCGCCGACGTCCGGCAGGCCCGCCTGCTGCGGGCCGATCTCGGCCCGGCGGGTGGTGAGGAAGTCCCTGACCTCGGCGCGGTCGTCCACGCCTCGACGGTAGGCCGCTCCTGAGGGGCCTGGGACGCCCTGCCGGTACACCCCTCGACAGGGACTGTCCCGCGGCGTCCTCAGCGGCTTGCCTGGGAGCGTCGACGCGACGGTCCCGGGCCGGACCCGGCGCCGTCGCACCGCAGCTGACCCGACCTGAGGAGTTCTCGTGCGTGGTGTCGTGATGCACGCCCCCGGTGACGTCCGGATCGAGGAGCGGGAGGACCCGACGATCGAGCAGCCGACGGACGCGGTGCTCCGGGTGGCCGCCGCGTGCGTGTGCGGCTCGGACCTGTGGCCCTACCGCGGCGTCGACCCCGTGGACCAGCCGACCCCGATGGGTCACGAGTACGTCGGCGTCGTCGAGGAGGTGGGCTCCGAGGTCAGCACCGTCGGCCCCGGCGACTTCGTCGTCGGCACGTTCTTCGCCAGCGACAACACCTGCGAGATCTGCCGGGCCGGGTACCAGACCCACTGCGTGAACGCCCAGCCCGGCTGCACCGGCTCCCAGGCGCAGTACACCCGGGTCCCGCTGGCCGACGGCACGCTGGTGGCCACCCCGGGGACGCCGGACCCGGACCTGGTGCCGCACCTGCTGACCGCCTCCGACGTCCTGGGCACCGGCTGGTTCGCCGCGGTGGCCGCCGAGGCCGGCCCGGGCCGGACCGTCGCCGTCGTCGGGGACGGCGCGGTCGGCCTGCTCGGGGTGCTGGCGGCCCAGCAGCTGGGCGCCGAGCGGATCATCGCGTTCAGCCGCCACGCCGACCGGCAGGCGCTGGCCCGGGAGTTCGGGGCCACCGACGTCGTCGAGGAGCGCGGCGACGAGGGCGTGGCGCGCATCAAGGAGCTCACGGACGGGCTCGGCGCGCACTCGGTGGTCGAGGCGGTCGGCACCCAGGAGTCGATGATGCAGGCCATCCGCTCCGCCCGCGCCGGTGGGCACGTCGGCTACGTCGGGGTCAACCACGACGTCTCCCTGCCCGGGGAGCAGCTGTTCTCCTCCGGCGTCCACCTGCACGGCGGCCCCGCCCCGGTGCGCCGCTTCCCGCCGCAGCTGATCGACCTCGTCATCAGTCGCCGGATCGGGCCGGGGAAGGTCTTCGACCTGGACCTGCCGCTGGAGGAGGCCGCCGAGGCCTACCGGGCGATGGACGAGCGCCGCGCGATCAAGGCGCTCCTGCGCCCCTGACACGAGACCGCGGAAGGACCCACGACCACGGCAGACGCGCAGCGCTTCCCCGGCAGGACCGCGTTCGTCACCGGTGCCGGCACCGGCACCGGACGCGCCACCGCCCGGGCCTTCGACGACGCCGGGGTCGAGCAGTCCCGGACCCCCACCGCGGACCTGGGCACCGAGGAGCGGACCCGGGTCGTCGACACGGACCTGACCGGGGACGCGGGAGACCCCGTCCAGGTCGAGGTGCCCGCCCGGCTCATCCGGTGAGCGCGGCGAGCGCGACCCGCGTGGCGTCGGCGACGAGCGCGTCGTCGTGGTCGGCGTCCGGCTCGTCGCGGCTGGACAGCACCGCGAGCACGACCGGGTCCCCGGACGGTGGCCAGAGGACGGCGATGTCGTTGCGGGTGCCGTAGCCGCCGGCGCCGGTCTTGTCCCCGACGACCCACCCGGCGGGGGCTCCGGCGCGCACGAGGGCGTCCCCGGTGGTGTTCTCGCGCAGCCACCCGGTGAGCAGGGCGCGGTCGTCCTCGGGAAGGGCGTCGCCGACGGCGTAGGCGTGCAGGTCGGTGGCCAGGGCCCTCGGGGTGCTGGTGTCGCGGACGTCGCCCGGGACGGCCTCGTTCAGGTCGGTCTCGAGGCGCTCGGGGTCGGTGACGGCGTCGCCGAGGCTGCGCAGCGACCGCTCGAACCCGTCGGGCCCGCCGAGCTCGCGCAGCAGCAGGTTGCCGGCGGTGTTGTCGCTGTAGCGGATCGCGGCGTCGGCCACCTCGCGCAGGGTCATGCCCGTGCCCGCGCGCTGCTCGGCGATCGGGGAGTGGGTGACCAGGTCGGCGTCCGTGACGGGGACGACCCGCTCCAGGTCGGCCGAGGAAGTCCGCTCCAGCACGGCCGCGGCGGCCAGCGCCTTGTACGTCGAGGCGTGGGCGAACCGCTCGTCGGCGCGGTGCTCGACGCTGCGACCGGAGCCGGTGTCGAGGGCGTAGACGCCGAGCCGGGCGTCGTGGTCGGCCTCGAGCTGGGCGAAGGCGGCCTGCGCCGCGGAGGCCGGCGCCGAGGAGGGCGCGGACGGTGCGGCGGAGCTCGATGCCGTGGCCGCAGGGGGGTCGGCCGGCTGCCCCGTCGCGGAGCACCCGGTGAGCGGGATGAGCGCCAGCACCGCGGCCACCCCGGCGCGGGCCGCGCGGCCGGGGCGGCTGGTGGGCGGGGGGTGGGTCGTCGTCACGGTCGTCATCCTGTCGCGGGCGGCGCGCCCAGGCGCCGGACGGCCTCGACCAGGGCGGCGCGGTGGTCGGCCACGCGCACGGGGTCCTGCGGGTCGCGGCCGTCGGCGCTGAGCAGGTCCCGCGACGTGCTGACCCAGGCGGCGGCCATGCCGTGCACGAGGACCAGCACGTCCGCCGCCGGCAGGGCGTGCGGGGAGCGCGCGGGGTCCTCCATCATGCGGGCGGTCAGGTCGGCGTAGACGCCGGTGTCGTCCGGCCCGGCGTCCGGAGCCTCCAGGAACCGCCAGCGGCTGAGCCGGACGGCGTCGGGGTGGGCCAGCAGCCAGTCGAAGGTGCGCCCGGCGAAGCCGGCCAGGTCCTCGGGGGTGACCGGCACCTCCTCGCCCAGGGCGTGCAGCGCCTCGGTGACGGCGGCGTGGAAGAGCCGCTCCTTGTTGCCGTAGTAGACGTAGAGGGAGCGCACGTTGGCGCCGGCGGCCCGGGCGATGCGGTCGACCCGCCCGCCGGCCAGGCCGTGGGCGGCGAACTCGTCCACGGCCGCCCGCAGGATGCGCGCGCGCGTCGCTGCCGCGTCCCGGACCACACCTCCAGCCTAGCGACGCAAGTATGCGGTTGTTGACTCCGCTGCACGACAGCTGTATACAAGTATCCGCTTACTTCCAGAGGAGGACCTGCCGTGGGGACGAGGCTGTCGGGGAAGACCGCGCTGGTGACCGGGGCGACGAGCAACATCGGGCGGGCGGTCGCCGAGGCCTTCGCCGCGCAGGGCGCGCACGTGGCCGTCAGCGGCCGGGACGCCGGGCGCGGCCGGGCCGTCGTCGAGGCCGTCGCCGCTGCCGGAGGGCGGGCGGTGTTCGTGCCCGCCGACCTCGACGGCACCGTCGCGACCTCGCACGACCTCGCGGACCGCGCCGAGCGGGCCCTCGGCGGCCGCGTCGACGTCCTGGTCAACAACGCCGCGGTGGTGCCGGTCGCGGGCACCGCGGAGACCGACGAGGCGGCGCTGGACGCGGTGTGGGCGGTCAACGTCAAGGCGCCCTTCTTCCTCGTCGCCCGCCTGGCCCCGGCCATGGCCGCGCGCGGCGGCGGGGCGGTCGTCAACACCAGCTCCTGGATGGCGCGGCCCGGCACCGCCGGGGTCGTCGCCTACACCGCCAGCAAGGCGGCGATCGAGGTGCTCACCCGGGACTGGGCGGCCGAGTTCGGGCCGGCCGGAGTGCGGGTCAACGCCATCGCGCCGGGCGTGGTCCGCGAGGACCCGCAGCGTCCCGACCCCGGCGCGGCCGCGATGGCGGGCACGCCCTACGGACGGATCCTGCCCCCGAGCGCGATCGCCGCCGCCGCGGTGTCCCTGGCCAGCGACGAGGCGTTCGGCGTGCACGGCGCCTGCCTGGACGTCGACGGCGGCCGCGGCGCCGTCGCCGTCTTCGCCGGCTGAGGTGCGGCGCTGGTACCGGAGCCTGCTGGGGGTCTTCACCGCCGCCGGGTTCCTCGTCGTCAGCCTGCTCTCGCGGCTGCCCGCGGTGCGCGACGAGCTCGCAGCCTCCACCAGCCAGGTGGGGCTGCTGGTCCTCGGCGTCTCCAGCGGCGCGGTCACCGGGCTGCTGCTGGCCGGTTGCGTCGTCGCGCGCCTGGGCGCCACCCGCACGGTCGCCGCCTTCGCCGTCGTGGCCGCCGCGGGGGTGGCCGGCGCCGGGGCGGTCGTCACCTGATCGTCCTCGCTGCCCGCCGCCTTCGCCGTCCTGGCCGTCGTCGGCGCCGGCAACGCCGTGCTCAACGTGGCCATGAACGTCTCCGGAGCGGCGGCCGAGGAGGTGCTGAATCGCACCCTCATGCCGCGCCTGCACGCCGCCTTCAGCCTCGGCAGCCTCGTCGGAGCGGGCAGCGCCGTGCTGCTCGCCTCCGCCGGCGTCCCGGTCGGCCCCCACGCCGCCGGCGCGGGCCTGGCGGCCGCCGCCGCCCTGGTGGTGCTGGTGCGGGGCCTGCCCGCCGACGCCCCCACCCGCGTCCCGGCCCCCGCTCCCGCCGCCGACGTCCCCGCCGTCGCACCCGACGTCGGCACCGGGAGGGCGCCGAGCGCGTGGCGCGAGCCCCAGGTGCTGCTGATCGGATCGGTGGTCTTCGGCGCCGCCTTCGCCGAGGGCAGCGCCAACGACTGGATCGGCCTGGTCGTGGTCGACGACCACCACATCGGTCAGGGCGCCGGCGCCGCGGTGCTCGGCGTCTTCCTCACCGCCGTGCTCCTCACCCGCCTCGCCGGCGCCCGGGTGCTGGACCGGTTCGGCCGCGTCCTGGTGGTGCGCGCCTCCGCGGGCTGCGCCGCCGCCGGCCTGGCCCTGGTCGTCCTCGCCCCCACGGCGCCCGTCGCGGTGCTCGGGGTGGCGCTGTGGGGCACCGGCACCGCGCTCGGCTTCCCCGTCGGGATGTCCGCCGCCGCCGACGACCCGACCCGGGCGGCGGCCCGGGTCGGCGTCGTCTCCACCGTCGGGTACGGCGCCTTCCTCGTCGGCCCGCCGCTGATCGGGGCCCTCGGTGAGCGGGTGGGGCTCTCCCGCGCCCTGCTGGTGGTGCTGGTCGCCGTCCTGCTCTCCGGGGCCGCCGCCGGCGCGGTCCGCGCACCGCGCCGCGACGCTGCGTCCTCCGGTGGGATCCGGGGCCCGCTCCGCGGATGCTCTACGTCCCCGCCCCGGGCCAGTAGACGTCCTCCAGGTGCAGCGGCTCCATGATCCGGCGGATGGTCGCCTCCACCGGGCGGCCGGTGACGGCCTGGAGCACCAGACCGGCCAGGAGGTCCAGGTGCTGCACGACGTCGGGCCGGTCCCCCGCGGCTGCGCCGTTCCCGCCGGCGGACGGGGGAGCGACTCCGGCGGCGCAGCCGCTGAGGACCAGGGCCGCCGCTGCCGAGGCCAGCACGGCCGGCACCCTCCAGCGGCGGCCCGAGGACGCCGGCGCGGCAGCGGGAGCGGTCGGGGGGCGAGCGGGCACGAGGACCACTCCTTCGACGGGCCGTCGGGCTCTGACCCGTCAAGGCTCCCCGTCCCCGCCCCGGGGATCGATCCCGCGCACTGGACGGCACGAGGTGCAGCAGGCTGTACCGACGGCGACCCCGCGGCGACCTAGGGTCGCCGAGCAGGAGGTGGGATGCCGGTGCAGCAGCGCAGCGCGTCCGGCGTCCGCGACGCCCGTGAGGTCTACGACGCCCGTGACGTCGAGGTCGCGGACGTCGCGGACGTCAGGGTGCGGGAGCCTCGAGCGGTCCGGGTGGCCCGGGTGGCCCGGGTGGCCCAGCGCGGCTTCGCGGCGCTGCAGCAGCTCGCGGGCGGGTTCGGCACCGCGCTGCTGGCCCTCCTCGTCATGCTCGGGGTGGTGCTCACCGCCCTGGCCTGCCTGGTGCGGGGAGGGCTGCTCGCGGTGCCGCCGGTCCTGCGGGCGGTGCGCGCCGCCGCCGACCTGGAGCGGGAGCGGCTGGGCCAGTGGGGCCCGGAGGTGGTGCCGCCGGGCCCGGCGCCGGAGCGGCTGCGAGAGGCCGCCGCCGACCGCGCTCTGCGGCGGGAGCTGACGTGGCTGCTCTGGCACGCCACCGCCGGGCTGCTGCTCGGCCTGGCCGGTGTGCTGCTGCCCGCCCTGGCCGTGCGCGACCTGCTGTTCCCGCTGTACTGGCGGGCGGCGCCCCCCGGCTCGACGAGCACCTCCGTGGGCTGGGGCACCGCGCACGAGTGGGGCGACACCGTCGCCCCGCTGGTGCTGGGCCTGGTCTGGGTCGCCGCCATCGTCTGGCTCAGCCCGGGCGCGGCCCGGCTGCAGGCGGCGCCTGCACGGCGCCTGCTGGCCCCGCCCCCGGGAACGGACCTGACGCTGCGGGTGGCGCAGCTGGCCGCCACCCGCGCCGCCGCCCTCGACGCCCACGCCGTCGAGCTGCGGCGCATCGAGCGCGCCCTGCACGACGGCACCCAGAACCGGGTGGTCGCCGTCACCGTGCTGCTCGGGGCCGCCCGACGCGCGCTGGAGCGCGACCCCACCCGCGCCGACGTCGTGCTCGGGCCCCTGCTCGAGCAGGCGCACGGCGCCGCCGAGCAGGCCCTGGAGGAGCTGCGGGGGGTCGCCCGCGGCATCCTGCCCCCGGTGCTCGCCGACCGGGGGCTGGCCGGGGCGCTGACCGGGCTGGCCGCCGCCAGCCCGGTGCCCACCCGCGTCGACGTCGACGTGCCCGGCCGGTGCCCGGCGTCCGTGGAGGCCACCGCCTACTCCGTGGTGGCCGAGGCCCTGACGGGCGCCGCCCGGCGCGGCGGGGCCGCGCAGGTCGTGGTCACCGCCCACCGCCGTGGGGAGCGGCTGCACCTGCGCGTCGTCGACGACGGGAGCGGGGAGGCGCAGGAGGGCGGTGGGCCGGGCCTGGCCGGCGTCCGCCGCCGCGTCGAGGCCCACGACGGCACCCTGGTCGTGACCTCCCCGCCCGGTGGGCCCACCACCGTGGCGGTGGAGCTGCCGTGCGGGTCGTGACCGTCGAGGACGTCCGGCTCAGAGGCCGAAGACCTCGCGCAGCCCCTGCTGCAGGGGAGCGGGCTCGCGGCCCAGCAGCGCCTGCAGGTCGGTGCTGGTCTCCTCCAGCTGGTGGTCGCGGATGTCGCAGGAGAAGCCGAGGACCTGGCGGGCGCGGTGCTCGGGCACTCCGGCCCGCACCGCGCCGGCGAGCCACTCCTCGTCGGAGACCGGCGTGTACGTGACGGTCCTGCCCGAGATCTCGGTGAGGGCGGCCGCCACGTCGTCGAAGCCGTAGGCGCGGGGGGCGGCGATCACGCGGGCGGCGCTGGTGCCGGCGTGGTCGAGCATCGCGTCGGCGATGGCCTCGCCCATCTCCCGGCGCAGGGCGTACGCGACCGCACCGTCGCCGGTGGGCAGCCGGATGCCGGTCTCGAACACGCGCGGGCCCTGGACGTAGAGCGGGACGGTGTCGAGGTAGAGGGCGTTGCGGAAGAGCAGGTGGGGCAGCCCGCTGGCGGCGATGCGCTCCTCGGTGCGCAGGTAGTCGCCCATGAAGGGGTTCACCGAGGCCGACCCGTCCCGCAGCGACCGGCTGGTGAAGCCGAGCAGGCCCACGCCGGCGCGGGCGGCGGCGTCGACGGCGTTCTGGTGCTGCTGGACCCGCCTCTCGTGGTCGGGGTCGTTGCTCGCGACGAGCAGGACCCGCTCGACGCCGGCCACGGCGGCGTCCAGGGCGGCGGTGTCGTCGTAGTCGCCGACGCGCACCGAGACGCCGCGGTCGGCGAGGTCGGCGGCCCTGGACGCGTCGCGCACGAGCACGGCGACGTCCGCGGCGTCGGTGCGCTGCAGCAGGCCGGCGAGCACGGCGGAGCCGAGCGCTCCGGTGGCTCCGGTCACGAGGATCACGAGGGCCTCTCCTTCCTCCTGCGCACCGGCGGTGGGGCGGTCGCCCGAGCAGCCGCCGAAGCCGGTGTTCTACGACTGTAGATATCTACAGTCGTAGAAGTCAACAGGTGGGGATGTACGGTGGGCGCTGCCACGAGGGAGGCGGTCGATGAGCGCGCGCGCGTCCGGCGAGGTCCGCGAGGAGGGGTCGGCGGGAACGGCGGAGCCGCCCCAGCGGCCCAGCGGGCGCCGGCGCGGGCACAGCGGCACCCGGGCGGCGATCCTGACCGCCGCGCGCGAGCAGTTCGCCGCCACCGGCTACAGCGCCACCAGCCTGCGCACCATCGCTGCCGCCGCCGGAGTGGACGTGGCCCTGATCCGCTACTTCTACGGCAGCAAGGACGACCTGTTCGCCGCCGCCGTGGACCTCCCGCCCGACCTGCCCCAGCGCGTCGCCACCGTCCTGGCCGGGCCCGTCGAGGGCCTGGGGGAGCGGATGGTGCGCACCTACCTGGGCCTGTGGGAGGACCCGGCCACCGCCGCGCCCCTGCTGACGATGTTCCGCTCGGCCGTGACCACCGAGCAGGCCGCCGACCTGCTGCGCGACTTCCTCAGCGCCCGCGTCCTGCGCCAGGTGGCCCCCGGCCTGGGGACCGACCGGCCCGAGCTGCGGGCGCTGCTGGCCAGCTCCCACCTGCTCGGCACGGTCGTCGCCCGGTTCGTCCTCCACGTCGAGCCGCTGGCCAGCCTCGAGCGCGACGAGGTCGTCGCCCTCCTCGCGCCCACCGTCCAGCACTACCTGACCGGAGACCTCGCGCGGGCGCGGTGAGGGGACCCGCTGCGCCGCGGAGCCGGACGGCGCGGCGCCTCAGGAGGCGCGCCGGGTGAGGGCGAGGACCAGGTCGGTGACGGTCACGGCCTCCCCGTCCGGGGTGGTGGCACCCCGTCGCGGGGCCCCGGCGCGGGACGTGCGCCACTCGGCGGGGTCGAGGCCGAGGGCGTCGAGCACCTGCGGCGCGGCGCTGGACGCGGCGTCGGCGTCGGTCCACGACCACGGGCTCATCCACTCGTGGTCGACGACGATCAGCACCCCGCCGGGGGCGACGGCCTGCGCGGCCCGGTGCAGCACCCGGTCGCGGTCCATCGGCACGGGGCTGTGCAGGTAGCAGGCGCAGACGAGGTCGAAGGCGCCGTCCGGGAAGGAGGCGGTGAGGTCGTGCCGTCCGATCTCGAGGCGCTCCGCGAGGCCGGCCGCCGCGGCGCTGGCGGCCAGCCGCTCCAGGGCCGTGGCGGAGACGTCGACGGCGGTCACCCGCCACCCCCGCCCGGCGAGCCACAGGGCGTCGCCGCCCTCGCCGCAGCCGAGGTCGAGGGCGGTGCCGGGGGGCAGGGGCGAGGCGACGTCGACCAGCGCCGGGTTCGGGTTCCCGCTCCAGCGGGGACCGGGGCGGTACAGGTCCTCCCAGAACCGCTCCACGTCGTCGGGGACGGCGACGGAGGGCTCGCCGCCGTGGCCGCCGTGGCCCGGGTGGTGGCCCGGGTGGTGGCCCGCGGCGCCGTGGTGGTGGGCCCCGGCGTGCTGCGTCGGGTCGGGGCTCGTCACGGCGCCACCACCACGCGGCGCTCGGCCTGGCCGGCTGGGTCGGCCTGACCGGCCCGGTCGGCCCAGTCGGCCCGGTCGGCCCGGCGCGCCCGGTCGGCGACGGCGCGGGCGGTGTCCTCCTCGATCAGCTCGGCGTTGATCGCCGCCCCGGCCGCCAGCCCCTGGGCGGCGGAGCTGACCACCTGGGCCATGGGGTCGGCGACGTTGCCGGCCGCCCACACCCCGGGCACCGCGGTGGCGCCGGTGGGGCCGGCGGGGACGTGGGTGGCCACCACGTGCTCGCCCATGCGCATCTCCGCCGGCTCCACGCCGAGCGCGGTGAGCACACCGGAGCGGGCGTGCAGGCGGGGGGAGACCACCAGCGCCCGGCAGGGCACGACCCGACCGTCGGCCGTGCTCACCCCGGTCAGCTGGTCGTCGTGCAGCTGCAGGCCGGTCACCCGCCCGTCGACGACCGTGATGCCGCGGGCCGCCAGCCGCTCCTCCTGCTCGTCGCTCAGCTCGGGCGCGGTGTGCCGCAGGAGGGTGACGTTCCCGCTCCACTGCCGCCACATCAGCGCCTGGTGCACCGCCAGCGGGCCGGTCCCCAGGACCGCGACGGGCTGGTCGCGGACCTCCCAGCCGTGGCAGTACGGGCAGTGCACGACCTCCCGCCCCCACCGCTCGGCCACCCCGGGGACGTCCGGCAGGTCGTCGACGCCACCGGTGGTCACCAGCAGCCGGCGCGCGCGCACCTCGCGCCCGTCGGCGAGCGTGACGGCGAAGGCCCCCTCCGCGGTGTCCAGCGGGCCGGGCAGGCGCTGCGCCGAGGTGGCCGCGGCGGCGAGGAGGTGCCCGCCGTAGCGGGCCACCTCCTCCCGGCCGGCGGCCAGCAGGTCTCCCGGCGCCACGCCGTCCAGGGCCAGGTAGTTGTGCACCCCGTGCGCGAGGGCGTTGCGGGGGGCGCCGTCGTCGAGGACGAGCACGTCCCGGCGCGCCCGGCTCAGGGCCACCGCCGCGGAGAGCCCGGCCGCACCGCCGCCGACCACCACGACGTCGTAGCACTGGTGCAGCCGCCCTCCCGGCGCGCCCGGCTCGTCCGTGGGCACCGCCTGAGCATCGAGGTCCACCACGCGTCCTCCTCCGTGTGCACCGCCGTGCGGCGGTCGTCCGATGCCCAGGACTGTCCGCCGCCTCCCCGCGGGTTGACAAGCGTCGTTGCGAGAACGGCAAGTCTCGGGGGTGACGGCCGTCGCCTCGGCCACGAGCGGCACGGGCGACGCCGGACAGGAGGGCCAGCCGCAGCCTGGTCTCGTCCTCGGTGCCGGGGCTGCCCGCCTCGATCGGCTGCGGAGGGTCAGCGGTCGACGGCCAGGCGCCCCCCGAGGCCGATGAAGATCCCTCCGGTGGCGGCGTCGATGCGCTGGCGGGCGGTGCGCCGCTGGCGCAGCCAGGCCCCGATGCGCCCGGCCAGCACCCCCACGGTGCCGTCGACGACGAACTCCAGGGCGATGAGGATCGCGCCGAGGACGGCCAGCTGCAGCCACACCCGCCCCAGGGCGGGGTCGACGAACTGGGGCAGGAAGGCGAGGGTGAAGGTGACCATCTTGGGGTTGAGCAGGTTCGTCACCAGCCCGCTGGTGCTGGCCCGCCGCCCGGACAGGTCCCCGCCCGCCACCGGCTCGTCCAGGTGGGCGTCGCGCCGGTGGCGGATCATCTGCACGCCCAGGTGGATCAGGTACGCACCACCGACGACGCGCAGCACGGTGAAGGCGGTGGGCACCGCCTCGAACAGGGCGGCCAGCCCGACGGCGACCGCGGCGACGTGCACGACCTCGCTGGTGGCGACCCCGGCCGTGGCCAGCAGGCCGGCGCGCGGGCCGCCGCGCATGCCGCAGCCGAGGACGAAGAGCACGTCCGGCCCGGGCGTGATCATCGCGATGACCGTGGTCACGGTGAAGGCGATCAGCAGGGTCTCGTCGATCGGCACGGGCGGAGCCTGGCAGAGGCCCACCGGCGCAGGAAGGTGGTCCCGGGCTGCCGGCAGATCCCCCGCCGGGACGCCGTCCGCTGGCACGATCTGGCAGGTGACCCGCAGGCCCGTGGACAGGGAGGCACGATGAGCACCGCCACGAGGACGGACCCGCAGGCGCCGGCGCCGCACGCCGCCGACAGCCACGACCTGATCCGCGTGCTCGGCGCGCGCGAGAACAACCTCAAGGACGTCAGCGTCGAGATCCCCAAGCGCCGGCTGACGGTGTTCACCGGCGTCTCCGGCTCGGGCAAGAGCTCCCTGGTGTTCGGCACGATCGCCGCGGAGTCGCAGCGGATGCTCAACGAGACCCACAGCGCCTTCGTGCAGGGCTTCCTGCCGACGCTGGCGCGCCCGGACGTCGACCTGCTCGAGGGGCTGACGACGGCGATCATCGTCGACCAGGAGCGCATGGGCGCCAACCCCCGCTCCACCGTCGGCACCGCCACCGACGCCAACGCGATGCTGCGGATCGTCTTCAGCCGGCTCGGCCAGCCGCACGTCGGGTCCTCCCAGGCGTTCTCCTTCAACGTCGCCTCGATCAGCGGCGCGGGGGCGGTCACGCTCGAGCGCGCCGGCAGGACGGTCAAGGAGCGCCGCGAGTTCAGCGTCACCGGCGGCATGTGCCCGCGCTGCGAGGGCATGGGCCGGGTCTCCGACATCGACCTGTCGGCCCTCTACGACGGGTCGAGGTCCCTGCGCGAGGGCGCGCTCACCGTCCCCGGCTACAGCGTGGAGGGGTGGTACGGCCGCCTCTTCCACGGCGTCGGCCTCGACCTGGACAAGCCGGTGCGCGACTACTCGGGAGAGGAGCTGCACACGCTCCTCCACGGGGAGCCGACCAAGATCGAGGTCGAGGGCGTCAACCTCACCTACGAGGGCGTGGTCCCCCGGATCCGGAAGTCGATGCTGTCCAAGGACGTCGACGCGCTGCAGCCGCACGTGCGCGCCTTCGTGCAGCGGGCGGTCGCCTTCACCGCCTGCCCCGAGTGCGACGGCACCCGGCTCAGCGAGGCGGCCCGCTCCTCGAAGATCGCCGGGACCAGCATCGCCGACGCCTGCGCGATGCAGATCAGCGACCTCGCCGCGTGGGTGCGCGGCCTCGACGAGCCGTCCGTGGCGCCGCTGCTGGCGTCGCTGGGGGAGATCCTCGACTCGTTCGTGGAGATCGGGCTGGGCTACCTCTCCCTCGACCGGCCGTCGGGCACGCTCTCGGGCGGCGAGGCGCAGCGCACCAAGATGGTCCGCCACCTCGGCTCCTCGCTGACCGACGTCACCTACGTCTTCGACGAGCCGACGACCGGGCTGCACCCCCACGACGTCGCGCGCACGAACGACCTGCTGCTGCGGCTGCGCGACAAGGGCAACACCGTGCTCGTCGTCGAGCACGAGCCGGAGGCGATCGCGGTCGCCGACCACGTCGTCGACCTCGGCCCCGGCGCCGGGACCGCCGGTGGCGAGGTCGTCTTCGAGGGCACCGTGGCGGGCCTGCGCACCAGCGGCACCCTGACCGGGCGGCACCTGGACGACCGCGCCCGCCTCAAGCCCCGAGCGCGCACGCCCTCGGGGGCGCTGGAGGTCCGCGGCGCGAGCACCCACAACCTGCGGGACGTCGACGTCGACGTCCCGCTCGGCGTGCTGGTCGTGGTCACCGGGGTGGCGGGCTCCGGCAAGAGCTCCCTCGTCCACGGCTCCGTCTCCGGGCGGGACGGGGTGGTGACGGTCGACCAGGGCGCGATCCGCGGCTCGCGGCGCAGCAACCCGGCGACGTGCACGGGGCTGCTGGACCCGATCCGCAAGGCGTTCGCGAAGGCCAACGGCGTGAAGCCGGCGCTGTTCAGCGCCAACTCCGAGGGCGCCTGCCCCACCTGCGACGGCGCCGGCGTCATCTACACCGACCTGGCGATGACGGCCGGCGTCGTCACGACCTGCGAGGTGTGCGAGGGCAAGCGGTTCGCGGCGTCGGTGCTCGAGCACCGCCTCGGCGGCCGCGACATCAGCGAGGTGCTCGCGATGTCGGTGACCGAGGCGGAGGAGTTCTTCCGCGCCGGCGAGGCCCGCACGCCGGCCGCGCACGCCGTCCTCGAGCGGCTCGCCGACGTCGGGCTCGGCTACCTCACCCTGGGCCAGCCGCTCACGACCCTGTCCGGTGGGGAGCGGCAGCGGCTGAAGCTGGCCACGCACACGGGGCAGGAGGGCGGCGTCTACGTCCTCGACGAGCCGACCACCGGCCTGCACCTCGCCGACGTCGAGCAGCTGCTCGGCCTGCTCGACCGGCTCGTCGACTCCGGGACGTCGGCCGTCGTCATCGAGCACTCCCAGGCGGTCATGGCGCACGCCGACTGGATCATCGACCTCGGCCCCGGCGCCGGCCACGACGGCGGCCGGGTCGTCTTCGAGGGCACGCCCGCCGACCTCGTCGCCGCCCGCTCCACCCTCACCGGTGAGCACCTCGCGGCCTACGTCGGCGCCTGAGCGACGCTCTCGCGGACGCCGGGTCCCCGCACGGGGGGACCGGTGGCGCGCCGCGCCTGAATGCACCGGTTGTCTTGACATGATCCGCGGCGGTTCCTAGGTTCGGGACCTCGCGCCGGGGGCGGCGCGGGACTCGACGACGAGGGGGCGCCATGGGCGCTGCAGGGCTGGGCGTGGCCGTCATCGGCGCCGGCATGGCGGGGCGGGCGCACGCCCAGGGCTACCGCACCGCGACGTCCCTGTACGCCACCGACCTGCCGCCCGTGCGGCTGGTCGCGATCGCCGACGCCCACGAGCCGTTCGCCCGCGACGCGGCGACCCGCTACGGCTACGAGCGCGCCGAGACCTCCTGGCAGGCGGTCGCGCAGGCCGATGACGTCGACGTCGTCAGCGTCGTCGTGGCCAACCACCTCCACCGCGAGGTCGTCGAGGGCCTGCTGGGCGCCGGCAAGCACGTCCTGTGCGAGAAGCCGCTGGCGCCCAGCCTCGAGGACGCCCGCGCCATGGTCGCGGCCGCTCAGTCCAGCGACCGCCACAGCGCGGTGGGCTTCACCTTCCGCCGCTCGCCGGCGATCGCCGCGGTGCAGGAGCACCTGGCGTCGGGGGCGCTGGGGCGGGTGCGCCACTTCAACGGCCACTACTGGTGCGACTACGCGGTCGACCCCGGGGCGCCGATGAGCTGGCGCTACCGCGGCGGCCCCGGCTCGGGCGCCCTGGCCGACGTCGGCAGCCACGCGGTGGACCTCGGCGAGTTCGTGTGCGGCCCCGTGCGCAGCGTCTCCGGCGCGGTCTTCGCCACCTTCACGCCCCAGCGGCCCGTGCCCCTCGGCGCGGTCGTCGGCCACGCCGGCGCGGCGGTCTCGGACGAGCTGGAGGCCGTGGAGAACGAGGACGTCGCCACCTTCACGGCGCGCTTCGCCGGCGGTGCGGTCGGGACCTTCTCCGTCTCGCGGGCGACCCCCGGGCTGGCCAACGGCCTGGGGTTCGAGGTCACCGCCGAGCACGGCACCGTGGGCTTCGACCTCACCCGCCCCGCCGAGTTCAGCATCTTCGACACCGCCCCCGAGCCTGCCGTCAACGGCTTCCGGCAGGTGCTCGTCGGGCCGCAGCACCCCTACCTCGCCCGCGGCCTGGCGATGGACTTCCCCTCCGTCGGGCACGGTCAGAACGACCTGTTCGTCTTCCAGGCCCGCTGCTGGCTCGACCAGGTGGCCGGGCTGGGCGCGCTGCCGCCGCTGCCGGGCCTGGCGCACGGCCTGCACAACCTGGAGGTCCTCGACGCCGTGGCCCGCTCGGCCGCGGCCGGCGGCGAGTCGGTGGAGGTGGGGTCGTGAAGCTCGGCGTCTACACCGCGGTCCTGCACGACCGCGACCTGCCCGCCGCCCTGGACGTCGTGAAGGACCTCGGCCTGGAGGGCGCGGAGATCAACGCCGGAGGGTTCCTGCCCCCGGTGCACATCCCCATCGACGACGTCCTGACCAGCCAGAGCGCCCGCGACGACTACCTCGGTCTGTTCGCGGACAGGGGCGTGGCGCTCGCCGGCCTGAACTGCAACGGCAACCCGCTGCACCCGAACCCGGCCATCGGGCCGAGGCACGCGGAGGACCTGCGCCGGGCGATCCGCGCCGCCGGCGCCCTCGGCCAGACCCGCGTCGTGACGATGTCCGGCCTGCCCGGCGGCGAGCCGGGGGCCACCGTGCCGAACTGGGTCGTCAACGCGTGGAGCTCCGGGGCCCTCGACGTCCTCGACCACCAGTGGAACTCCGTCGTCGTCCCGTTCTGGCGCGAGATCGACCGCCTCGCCGCCGACTCCGGCGTGCAGGTCGCGATCGAGATGCACCCGCAGAACGTCGTCTTCAACCCCCCGACGCTCCAGCGCCTGGTCGAGCGCACGGGCGCCACGCACGTGGGCGCCGAGATGGACCCGAGCCACCTGTTCTGGCAGGGCATGGACCCCGTCGCCGCCGTGGAGCACCTGGGCGACCTGGTCCTGCACGCCGCCGCCAAGGACGTGCGGATCAACGAGGAGCACGCGAGGGTCTACGGCGTCCTCGACGAGCGGTTCCGCCGCCTGCGCCCCGACGAGGACCGCGTCAACCTCGGCGGGGACGAGTGGGTCAACGAGTGGCCGCAGGACTCCGCGTGGGACTTCGTCGCCGTCGGCCGCGGCCACGACGCCGCGTTCTGGGCCCGGTTCCTGCGCGCGCTGCACGCCGTCGACCCCAACATGGCGGTCAACATCGAGCACGAGGACGTCTCCCTCGGGCGCATCGAGGGCCTGCAGGTCGCGGCGAGCACGCTGACGACCGCACGGGAGGAGGCGGGACTGGGATGACCGTGCTGCACCGCTCGCTCGAGGACGCGACCCCGCGAGCCGGGGCGGGAACCCCGTGACGCTCGTGGTGGGCTACGCGCCCACGCCGCAGGGGGAGGCCGCGCTCGCGGCCGCGGGGGAGGAGGCGATCCTGCGCGGCCGCGCCCTGGTCGTCGTCCGCGCCCACCGGGGCGAGTCGCGGGTGGACCCGGAGTACCCGCCCACCTCCGGGCTCGCGTACGCGCTCGCCTCGCTGCGGAACTCGGGCCTGCACTGCGAGGTGCGCGAGCTCGACCGCGCCGAGGACGTCGCCGAGGCCATCATCGCGGTGGCCGACGAGGTCGGCGCCGAGCTGGTGGTCATCGGCCTCAAGCGGCGCTCGCCCGTGGGCAAGGTGCTGCTGGGCAGCACCGCGCAGCGGGTGCTCCTCGGCGCCCGGTGCCCCGTGCTCGCGGTGCAGGAGGGTCACCGGCGCACCTGAGCGGCTCGTCGGAGGAGAGGAGGGCTGGTCGTGGCGGCAGGGCTGCACCTGGGGCTCGTCGGGGTCGGGCGCATCGGCGCGATGCACGCGCGCCACGCCGCGGCGCTGGACGGCGTCGCGCGCCTGACGCTCGTCGACGCCGTGCCCGGCGCGGCGCAGCGCGTCGCGGCCGACGTCGGCGCCGGGCACGCCCCTGGCGTGGAGGCGCTGCTGGACGCCGGGGTCGACGGCCTGCTCGTGGCGGCCCCGACCGGCGCGCACCCGGACCTGATCCGGGCCGGGGTGGACGCCGGCGTCCCGGTGTTCTGCGAGAAGCCCGTGGCGCCCGACGTCGCGGCGTCGGTGCGGGTGCTCGAGCACGTCGCCGCCGCCGGTGGGACGGTGCAGGTGGGCCACCAGCGGCGCTTCGACGCCGGCTACCTGCAGGTGCGCCGCGCCGTCCTCGGCGGGGAGCTGGGGTGGCTGCACGGCCTGCGGGCGGTCACCTGCGACGCCGCGCCGCCCCCGGTGGCGTTCCTCGCCACCTCCGGGGGGCTCTTCCGCGACGTCAGCGTCCACGACTTCGACGTCCTGCGCTGGGTGACCGGCCGGGAGGTGGTGGAGGTGTGGGCGCGCGGGTCCAACAACGGCGACCCGGACATCGGGCGGGTCGGGGACGTCGACACCGCCCTGGCCGTGTGCACCCTGGACGACGGGACGCTGGCGACCGTGACCGCCTCCCGGTACAACGGCGCCGGCCACGACGTGCGCCTGGAGGTGCAGGGCTCGCGAGGGTCGCTGTGCGCCGGCCTGGACGACCACACCGCCCTGCGCTCGGCCGACCCGGGCGTCGCCTTCCCCGCCGGGGCGCCGCACGCCACGTTCGCCGAGCGGTTCGCGCAGGCCTACCGCGACGAGCTGGCCGCGTTCGTCGACCTCGTGCGCGGGGAGCGGGGCAACCCCTGCCCGCCGCAGGACGCCGTGGCGGCCGCCGTCGTCGCCGACGCGGCCCAGGCCGCGCTGGAGTCCGGCGCCCCGGTGCGCGTGCAGGCCCCTGCGCCGCCCGCGCCCCGTCCCTGCTCGTGATCTCGCTCCTCCGGGCCGACCGGGCGCGGACGAGGCGCGGTGACCCGGACCCGGACCCGGGGGCTGGGGCGCGCGGGTGATCTCTCGTAGGGTCGCCCCAGCCACCGCCGGCGCCCCGCCCGGGAGCGCGCGGTCCGCGTCCCAGGAGGTCCGATGCCCGCCCTGCGCACCGACGCGCTCCCGTCCATCGCCGAGGAGGTGCCGGTCCCGACGTACGACCGCAGCCGGGTCACCGCCGGGATCGTGCACATCGGCGTCGGCGGCTTCCACCGCGCCCACCAGGCGATGTACCTCGACCGCCTGATGCAGCAGGGGCAGGCCCTCGAGTGGGGGATCTGCGGCGTCGGCGTCCTGCCCGGCGACCGGCGCATGAAGGACGCCCTCCTGCCCCAGGACTGCCTGTACACCCTCGTGCTCAAGCACCCGGACGGCGCGCTGGAGCCGCGCGTGGTCGGCTCGGTCGTGGAGTACCTGCTGGCGCCCGACGACCCCGAGGCCGTGGTCGAGAGGATGGCGGACCCGGCCATCCGCATCGTCTCCCTGACGGTGACCGAGGGCGGCTACAGCATCGACCCGGTCACCGGCGTCTTCGACGCCTCGGTCCCGGCGGTGCAGCGCGACCTGGCGCCCGGCGCCGTGATGAGCTCCACCTTCGGCCTCGTCACCGAGGCCCTCGCGCGCCGCCGCGAGCGGGGGATCGCGCCGTTCACGGTGATGTCGTGCGACAACCTGCAGGGCAACGGCGACCTCGCGCGCAAGGCCTTCACCGCCTTCGCCCGCCTGCGCGACCCCGAGCTGGGCGCGTGGGTGGAGGCCGAGGTCGCCTTCCCCAACGCCATGGTCGACCGGATCACCCCGGCCACCACCCCCGAGGACGTCGCGATGGTGCGCGAGCGCTTCGGCGTCGACGACGCGTGGCCGGTGGTGTGCGAGCCCTTCACGCAGTGGGTGGTCGAGGACCGCTTCCCCGCGGGGCGGCCCCCGCTGGAGGACGTCGGCGTCCAGGTGGTGGCCGACGTCGAGCCGTACGAGCTGATGAAGCTGCGGCTGCTCAACGCCGGCCACCAGGGCCTGTGCTACTTCGCGCACCTGGCCGGGTACCGGCTGGTGCACGACGCCGCGCAGGACCCGCTGTGGCGCGCGTTCCTGCGCGCGTACATGGACCGCGAGGCCACCCCCACGCTGCACCCCGTGCCGGGCGTGGACCTCGACGACTACAAGGCCACCCTGATCGAGCGCTTCAGCAACCCGGAGGTCCGCGACACCGTCGCGCGCCTGTGCACGGACAGCTCCGACCGCATCACCAAGTGGCTCCTGCCGGTGGTGCGCGCCCAGCTGGCGCGCGGGGGCGAGGTGCACCGCTCCGCCGCGATCGTGGCCAGCTGGGCCCGCTACGCCGAGGGCGTCGACGAGCAGGGCCGGCCGATCCAGGTGGTGGACCGCCTGGTCGAGCGGATCCAGGCGCTGGCCGAGCGCCAGCGCGAGGACCCCCTGGCCTTCCTCGCCGACCGCAGCCTCTTCGGCGACCTCGTCGACGACGAGCGCTTCACCACCCCCTACCGCGAGGCGCTGGCCTCCCTGCACGAGCGCGGGGCCCGCGCCACGCTGGAGCGCCTGGTCGCCGCGGACGTGACCGGTTCGTGACCTGCTCGCGTTGACAACGATTGCAGGGCCCCACCAGACTCCGTCGCACTGGCCTGACGACGACGTCGAGGAGGTGGCACCGGTGTCCCCGCTCACCCGCGTGACCCTCGCGGACGTCGCAGCCTCCGCCGGCGTGAGCCCCTCCACCGCCTCCCGCGCCCTGCACGGCGGCGCCGGCGTCTCCGACGAGCTCGCCGCCCGGGTGCGCGCGGCCGCCGAGGGCCTGGGCTACCGCGCCAACCGCAACGCCCGCTCGCTGCGGCGCGGGCACGACGAGGCGATCGGCGTCGCGGTGGAGGACTTCACCATTCCCTTCTTCGGGCGCGTCGTGGCCGTGGTCGAGCAGGCGGCCCACGAGCGCGGCTACGGCGTCGTCATCACGTGCGCGGGGTCCGGGCGCTCGGAGGAGGAGGCGGTCGAGCCGCTCCTGTCGCGCAGCGTGGCCGGGCTCGTCGTCGCCACCGGCACCGCCGGCGCGCCGGAGGGCTACCTGGCCGACGTCGCCCGCGAGCTGCCGGTCGTGCAGGTCGACGCCCCCGGCCCGAGCGCGGTCTCCGACGCCGTCGGCATCGACAACGCCGCCGCCGGGGCGCAGCTGACCGAGCACGTGCTCGCCTCCGGCCACGAGCGCGTGCTGTTCGTCGGCAGTGGGCGGGCGGCCAGCACCGTGGTGCTGCGCGCGGAGGGCTACGCGGCGACCATGCGCGCCGCGGGGCTGACCCCGCGCTGCGCCTGGCTCGGCTACCTGCCGGGGCAGGTGCCCGAGCGGGCCGTGCGCGCCCTGCGCGAGGCCGGCGACGTCACGGCCGTGGTCTCCGGCGTCGCCCGCACCACGACGGGCCTGGTCTCGGCGGTGCGCGCCCTCGGGCGCCGCGACCTCGCGGTCGCCGCCGTCGACGACCTCGCCGGCGCCGACGCCTTCGACCCCCCGCTGACCGTGCTGGAGCAGGACGTCGAGGACATGGGCGCCCGCGCGGCGCGGCTGCTCTTCGACCGCATCGGCGGCTACGCCGGGCCGCCGCGCCACGAGCAGGTGGCCCTGCGGCTGATCCAGCGCGGCTCCGGCGAGCTGCCCCCGCCCGGCGCGACCGGCGCGCCCGTCATCCCCGGACGCCGGAGGGCGCCGGTCGCCTGACCGCACCACCGAGCACCACCCACACCGATCGCCGGGGCGCCCGCCCGGGCGAGGACCGAGGAAGGGACCACCCATGGAAGCACGCCGACGTGCCGGCGCTCTGGTCGCCGCCGCCGCTGGGCTCGCCGTCGTCACCTCCGGCTGCGCCGGCGCGGGCGGCGGCGGCGAGAGCGCCGGGGGCGAGAGCGGGGAGGGCGGCGGTCAGTCGATCGACGTCATCATGGTCAACAACCCGCAGATGGAGGACCTCCAGGCCCTGACGGAGGAGCACTTCACCGCGGAGTCCGGCATCACAGTCAACTACACCGTCCTGCCGGAGAACGACGTCCGCGACCGCATCGCCCAGGACTTCGCCGCGCAGGCCGGCCAGTTCGACGTGGCCACGATCTCCAACTACGAGGTGCCGTTCTTCTCCACCAACGGCTGGCTCGCCCCGCTCGACGAGTTCGTCGAGGCGGACGCGGAGTTCGACCAGGAGGACGTCCTCCCGCCGATCCAGGCCGGCCTGACCGGCGAGGACGGGCAGATCTACGCCGAGCCCTTCTACGGCGAGTCCTCCTTCCTCATGTACCGCACGGACGTGTTCGAGCAGGCGGGCCTGACCATGCCGGAGAACCCGACGTGGGAGCAGGTGGCGCAGCTGGCCGCCCAGGTCGACGGCGCGCAGCCGAACATGCGCGGCATCTGCCTGCGCGGCCTGCCCGGCTGGGGCCAGGTCTTCGCCCCGCTGACCACCGTGGTCAACACCTTCGGCGGCACCTGGTGGGACGAGGACTGGAACACCCAGGTCACCTCCCCGGAGTTCACCGAGGCCACGCAGTTCTACGTCGACCTGGTGCAGGAGCACGGGGAGTCCGGCGCGGCGCAGGCCGGCTTCACCGAGTGCCTCAACGCCTTCTCCCAGGGCGGCACGGCCATGTGGTACGACGCCACGTCCGCGGCCGGCTCCCTCGAGGCCGAGGGCTCCCCGGTCGCCGGCAAGGTCGGCTACGTGGCGGCGCCGGTGAAGGAGACGGAGTCCTCCGGGTGGCTGTACAGCTGGGCCTTCGGCGTCCAGGAGGCCAGCGACGACAAGGAGGCGGCGTGGGAGTTCATCTCCTGGGCCTCCAGCCAGGAGTACGAGGAGCTCGTCGGTGAGCAGCTCGGCTGGCCGCAGGTGCCCGCCGGCAAGCGCGCCTCCACCTACGACAACGAGCAGTACCGGGAGTCCGCTGGCCCGTTCTGGGAGGCCACGCAGGAGGCGATCAGCACCGCCGACCCGACGAACCCCGGCGTCCAGCCGCGCCCGGCCCCGGGCATCCAGTTCGTCGCCATCCCCGAGTTCGCCGACGTCGGCACCCGGTGCTCCGAGCTCGTGAGCGCCGCCATCGCCGGCCAGTCCACGGTCGCCGACGCCCTCGCCCAGTGCGAGCCGATCGCCCAGACCGTCACCGAGCAGTACCAGAACCAGTAACGGTCCCAGCGCTCCACGGCGGGTCCCGCCACCCCGCGCCGGGGTGGCGGGACCCTCGGGAAGGAAGGCCCTGATGAGCTCTGCCACGGACGCGGCCACAGGCACCACCGCCGCGCAGCGCACCGTGTACCAGCCGCCGCAGGGCGCGGCGGCCCGCACGAGGAAGAAGGCCTGGCAGCGCAGGCTGCCCCTGCTGCCGGCGCTGGTCTTCCTCGTCGTCGTCACCCAGCTGCCGTTCGTGGTGACGCTCGTCGTCTCCTTCATGGAGTGGGAGGCGCTCTACCCGAACCAGCGCGGCTTCACCGGCCTGGACAACTACGTGGAGATCTTCTCCAACGCCCGGCTGCGCGACTCCGTCATCACCACGATCGTCCTCACCGCCGCGGTGGTCATCGCCAGCCTCGTGCTCGGCCTCGTTCTCGCCCTGCTGCTGGACCGCAGGTTCTTCGGCCGCGGCGCCGTGCGCACCATGCTCATCGCGCCGTTCCTCGTGGTGCCCGTGGCCGCCGCGCTGCTGTGGAAGCACGCGCTGCTCAACCCGGCCTACGGGCTGTTCAACGGCGTGCTGACGTGGATCTGGGGGCTGTTCGGCAGCAGCGACCCGCCGCAGATCGCGTGGATGACGCAGTACCCGCTGCTCTCGATCGAGCTTGCCCTGATCTGGCAGTGGACGCCGTTCATGATGCTGATCCTGCTGGCCGGGCTGCAGAGCCGGCCGCTGGACGCCGTGGAGGCGGCGCGCATGGACGGCGCCGGGGCGGTGCAGATCTTCCGCTACATCACCCTGCCGCACCTGCGCCGCTACCTCGAGCTCGGCGCCCTGCTGGGCAGCATCTACATCGTCCAGAACTTCGACCACGTCTTCACCATGACGTCGGGCGCGCTGGGGACGGCGAACCTGCCCTACACGATCTACCAGACCTTCTTCTCCGCGCAGGACTACGGCCTGGCCTCCGCGCAGGGCGTGGTCGTGGTGATCGGGACCATCATCATCGCGACGTTCGCGCTGCGCGTGGTGTCGTCGCTCTTCGACGAGGAGGACTGATGTCCGCGACCAGTGCACGAGCGGGCGAGGGAGCCCGCGTCCCCGACCGCGCCACCGTCGACCCGGGGGCGACCCGCAGCTCGCTGAAGGCCCACCGGCGCGGGCGGGGCGTGGAGCGCAAGGACAACCCGGTCTGGGGCCTGCTCGCCTGGGCCCTGGCGCTGCTCTTCGCGGCCCCCGTGCTGTGGATGGTGCTCACCTCCTTCCACAGCGAGACCGACGCCGCCACCAACCCGCCGTCGGTGCTCGCCCCGCTCACCCTCGACGGCTACCGCTCCTTCTTCGGGGCCGAGAGCGGCGCCAGCCCGTGGCCCCCGCTGATCAACTCCCTGACCGCCTCGGTCGTCTCCACGGCCCTGGTGCTGCTGCTGGCCTTCCCGGCGGCGTACGCGCTGTCCATCAAGCCGGTGGAGAAGTGGCGGGACGTGATGTTCTTCTTCCTCTCCACGAGGTTCCTGCCGGTCGTGGCGGCCCTGCTGCCGCTGTACCTGTTCGCCAGCCGCACGGGCACCCTGGACAACATCAACCTGCTGATCGTGCTCTACACGGCGATGAACCTGCCGATCGCGCTGTGGATGATGCGCTCGTTCCTCGCCGAGGTGCCCACCGAGATGCTCGAGGCCGCGGCCCTGGACGGCGCGGGGCTGATCACCACCCTGCGCCGGGTCGTCGCCCCGGTGGCGCTGCCGGGCCTGGCCGCGACCGCGCTGATCTGCTTCATCTTCAGCTGGAACGAGCTGCTGCTGGCCCGCACCCTGACCGCCACGGTGGCCGGGACGGCGCCGGTGTTCCTCACCAGCTTCGTCACCAGCCAGGGCCTGTTCCTCGCGCAGGTGTGCGCGGCGGCCACCGCGATCTCCCTGCCCGTCCTCGCCGCCGGGTTCGCGGCGCAGGACAAGCTGGTGCAGGGCCTGTCCATGGGCGCCGTCAAGTGAGGGCGCCCGCGGCCTGCGGCTAGGGTCGCGGGGGTGACCGCCCGTGACTGCCGACCCCTGCTCGTGGCCCTGGACGTCGACGGCACGATCGTCGACCACGACCTGCGGCTCTCGCCGCGGGTGGCGGACGCCGTCCGCGGCCTGGTCGACGCCGGCCACCACGTCGTCCTCGCCACCGGCCGCACGCTGGCGGCCACCCGCCCCGTGCTCGACGCCCTGGGCCTGGACACCGGCTACGCGGTGTGCAGCAACGGGTCGCTGACGGTGCGCCTGGACCCGGCCCTGCCGGGCGGCCACGAGGTCGTCGACCTCGCCACCTTCGACCCCTCGCCCGCGCTGGCGCTGCTGCGCGCGGAGCTGCCCGGGGCCGCCTTCGCCGTGGAGGTGGAGGGCGAGGGCATCCTCGTCGCGGGGCCCTTCCCCGAGGGGGAGCTGGAGGGGGACCTGCGGGCCGTGGAGTTCGCCGACCTGGCCGGTGCCTCCGCGACGCGCGTGGTGGTGCGCAGCCCCGACCACACGTCGCAGCAGTTCCTGGAGATGACCGAGCGCGTGGGCCTCAAGGGCGTCAGCTACGCGGTCGGCTGGACGGCGTGGCTCGACATCGCCCCCGAGGGCGTGAGCAAGGCCAGCGCCCTGGAGCAGGTGCGCGAGCGCCTCGGCGTCCCGCCGACGGCGACCGTGGCCGCGGGCGACGGGCGCAACGACCTGGAGATGCTCGCGTGGGCGCACCGCTCGGTGGCCATGGGGCAGGCGCCGCCGGAGGTGCTGGCCGCCGCGGGGGAGGTCACGGCCCCCGTGGAGGAGGACGGCCTCGCCGACGTCCTCGAGGACGTGCTCGCCCTGCACCCGGCGGCGGCCGGGTGAGCGGCGGGGTGAGCGGCGAGGGAGGCGGCGGGGGAGGTGCGCCCTCCCCGGTGCGGCTGGTCGCCACCGACCTCGACGGCACGCTGGTGCGCCGCGACGGCAGCGTCTCGGCGCGCACGGTCGCCGCCCTGGACGCCTGCCGGCGCGCGGGCGTCGACGTCGTCGCCGTGACCGGCCGCCCCCCGCGCTGGCTGGCCGACCTCGCCGACGTGGTCGGGCGCGCCACCGCCATCTGCGCCAACGGCGCGATCGTCTACGACATCGCGCGCCGGCGCGTGGTCGAGGCGCGGGTGCTCGCCCCGGACGACGTGCTGGCGGCCGTGGCGGCGGTGCGCGCGGCGGTGCCCGGCACGACGGCGGCCGTGGAGACGCTGCAGGGGTTCCGCCGCGAGCCGGACTACCGCCCGCGCCACCACGCCGGCGACGACCGGGTCGCGGCGCCGCTGCCGCAGCTGCTCGCCGACGACCCCGGCGTGGTCAAGCTGCTGCTGCGCTGCGAGGGGGTGCCCTCCGACCGGGCGCTGGCCCTGGCGGAGGAGGCGCTGTGCGGGCTGGCCGAGCCGACGCACTCGGGCCTGGGCGGGCTCGTGGAGGTCTCGGCGCGCGGGGTGAGCAAGGCCGCGACCCTGGCGCGGCTGGCGACGCAGCGGGGCGTCGACGCGGCGGAGGTCGCCGCCTTCGGCGACATGCCCAACGACCTGGCGATGCTGGCGTGGGCGGGCCACTCCTACGCCGTGGCCGACGGGCACCCCGACGTCCTCGCCGCCGCGTCGGCGGTCGCGCCGCCGTGCGAGGAGGACGGCGTGGCGCAGGTGCTCGAGCGGCTGGTGCTGGCCCGCTGTCGCTGAGCGCCGTCCCCCCCCCCCCCGGCGCTGCCGGCAGGAGGGGGACGGCGCTCACGCCACCACGCGGACGGCGTCCCCGTACGCGGCCAGGGCGGGGTCGGCGGTCAGGAGCACGGCTCCTTCCGCGACGGCCTGCGCCACGAGGACGCGGTCGAAGGGGTCGCGGTGGAGCAGCGGCAGCTGCTCCGCGCCGGCCGCTTGATCGCCAGCTCCCAGGTGCTCGCCGCGGACAGCAGGCGCTGGTCGGCGTCGAGGAGCAGGCCGCCTGCACGTCGTCCGGCAGGGGTGCGTCGGAGTCGTCGGCCACCTGGACGCGGCCGCGGTCGAAGCCGAGGTTCGGCGGGCCGGGCTCAGGACCCACCAGGCGGGCCACGACTCGCCCGCGATCGGTGATCTCCACGGTCTCGCCGTCGGCGACCCTCTCCAGCAGGCGGGACAGGTGGGTCTTGGCCTCGTGCACGCCGACGGATGTAGTCACCTCACTCAGTCTGCTCAAGAGCGAGGGACGCTGCTCGAGCGCGCGACGGCGTCCTGCGGCGTGTCGCACGCACCGCTGCTCATCCACCCAGTAACTTTCTTCACACCAGCCACAGCAGCACCAGCACGGCGACGCCGCCGCGCTGTCCACGGGAAGACAGGTGTGCCATGACCGTCCGCCTCCGCAGCACCGTCGGCCTCGTCCGCGACCTCTCCCGCCGCACCCGGCCCCCGGCGCCCGTGCCCGCGCCGCAGGACCAGTCCCTCGTGCGCACGCAGCCCCTGCCGGTGATCGACCTGCGGACGCTCCCGGCCCCGGGCGCGGCGCCGCCACCCGCGCCCCGGCGCCCGGTCGACCTCGGGCCCGCCGAGCCGCAGGCGACGGCCAGACCCGTGCCCGCCCTCACCGGCTCCCCGCGCGTCGACCCCAGCACCTGGTGGGGCTGGGGCGCGGAGGGCGCCTCGGGCACCGCTGACCAGCGCCTCAGGCGCCGCTGACCAGCCGCTCCACCTGGCTCACGGCCCGCTGCACCGCCGCCGCGCCGGCCGAGGACCCCGCCGGGGCGGGACCGGTGCGCGCCATGGCCGCGGCCTGGGCGGCCTGGGCGGCGAGGGTGCCGGCGCGCGAGAGGCGCCGGTGCAGGTCGACGCCGCCGCCGGGCACCTCCAGCGCCTCGCTCGGCCACGCCGCCTGCGCCTCGCCGCACGTCGCGCGGACGGCGTCGAGGCAGGCGGCCAGGCGAGCGCCGCAGACCTCCAGGTCGTCGCGCAGCACGCCGTCCGGAACGCCCTCGAGGACCTGGTGGTAGCGGTCGACGGCCCGGCGGAACCGGTCGTGGGCGCGCCGCCACACCCCCCGCCCGAGGTCGCGGTCCTCGCGGGAGCGCCCCGGGAGCAGACCGCGCAGACCGGACCGGAGCTGCATGATCACGACGAGGGAGGAGCCGTCACAGGTACTGGCCGGGCGCCGGCGCGTCCGGGCTCACCGGCAGGCGGCCGGCAGCCCCCGGGACGCCGGGAGCGCCACCGGCGCCGGCGGGCAGCGCGCGGCGCATCTGCTCCAGCTGGGCGCGGGCGGCCATCTGCTGCGCGAACAGCGCCGTCTGGATGCCGTGGAAGAGGCCCTCGAGCCACCCGACGAGCTGGGCCTGCGCGATCCGCAGCTCGGCGTCCGTCGGCGTCGTCCCCTCGGAGAAGGGCAGCGTGATGCGCCGCAGCTCGGCCACGAGCTCGGGGGACAGGCCCTCCTCGAGCTCGGCGAGGGAGCGCTCGTGCACCTGCGCCAGCCGGGCGCGGCCCGCCTCGTCGAGCGGCGCGCCGCGCACCTCCTCGAGCAGCTGCTTGACCATGCTGCCGATGCGCATGACCTTCGCCGGCTGCTCGACGCTGCCGACGGCGGTGGCGGCGTCGGAGCCCTCGCCCCCGGCCACCGACATCGCGCTGCCGGTGACGACCACCACGGGCTCGGGCTCGCGCTGCTCCCCGCGCTCCTCCGAGCGCGGGTCGGGACGCCGTCCGGGCTGCTCGCTCATGCGCTCCATCCTCGCTCAGGGCACCACGAGCAGCACCTTGCCCACGTGCTCACCCGCCTCGAGGAGGCGGTGCGCGCGGGCGACGTCGCCCAGCGGCAGGCGCGCGTGCACGACGGGGCGCACGCGGCCCTCGGCCACCAGCGGCCACACGTGCTCGACGGCGCTGGTGCAGATCGCGGCCTTCTCCGCGGGCGGGCGGGCCCGCAGCGTCGTGCCGAGCACCGAGGCGCGCTTGGCCATCAGCGCCGCCAGGTCGATCTCGGCGCGCGCGCCGCCCTGCACGGCGATGACCACCAGCCGGCCGCCGGTGGCCAGCACGTCGAGGTTGCGGGCGAGGTAGGAGCCGCCCACGACGTCGAGGACGACGTCCGCGCCGCGCCCGCCGGTGGCCTCGCGCACCCGCTCGACGAAGTCCTCGCGGGTGTGGTCCACGAGCACCGACGCGCCCAGCTCGGCGCAGCGCTGCAGCTTCTCGCGGCTGCGCGCGGTGACGGCGACCCTCGCGCCCACATGCGCGCCCAGCTGCACGGCCATCGTGCCGACGCCGCTGGCGCCGCCGTGCACGAGCAGCACCTCGCCCGGGCGCAGGCCGGCGGCCATGAACACGGTGGACCACGCCGTGGCCACCACCTCGGGCAGGGCCGCGGCGTCGACGAGGTCGAGCCCGGCCGGCACGGGCATCACCTGCCCCTCGGGCACGGCCACGCGCTCGGCGCAGCCGCCGCCGGCCAGCAGCGCGCAGACGGGCTCGCCGACCCCCCAGCCGTCCACGCCCTCCCCGAGCGCCGCCACGGTGCCGGAGACCTCCAGCCCGAGCACCTCGCTCGCCCCGGGCGGCGGCGGGTAGCGCCCAGCGCGCTGCAGCAGGTCCGCGCGGTTGACCCCGGCCGCAGCGACCTGCACGAGCACCTCACCAGGGCCGGCCACCGGGTCGGGGACGTCGAGCACCTCGAGCACCTCGGGTCCGCCGGGGGTGCGCGCCACGACCGCTCTCACCCGGCCGACCCTACGGCCGCCCGCTCCTACCGCCGCCCGCCCTGCGGCCGCTCGCCCCGCCTGCGGGCGCGCTCGCGCTCCAGGTCCTCCGGGGTGTCGACGTCCGCGACGGCGTCGTCCGCGACGGGGACCTGCACCACGCCGGGCACGGCCAGCAGCCAGGACGCCGAGCGCCCGGCCGCGCCGTCCGCGCCGTCCGCGCCGTCCGCGCCGTCCGCGGCGTCCGCGGCGGCGCGCACCCGCTCGCGCAGCGCCGCGGCGCGGTGGACGGCGAGCAGGGGCTGGCGCCGTCCCGCGGCGTCGACGGCGACGGCCGCGGGAGCGTGCGGCGCCGCCCGCAGCGCGGCCGCGAGCGGCGGCACGGCGGCCGCCGCGCGGGGGGCGTCGCCGGCGAGCACCGCCACGAGGTCGGCGGGCGGCACCGACCCGGCGCGGGCGGCGGCGGCCAGCGCCGCGGCCCCGGCCGCCACGGCCGCGGCCGGGCCCGCCCCGGGAGGCTGCTCGCGGGTCAGCAGCACCGGCCGGGACGCCCGGCGCGGCGGGCCCACGAGCACCACGGGCACGCGCGCGGGCACGCCCGCGAGCAGCGCGTCGAGCACGGAGGTGCCGCCGAGGTCGGCCGCCAGCTTGTCCGCGCCGCCCATGCGCCGCGCCGTCCCGCCCGCGGGCACCACGACGGCGCAGCCGCGCCACGGGTCGTCGGCGCGCTCGTCGGTTGGGTGGTCGGCGGGGTCGGTGGCGGTGTCGTCGGCGGTGTCGTCGGCGGTGTCGTCGGCGGTGTCGTCGGCGGGGTCGTCGGGGGTGTCCGGCACGCAGTGGATCATCCCCCACCCGGGCGGTGCGGGTGCGCCCGCGGCGCGCGGACCTGCTGCACTTGTCCCGTGAGGACGGCAGGCCGGTGGGTGGAGCGGGCGCTCGAGGACGTCGACGCCGCCCTGGCGCGCGACCCCGCCGCGCGCTCGCGGCTGGAGGTGGTGCTCGCCTACCCCGGCGTGCACGCCGTCTGGGCGCACCGCGCGGCCCACGCGCTGTGGCAGGTGCCCCGCGGGCGCCTGGCGGCGCGGGTGCTCTCGAACCTGGCGCGGGCGGTGACGGGCGTGGAGATCCACCCGGGCGCCGTCCTGGGGCGCCGGGTGTTCATCGACCACGGCGCCGGCGTCGTGGTCGGCGAGACCGCCGTCGTGGGCGACGACGTCCTGCTCTACCACGGCGCCACCCTCGGGGGCCGCAGCGGCACTCGGGGCCCCCGCCACCCCGTCGTGGGGGACGGCGCCGTCATCGGTGCCGGCGCCAAGGTCGTCGGACGCGTCCGCGTCGGCGCCGGCGCGCAGGTGGGGGCCAACGCGGTCGTCGTGCGCGACGTCCCGCCGGGGGCCGTGGCCGTCGGGGTGCCCGCCGTCGTCCGCTCGGGCGACGGTCAGGGCGACGGTCAGGGCGACGGCCAGGGCGATGGGCAGGGCGAGCGGGCGGGACGCCGGTCGGCGGCGGCGGGCGGCGACCCCGCCGGGTGACGGGCCGTGCGACGCAGCGTGGCGCTGCATCTACGCTGTGGTGCGACCGCCGTCCGCGCACGAGGTGCGGGCGAGGCACGCGTGCGCAGGGCGCACGAGGAGGGCCGGTCATGGGAGCGCAGCCGATCGCGGGGACCACCGGCGCGACGACGCCCCGGGCGCTGACCCGCGAGGAGGTCCTGGCCCTGCTCGGGGAGGCGCTGCGCCGGCAGGACGAGGTGGCCGCCGAGCTGGCCGGGCGCTGCGCCCTGCACCACGGCGCCTCCCTGCTGACCGTCTTCGAGGCGGTGCTCGCCGACGCCGCGGCGCTGCGCACCGCGGGCGCGGGGCTGCTCGACGTCAGCGACGCCGACGTGCGGGCGCGGCGCATCTTCTGCCGGCTGGGCAGCACGGCGCCCCGCACCGCGGAGCAGGGACTGCTCTTCGTCGACCGCGTCGACGCGACGACCGTGGCCCTGCTGCGCCTGCTCGAGGACGGCGGCCTGCGGGTGCGCACCGCCGTCACGAGCGACGCCGCGCTCGTGCTGGACCTCACGGCCGAGCAGACGTGGTCCGCCGTCGTCGTGGACCACTCGGGCCTGCGGCGCGACCCCCGGGCCGCCGCGCAGCTGCTCGCGCCGCTGGCCGGCCCGGGCGCCCCGCGGGTCGTCGTCACCACCGAGCGGTGGGACGCCGTGCCCGCCGCGCGCGGGAGCGCCCTGACCTGGACCGGCCGCGACCTGCGCTCCCTGGCGGGCGCCAGCGGCGTCGTCGCGGACAACCCGCTCACCGAGCGGGAGCGCGAGGTGCTCACCGCCGTCGCCGCGGGGCGCTCGAACGAGCAGGTCGGCCGCCAGCTGCGGCTGTCGCTGAGCACGGTGAAGACCTACCTGGAGCGCATCCACGCCAAGCTCGGCTCCGTCGACCGCGCCTCCGCGGTGGCGGCGGCCCTGCGCCGCGGCTGGATCTGAGGAGCCCCCGGCAGGGGCGCCCCGGTCAGGGCCCTCGCGGTCGGGGCGACGCGGACAGGGGCGACGCGGGCAGGGGCGCCGCGGGCGTCAGCCGACCGCGCCGCCCGCGCCCGGCCCCTCGGCGCCGCCCTCGTGCTGGCGCAGGTACCGCTCCAGCTCGGCGGCCAGCTCGTCGCCGTCCGCGACCTCCTCCTCGGGCAGCCGGGGCGCCATCAGGGACGGCCCCTCGAGGCCGCGCCCGGCGAGCACGGCGTCGTACTGGTGCTCCAGGGAGGCCACGGCCGTGCTGGTCTCGGGGGAGGCCGCCACCTGCGCGTCGACCTCGCCGAGGACGACGCTGCCCGCGGCCGCCAGGGCCTGCACCGGCAGGGACAGGCCGGTCGCCGCCGCGAGCGCGTCGAGCAGCGCCACCGCGGCCGGGGGGAACTCCGCGCTCGCCAGGTAGTGGGGCACGTGCGCGGAGAAGCCCATCGAGGGGACGCCGGAGCGCGCCAGGTGCAGCTCGAGGAAGGCCCCGGCGTGGCCGGGCACGGTGATCTCGCCGATCCACCGCGGCCGCCCGGCGATGAGGGAGCGCTCGGAGGCGTGGGCGGTCAGCGCGATCGGGCGCGTGTGCGGCGCCGCCCACGGGATGCCCTGCAGGCTGACGGCCAGGTCGACGCCGAAGCGGCCCACCAGCTGGCCGACCGCGGCGGCGAACCGCTGCCACTGCACGTCCGGCTCCGGGCCGACCAGCAGCAGGAACGTGCGGTCCTCGCGGTCGTGCACCTCGTGGAGCACGAGCTCGGGCAGGTCGACGTCGGTGAACCGGTCGCCGCTGAAGGACATCGGTGGCCGGCGGGCGCGGTAGTCGTAGAGCTGGTCGAGGTCGAAGCGCGCGAGCGGGCGCGAGGGCAGCTCCGCCAGCAGGTGGCGCACCGCCAGGCTCGAGGCGGCGCCGGCGTCGACGAAGCCCGTCAGGGCGTGCACGAGCACGAGCCCGCCGGCGGGGCCGGACCCGGTGCGGGCGGGGGTGAGCGCGGTGGTCGCGGCGCCGTCGGACAGGTCGCCGACGACCTCGTACAGGTCCTCGGGTGCGAGCACGTCTTCCTCCAGGTCGTGGTCCCACCCGGTGCAACGCCCGCCGCGCCCGCCGCCATCCCCGCGCTCCGGTGCGCTCCGCCGTCCGGGTGCGCCGGCCTCGCTACGCTCGCGCCCCTGGAGGGCTGCCGGAGCGGCCGAACGGGGCGGTCTTGAAAACCGCTGACTGGAGACAGTCCGTGGGTTCGAATCCCACGCCCTCCGCCCTCGACCTGCGGTGTCGCAGCCAGCCAGGGTCGCCGCGCCTGACGGCGGCGACCGCGACCTTCACGGAGCCCCGGTGGACGCGCCTCCTTTGCGCCCGCCCGGCGGACCACGGCCGCAATCAGGCGCTCCAGGTAGTCCTGGTCACCCGACGCTGCTGCCGCACCCTCGCCCGGTGTCTTGTCCGGTCTGTCAACGAGGGGCTAGGGCGCGGAAGCGACCCTTGCCTCGAGCGCCTCGCGAGCGAGCTGGGAGATCGTCTTCCCCTCGCGCGCGGCGACCCGGGCGGCGCGCTCCCGGACCGCAGGTGTCACCCGGAACGCGATCTGCGGCGAGGTCGCGGGCTGGCCTGACAGTGACGGGCGCCCCGAGGACCGCCGGACCTGGTCGATGATGCCGGTGGCGACGTCCTCGGTCAGCCGCGTCCCGTCAGCGAGGCGGATGTCCTCGCGCTCGAGATCGACGTCCGGGCCGATGTGGGTGTTGGCGGTGATGCGGGGCGGCTCTGGACTACTCATCGGTGCTCGCTCCTCGGAGTGCGGTCGGCATGACGTGGATGACCAGCAGGACGGTGGTGTCGTCCTGGGTGACCTCAACCGCGACGATCTCCAGCTCGCGTCCCCGCTCGTCGTCGCCGACGTACGACCACGCCGCGTTGCCCTGGATGGTCGTCGTGCGAGTCGGCGTGGCGGTGACCAGGACGTGACGAGCGGACGCTCGGCCGATGCGGTGTCGACGTGCGGCCTGGGTGAAGCGGACCTCCACTCCCTCATACTGTCAGACACAACGCAGTCAGGTCCAGGGATGCGGTCGGGCGACATCTGGGCCGGAGGAAGCGGAGCGCGTGTCACCGCGGCGACGGCCTGCCGGCCCGGTGCACGAGCGCGAGCCCTCCCGCCGCCAGCGCGAGGGTGACCGGCACGATCCTGAGGGCGGCCGTCAGCGAGGTCGCGTCCGCCAGCGCCCCGACCGCCAGGGGCGCGACCAGCACCGCGAAGGACGTCATCAGCACCGCCTGCCGGCTCGCCCGCATCGCCCGCCCGGGTGCCAGCACGACGACCACGGACATGCCCGTGGGGAACAGGTCGCCCAGCCCGAGCCCGAGCTCGAGCAGCGACAGGCCGGCCAGCGCCTGGGCCGGCGTCGTGGCCGGCCACAGCACCGCGAACCCGCGGCGGTGACGGCGAGCGCGACCGCGAGCAGCCGCTCCGGGTCGTACCGGCGCGCCGGCCGGCTGCCGATGACCTGCCCGGCCACCGCGCCGCCGAAGCAGCCGGCCATCGGCGCGACCGCGGTGTCCGTCGACACGCGGTCTGCTCGACGAAGGTCGCGCCCCAGGCGGCGACGCACCACTCGGCCGCCACTACGCAGAAGAGCGCCAGCCCACGTGCAGCGCCGCCGCCAGCGACAGCGCACCGACCAGCTCGACGCAGGCGTCGCCCAGTCGCTGCGGGAGCAGGGCGGCGACTGCGCGCGCCTCGCCCTGGGCCAGGCGCCAGGACGCCCGGAGCACAGATGCACCTGCAGCAGGTCCTCAGCGGCTTCCCGCTCCTCGACGGCTCCTCCCCAGCCGCCCGCTGAGGTGCCTGCGCCGGAGGGAGCCGCCTGCCGCAGCCCCTCCGCGCTGAGGCGGCTCAAGGCGAGCGCGCCGCCCGCCGATGGGACCGGAGAAGAACTCCGCACCGGTCCCCGACGACCGGCCGTCTCCTGGAGAAGCCCATGGGTGCACCGCCGCGCACCGCTCCGAGCCCGACCTCGTGGTACGCCGACCGCTCGCTGCGGTCGAAGTTCCTCGTCCTCACGGCGGCCGTCCTCGTCGTCCTCGCCGTCCTCACGGGCGTGGTGCAGGTGTCGAACGCGCACGTGCGCGAGGAGAGCCAGCGCGTCGCCGAGGTCGACCACGCCCAGGCGCTGGTGCTGCAGCTGGACACGCGCGCCAGCGAGCTGAAGGTCGACGGCTTCAAGGCTCTCGTGCGCGAGGACCCGTCGGAGCAGCTCGCGGAGCTCGCCGAGGACGTCGAGACGCCCACGGCCCTGCTCGAGGAGCTCGCCGCCGTCCCGCTGGACGGCGAGGCGGCCGCGGCGGCCGCGGCGGTGCAGGAGACCTACGGCGGGTACCTGAGCGCGATCACCACCTTCGTCGACGACGCCGTCGCCGACCAGGAGGGCACGCGCTCCCGCTACGAGGAGATCCAGGCGGCGAACGACATCACCGACGGCGCCGTGAGCGAGGCCAAGGACGTGCTCGCGGCGACCGCCGAGGCCGAGCGCGCCGACCTCGCGGCGGGCACGGCCCGCGCCTCCGTCGTGGCGCTGGCCACCGCCGGCGTCGGTGCCCTCGTCGTGGCACTGCTGTGCGTCCTGACGATGCTGTCGCTCACCCGGCCGCTGCGGAAGGTGCAGGCCTCCCTCGCGGCGCTCGCGGACGGCGACCTCGGCCGGCCCACCGGCGTGGTGCAGCGGGACGAGGTCGGGCAGACCGCCGCCTCCCTCGACCGCGCGCTGGAGTCGCTGCTCGCGGTGATCGGGTCGGTCGCGGCCTCCGCCGACGCGGTGGCGGCCTCCAGCGAGGAGCTGTCGGCCTCGGCCGCGCAGATCTCCGCCTCGGCGGCGGAGACCGGCGTGCAGTCGGGCGTGGTCTCGGCGTCGGCCTCGGAGGTCTCGCACTCGGTGCAGACGGTGGCGGCGGGCGCCGAGGAGATGGGTGCTTCGATCCGGGAGATCTCCTCCAACGCCTCGGAGGCGGCGCAGGTGGCCGCCCGGGCGGTGGGGGCGGCGGAGCAGGCCACCAGCACGGTGTCGAAGCTGGGGAGTTCCTCCAGGAAGATCGGGGACGTGGTGAAGGTGATCACCTCGATCGCGGAGCAGACGAACCTGCTCGCGCTGAACGCCACCATCGAGGCGGCGCGGGCGGGGGAGGCGGGCAAGGGCTTCGCGGTGGTGGCGAACGAGGTCAAGGAGCTGGCCCAGGAGACCGCGCGGGCGACGGAGGACATCGCGACGCGGGTGGAGACGATCCAGGCCGACACCGCCGGCGCAGTGGCCTCCATCGAGCAGATCTCGACGATCATCGGCCAGATCAGCGACTTCCAGACCACCATCGCCTCCGCGGTGGAGGAGCAGACCGCCACCACCGCGGAGATGTCCCGCTCGGTCACCGAGGCCGCCGGCGGGGTGAGCACCATCGCCGACACCATCACCGGCGTCGCCAGCGGCGCGGACGCGACCACGCAGGCGCTGACGCAGACGCGCACCGCGGTGGACGAGCTGTCCCGCATGGCCGCCGACCTGCGCGCCACCGTCTCCCGCTTCACCCGCTGAACGCCCAGACCCGGAAACGAGGACCCCATGGACGGCATCGACGAGATCGTCGGCGAGTTCCTGGTCGAGAGCTACGAGAACCTCGACCAGCTCGACCGCGACCTGGTCGCGCTCGAGCAGCAGCCCGACGCGCGCGACCTGCTCGCCAGCGTCTTCCGCACCATCCACACCATCAAGGGCACCAGCGGGTTCCTGGCCTTCAACAAGCTGGAGTCGGTCGCCCACGTCGGCGAGAACCTGCTCGCCAAGCTGCGCGACGGCGTCATGGCGATGACCCCCGGGGTCGCCGACGTCCTGCTCGAGATGGTCGACACCATCCGCACCCTGCTGACGACGATCGAGTCGGAGGGGGCCGAGGGCAGCATCGACGTCGAGCCGACCGTCGTGCACATCAAGGCGGTCCTCGAGGGCGGCGCCGCGCCCGCGGCAGCGCCCGAGCCGGCGCCCGCGGCAGCGTCCGAGCCGGCGCCCGAGCCGGTGGCCGAGCCCGTCGTCGAGGCGGCCGCGGTCCCGACCCCGGCACCGGCTCCGGCACCCGCTCCGACACCGGCTCCGGCACCCGCCTCCGCTCCAGCCCCGGCTCCCGCTCCGGCACCGGCTCCGGCGGCGCCCGCGGCGAACCGGCCCGCGGCCGCCGACGGCGAGCTGCCCACGTCGCGGCGCACCGCCGCGGACTCCTCGATCCGCGTGGACGTCGACGTCCTGGACACCCTCATGCGCCTGACGGGCGAGCTCGTGCTCACCCGCAACCAGATCGTGCAGAAGGTCGCCGACGGCGCCGACATGGAGCTCCTGCGCGCCTCCCAGCGGCTCAACCTCATCGCGGGTGAGCTGCAGGAGGGCGTCATGAAGACGCGCATGCAGCCCATCGACACGCTGTGGTCCAAGCTGCCCCGCGTCGTGCGCGACCTCGGCGCCCAGTGCGGCCGCCAGGTGCGCCTGGAGATGGTCGGCCGCGACACCGAGCTCGACCGCACCCTGCTCGAGGCGGTCAAGGACCCGCTGACGCACCTGGTGCGCAACGCCGTCGACCACGGCATCGAGGCCCCCGACGTGCGCGTGGCCGCCGGCAAGGCCGCCGAGGGCGTCCTGACCCTGCGCGCCCGCCACGAGAGCGGCCAGGTGCTCGTCGAGGTCTGCGACGACGGCGGCGGCATCGACCCCGCCCGGGTCGGCGCGAAGGCCGTCGAGCGCGGCCTCGTCACGGCCGAGGCCCTGGCGCGCATGGCGCCCCAGGAGGTCCTGCAGATGATCTTCCTGCCGGGCTTCTCGACCGCCGCGGCGGTCACCAACGTCTCCGGGCGCGGCGTCGGCATGGACGTCGTCAAGACGAACATCGAGGCCATCGGCGGCACCATCGAGGTCGAGTCGACCGCGGGCAGCGGCACCACCTGCCGCCTGCGGATCCCGCTGACCCTGGCGATCGTCCCGGCGCTGACCGTCGAGTGCGCCGGCGACCGGTACGCGATCCCGCAGGTCAGCCTGCAGGAGCTCGTCTCCCTGGACGCCGAGAAGGCCGCCGCGAGCGTCGAGGACGTCGGCGGCGCACCGGTGTACCGCCTGCGCGGGGAGCTGCTGCCGCTGGTCACCCTCGCCGACGTGCTGAACCTGACCTCCGACCGGCACGACGGCCACGTCGTGATCGCCGTCCTGCGCTCGGAGGGGCGCCGCTTCGGGCTCATCGTCGACCGCGTCATCAACACCGAGGAGATCGTCGTCAAGGCGGTGGGCAACCAGCTGAAGGCCGTCGGGCTGTACTCCGGCGCCACGATCCTCGGCGACGGCACCGTGGCGCTGATCCTCGACGTCCAGGCCCTGGCCCGGCGCGCGCTGCGCGGCGAGGCCGGCGAGCGGCAGGAGAGCAGCTCCGCCGCCGCGGCCGCCACCGCGGCCAGCGAGCAGCGGATGCTGCTGGCCTCGATCGGCGGCGGGCGCCGCGTGGCGATCCCGCTGGAGACGGTCACGCGCCTGGAGCAGGTGAAGACCGCCCAGGTGGAGACCGTCGGCTCGCGCGAGGTGGTGCAGTACCGCGGCGCGATCCTGCCGATCGTGCGCCTCGACCGGCACCTGGGCGCCTACGGCGACGCCGAGCACGAGGAGCTGGAGGTCGTCGTCTACTCCGACCACGGCCGCTCCGTCGCGATCGTCGTCGAGGAGATCCTCGACATCGTCGAGGGCGAGGCCGCCGTGCGCAGCGACATCGACGACATCGGCCTCGTGGGCTCCGCCGTCTTCGGCGACCGCGTGACCGAGCTGCTCGACGTCCGCGCGGCGATCCTGGCCGCCGACCCCGCCTTCTACACGTCCGTCGCCGGGGCCGACCCGCTCGACGGCGTCCCGTCCGACCTGCTGGAGGTCTGAGATGAGCGCACCGACCCTGGGGAGGGCCGCCGCGGCGGCGTCCCGGACCTCGCAGCTGGCCACGTTCTGGCTGGACGGCGACCTGTACGGCGTCGAGGTCGAGCACGTGCAGGAGGTGCTGCGCTTCCAGGGGCTGACCCGGGTGCCGCTGGCGCCCACCGCCGTCGCCGGCCTGATCAACCTGCGCGGCCAGGTCGTCACGGCGGTCGAGCTGCGCGAGCGGCTCGCGCTACCCCCGCGCCCGGAGGGCAACGACGCCATCGTCATCGTCGTCCGCCTGCACGGGGAGGCTGTCAGCCTGCTCGTCGACGGCATCGCAGACGTGGTCGACGTCGACGTCCGCGACTTCGAGGCGCCGCCGGACACCATGGACGGCGCGGCGCGCGAGCTGATCCGCGGCGCGTACAAGCTCGACGGGCGGCTGCTGCTCGCCCTCGACGTCTACAAGGCGGTCAACGCCTGATCCCCACCCCGCGGTGATCCTGCACGCTCGGTCACCACACCCCCTCCGCCCCGCGTGGTCTTGCGCGTCCGGTCGCTGCCCGTGACCGGAGGTGCAAGATTACGCGGGGCGGAGGGGGTTCTGCGTCATCTGGGTGACGCTCAGTAGCGGGACGGCGGGTGCGGCGGGCAGCATGGCGAGCCCGTCGACCTGGAGGCGCCCGTGCCCTACACCCTCGTCAGCGCCGCCACGATCGGCTTCGACCTGGTGCGCCTGCCCGCCGGGCGCCAGGTCGCCGAGGTCCTGCTCACCGGTCTGGGGGCCGCGGCCGCGGACCTGCACCGCCTCGCCGCCGCCCACCCCCGCCGCGCCCTGGCGCCGGCCGAGCGCGCCGGCCTGGCCGGGCGGGGACGGCGCGCCCGCGAGCTCGCGGCCGCCGGCGTCCCCCGCCTCAGCGCCGTCGGCGGCGCCGCGCAGCCCTCCGCCGCGCAGCCCTCCGCCGGGCGCCTCGACGGGCGGCTGGCGGCCCTCGCCAGCGCGCTGGAGCGCAGCACGATCGGGGACGCCGCCGCCGTGGAGCGCCTGGTGCGCACCGACGTCGTCGACGTCCCGGACGTCGACGCGGACGTGCGGGACCTCGCCGTCGACGTCCTGGCCGACGCCGCGGTCGCCGCCTTCGCCGCCGGGGCGCTGCCGGCGGACCTGCGCCGCACGCTCGCGGCCCCCTGGCACCGCGCCGCCGCCGCGGGCGTGCCGCCCGAGCACGACCTCGGCCCCCAGGCGCCGGCGCTGCGGGCCCTGCTCGCCGCCGTGCGCGACACCGGGGCCGAGGGCCGCCGGCGCTGGCGCGCCGCCGTGGACGCCGTGCGCGCCGAGCGGCGCCCGTGGGCCGCGGCCATGCACGACGCCTCGTGGGCCGCGCACGTGTCCGGGCGGGTGCGCGCGGCCGCCGCCGCCCAGCTGCTCGCCGTCCCGGCCTTCGACGACGCGGGCTTCGACGCCGCCGACGGCGCCCAGGGGGTGTGGAACGCGCTCGCCGGCTGCGTGCAGGGCGTCGTGCTGGCGGACCTGCTCGACGCGTCCTCGGCCGCCGTCCTCACCCGCCCGTGGGCGCTCGTGACGGGGCAGGACCTGCTGCTGCCCGGCTGACGCACCGCCCACCCCACCGCCCACCCCACCGCCCACCGCACCGCCCGCCGCGAGCGCGAGGACGTCGCTCAACCCGGCTCCCCCCGCTGCCGATAGACCCGTGACGGCCCACCGGCCGGCGACACGGCAGCGGTAGGGGGACGAGTGGACCCGATCAGGGTGATGGTGGTGGACGACTCCGTCGTCGTTCGGCGCATCGTGACCGACGTCCTGTCCGAGGACCCCGGCATCGAGGTCGTGGGCACGGCGGTCAACGGCAAGGTCGCGCTCGCCAAGGTCGACCAGCTCAAGCCCGAGCTGATCACCATGGACATCGAGATGCCGGAGATGGACGGCATCGCGGCCGTGCGCGCGCTGCGCGCCAAGGGCGTGCGGGCGCCGGTGGTCATGTTCAGCACCCTGACCGAGCGGGGCGCGTCCGCGACGCTGGACGCCCTGTCGGCCGGCGCCGACGACTACGTGACCAAGCCCGCCAACGTCGGCAGCGTCGCGCAGTCGATGGACAGCGTGCGCGAGCAGCTCGTCCCGAAGATCAAGGCCCTGACCGGCCGGCCCGTCGGCCTCCCGGCGGCCCGCGCCGGCGCGGGTGCCGGCACCGGGCTCGGTGCCGGGCTCGGTGCCGGGCTCGGGACCGCGTCCGTGCGCATCCCGAGCGTCCCGGCGCCCGCGGTGCGCAAGAAGCCCGCCGTCCTGGCGATCGGCTCGTCCACCGGCGGCCCGGAGGCGCTGGCGAGGGTGCTGCCCGCGCTGCCCGCCTCGCTGCCCGTGCCGGTGGTCATCGTCCAGCACATGCCGCCCGTCTTCACGCGCCAGTTCGCGCAGCGGCTGGACCGCCTGTGCGCGCTCGACGTCGTGGAGGCCGTGGCCGGCGTCCCGCTGGAGCCCGGCACCGTGCACCTCGCGCCCGGCGACCACCACCTGACCGTGCGCTCCTCGGGCGGCGTGCTGCGCACCGCGCTCGACCAGGGCGCGCCCGAGAACTTCTGCCGGCCCGCCGTCGACGTGCTCTTCCGCTCCGTCGTGCAGGCGTACGCCGGCGCCGTCCTGGCCGTCGTCCTGACCGGCATGGGCGCGGACGGGCGCATCGGCGCCGGCCAGGTGCGCGCCGCCGGCGGGCGGGTCCTCGCGCAGGACCAGGCCACCTCCGTCGTGTGGGGCATGCCCGGCGCCGTCACCCAGGCCGGCTTCGCCGACGAGGTGCTGCCCCTGGGCGAGGTCGCCACCGCCGTCCAGCGCCACCTGCCCGTCCCGAGCCTGCGAGTGGGTGCCTGATGCCTCTGAACGCCGCCACCTTCGACTGGGTGCGCCAGCTGGTGCACCGCGAGAGCGCGATCGTGCTCCAGCCCGGCAAGGAGTACCTCGTCGAGGCCCGCCTGCTGCCGGTGGCCCAGAAGATGGGCCTGTCCGGCGTCCCCGAGCTCGTCGAGAAGGTGCGCTCGCGCCCCGACCCGGCCGCCATGCGGCGCATCGTCGAGGCGCTGACCACCAACGAGACGTCCTGGTTCCGCGACGGCGACCCGTTCACGGCGCTGACCTCCACCGTGCTGCCGAGCCTGGTCGCCGCGCGCGGGCCCGCGGAGCGGCTGCGGATCTGGTCCGCGGCCTGCTCCTCCGGCCAGGAGCCCTACACCATCGCGATGCTCCTGCAGGACGCGCTGCCGAGCGCCGCCACCCGCGTGCAGATCACCGCGACCGACCTGTCGAGCCAGATGGTCGAGCGCACGCGGGCGGGCCGCTTCAGCCAGCTGGAGGTCAACCGCGGGCTGCCCGCCCCGATGCTCGTGCGCCACTTCACCCGGGCCGGCAGCGAGTGGGAGATCGCTCCCGCGCTCCGGCGGATGGTCACCGCCTCGCAGGCGAACCTCGCGGCCCCGCTGGCGGTCCTCGGGCCGTTCGACGTGGTCTACCTGCGCAACGTGCTCATCTACTTCGACCTGCCCACCAAGCAGGCGATCCTGCGGCGCGTCGCCAAGGTGATGCGACCGGACGGCTGGCTCTTCCTCGGAGCCGCCGAGACGACCCTCGGGGTCGACGACAGCTGGGAGCGGGTCGTCCTCGGCCGCAGCTCCGCCTACCGCCCGCTGAAGGGGGCCTGACGTGCGTGCACTGGTGATCGACGACTCGCGCGCGATGCGTCGCATCGTCGGAGGGATCCTGGGGGGCCTCGGCTACGAGGTCGCCCAGGCCGGGGACGGCCGCGAGGCCCTCGACGTCCTGGGCGGCGGGTTCGTGCCCGACCTCGCGACGGTCGACTGGAACATGCCCGTGATGGACGGCCTGCAGTTCGTCTCGGCCGTGCGCGCCAACCCGGCGTGGCGCTCGGTGACGCTGATGATGGTCACCACCGAGTCCGAGCACGGCCAGATCGTGCGGGCCCTGGCCGCCGGCGCGCACGAGTACCTCATCAAGCCGTTCACCGCCGACGCCCTCGAGACGAAGCTCTCGCTGCTCGGCCTGCTTCCCGCTGGAGAGCCCGCATGAGCACGCCGGTCCACGACGTCGTCGACCCCGAGGTCGTCCTCGCCATCACCGACGAGGTGTGGCAGGCCCTGCTCGGGGAGGACGAGGTGCTCGCGATGATCGGCGTGCCCCTGCCGGAGCGGACGCTCAGCGCCTGGGTGGGCATCACCGGCCCCTGGTCCGGCACCGTCGTGCTGACCGTGGGCGCCGGCACCGCCGAGGAGCTCACCCGCTGCCTGCTGCTGCGCCACACCCCGCTGCCGCCCGTCGTCGAGGCCGAGGACGTCGAGGACGGCCTCGGGGAGCTGGCGAACGTCGTCGGCGGGGGCATCAAGGGCACGCTGCCCGGCCCGTCCGTCCTGAGCCTGCCGGAGGTCGGCCCCGTGCCGCCCGCCGGAGCACCGGTCTGCCGCGTCGACGCCCTGTGGCGCGGCCAGCCGGTGTCCATCGCTGTGATCGACCACGTGCAGGACCCCGCCACCGGGGCGGAGCCGCACGACGCGAAGAAGAGTGGGGTGTCGCTGTGAAGATCCTCGTCGCCGACGACAGCCGCGTCATGCGGCAGATCGTCATCCGCACGCTGCGCCAGGCCGGCTACGACGGCCACGACGTCGTCGAGGCCGAGAACGGCCGCGAGGCGCTGGAGCTGGTCGGCTCCGAGGCGCCCGACCTGGTGCTCTCGGACTGGAACATGCCCGAGATGACCGGCATCGAGTGCCTGCGCGCGCTGCGCTCCTCCGGCTCCGACGTCCCGTTCGGGTTCGTCACCTCCGAGGGCAGCGACGAGATGCGCTCGACCGCCGCCGCGGCCGGCGCGCTGTTCCTCATCGCCAAGCCCTTCACCCCCGAGGCCTTCGACGCGGCGCTCGCGCCCGTCATCGGCTGACCGCACCCTCCAGGAGCTGACCGTGACCACTGCTGTGACCGAGCTGCCCCCCGCCAAGGACGTCCGCGACCTGGTCGAGGGCCTGCTGGGCAAGGACTGCGCCTTCAGCGACGGCAGGCGCATCACCGCCGGTCCCGCGCTCGTCGGCGTCTACGTGAGCGACGACCTGCGCATGCGCGCCATCGCCGCGATGGACCTGCCGCTGGCCGCCTACGTCGGTGCGGCCATCGGCCTCGTGCCCCCCGGCGGCGCCGCGGCCGCCGTCGAGGACGGGGAGCTGTTCCCCAACCTGCGCGACAACGCCTGCGAGGTGCTCAACGTGATGGCCGCGCTGTTCAACGTCGGGGACGCGCCGCACCTGCGCCTGTACTCGACCTCCGCGCCGGAGGAGGCGCTGCCCGCGGACGTGGCCGGCCACCTGGCCGCCCTCGGCGGCCGCGCGGACTGGACCGTCGCGGTCAAGGGGTACGGCGAGGGGCAGCTGTCCATCTGCCTGACCTGAGCCCCCGCTCCCTCGGAGCGCCCCAGCGGCCCGCCTGCTCGATCGCGAGCAGGCGGGCCGTTCGCTGTGCGTGCGGTGGCTGTGCGTGCGGTGGCTGTGCGTGCGGCGTCCTCGCGCCGGTCCTGATGAGCACGGGGCGCCCCCGTGCTCGTCCTACGGGCACGGGGCCACCCAGTGCCCGTCGTCCGTGGGCGTGATCCCGCCCACGGGCGCCCTCGGACCGGTGCGGGGGGTGCGGTCGTGCGCGCCGCCGGCCGGTCGGGGTCGTCGGTCGACGCTCTGCTGCTGCCGTGCCGCGTTGCGCCTGGGACGCCGAGCCGGGGGCCCTCCGGAGGCCCGATCCAGCGGCGTCCGAGGCGCAACGCGATACCCACGAGGAGCCGCGACACCCACGCAGAGCCGTCCGCCAGGACGCCGGACGGCGCGCTGGGCGGCCCGTGGTAGGTGTCGCGGCTCCTCGTGGGTACGCGCAACGGCCCGGCCCGGCCCGGCCCGGCGGCCCGGCACGGCGGCCCGGCACGGCGCAGGCCCCGCCCACCAGGGGTGGACGGGGCCTGCGGAGCGCGGGTCTCAGGCGGCCAGCGGCGCCTGCAGCGGGTGGTCGCTGCCGGTCAGCACGACCTGGCCGGCCCGGCGGTTGCTGGTGTTGACGACGATCGGGGCGAGCAGGTTCGCGGTGCTGTCCGCGAGCGAGCGCCCGCTGCGGACGACGACGAGCAGCAGCGCGTCCTCGGCGCGGGTGAGCTCGAGCGCGTCCTGGCTGGGCACGTCGAGCTCGGGGGAGTAGTCGGGGAAGACGGCACCGGGCGCGAGCACGAGCAGGCTCACGGTGCCGTCCTCGAGGCTCTGCAGGGAGAACAGCGGGCTGTCCTCCTCGAGCTGGACGAGCGCGAAGCGGGTCAGGTGCTCGAAGCCCGGCAGCGGCAGCACGAAGCTCAGCTCGGGCAGGTCGGCGGCGGGGGCGGGGGCGGCAGGAGTGCTCATCGGATGAAGTCCAGGAGGCTGGGCTGCAGCACCTTCGCGGTGGCGCCGAGGGCCGCCTTGTAGGCGACCTCCTGCATCTGCAGGTTGACGATGGTCTTGGGCAGGTCGATCGACTCCACGTCGGCCAGGGACGTCTGCAGCTTCAGCACGGCGTCGTCCGCCGCCTGCTTGGCGCCCTGCACCCGACCATAGCGAGCCCCGACGCTCGACACCTCGTCCGTGACGGCGGTCATGCGCCCCTGCAGCTTCCCGAGCAGGTCCGCCAGCGGCAGGCTGCCCGGCTTCTGCACGACGGCGTCGGCGATGTCGTCCAGGAGCGTGAAGACCGAGCCGTCCCCCTGGCCGAAGACGGCCCGCCCGTCGGAGTCGACCTGCACGACGGCCTCGGCGGCGACGCGGCGCTCGACGGTGCCGCCGGTGCCCACGGGCGCGTCGCTGCCTGCGCCGGTGTCGGCGTACGCGTACGGCGGTGCCGTGGCGAAGGCGCGGGCGTCACCGCTGGTGCCGGCGAAGACCGACCGGCCGAGGTACTTGGTGTTCGCCTGTCCCAGCAGGTCGTCCTTGATGCCGCGCACCTCCGCGGCGATCGCCGTGCGGCTGCTCTCGCCCATGGCGCCGGAGTTCAGGGCCCGCAGCGTCAGCTCCTGGGCGCGCTGCAGCCGGGAGGAGGTGTTCTGCAGGGCGCCGTCGATCGTGCCCAGCCACCCGACGCCGTCGTCCGCGGCGCGGGAGTACTGCTCCGAGGTCCGCAGGTCCGAGCGCACCTGCAGCACGCTGACGGCGCCGGTGGGGTCGTCGGACGCCCGGTTGATCTTCTTGCCCGTGGACAGCTGCTCCTGCAGGCCGCTCATCGCCGCGAGGTTGCGCTGCAGGTTGGCCATGGTGCTGTCCTGGACCGTGCGGTGCGTGATGCGGGTCACGGCTCACTACCTCCCGACGAGACCGGTGCGGTTGATCAGGGTGTCCAGCGCCTGGTCGACGGCGGTGAGCACCCGCGCGGCGCCCTCGTAGGCGCGCTGGATGACGAGCAGGTTGGCCGTCTCCTCGTCGAGGGAGACCCCGGCGGCGGAGACCTGGTCGCCGACCGCGGCCGCCATGGACTGCTGCGCGACGTCGGCCCGCCGCTGCGCGGCCTGCACGTCCACGCCGGTGGCGACGACGCTGGCGCGCCAGACGGCGTCCGGCCCGTCGAGCGCGACGCCGACCCGGGCGATGGCGGCGGCGTTCTTGCCGTCCTGGGCGCCCTGGCCGGGCACGGCCGCGGCGAGCTCGCCCGGCGACGTCACGGCCAGCCGCAGGTTCTCGGCGGTCACCGCGGTGCTCGGCGAGGGCGAGAGGAACGGGCGCAGGGCCGGCGCGTCGGGGTCGTTCGGGCCCCGGCCCTGCTCGTGCACCGCGTTCACCCGGCCGGCCAGCGCCCGCGCGACCCGGTCGTACTCGCCCGCCGCGCCGGGCAGCACGGTGTTGAGGGCGTCGACGCTCGCCTTCAGGGAGCCGCCGCTGACCGTGGCCGCGCCACCGCTCGCCCACGCGAAGCCGGCGACCGCCGGCGGGGTGGCGGAGGCGTCGACGCCGCTCATCTGGGTCGGCGCGGTCAGGACGACGGCGTCCGCCGTCGTCCCGCGCACCAGCGCCGAGCCGCCGAGGTAGACGTCGACGACGCCGTCCCGGCCCGCCAGCACGGAGGCGCCCGTCAGCTCGACGAGGCGGGTGACCAGCTGGTCGCGCTGGTCCATCAGCTCGTTCGCGGAGCCGCCGTTGGTCACGGCCGCGCGGACCTGCTCGTTCAGGTCCGCGACCGAGGCTGCCGTCTCGTTGACCTCGGTGACCGTCGCACCGGCCTGGTCGCGCTGCTGGCCCCACAGCGAGGCCACCGCCGCGTGCCCGGAGCGGATCCGGTCGACGACGGCCTGGGAGGTCTGCAGGACGACGCGGCGCGCGGAGTCCTGCTCGGGGTGGGCGGCGACGTCCGACCACGCGGCCCACATCTTCTGCAGCTGCGCGCCCAGCCCCTGCTCGCCGGGCTCGGCCATCAGGTCCTCGACGGCCGCGAGCGTCTGCGCGCGGCCGGTCAGCTCCGCGGACAGCGACGTCTGGCTGCGCACCCGCGCGTCCAGGAAGGCGTCGCCGAGGCGGGAGGTGCCGGTGACCTCGACGCCGTTGCCGGTCAGCCGGGACGCCGCGTGCAGGGACTGCACGCCGGGCGCGACCCGGGAGGTCAGCTCGGCGCGCTGGCGGGTGTAGCCGGCGGTGTTGGCGTTGGCGATGTTGTTGCCCGTGACGTCCAGGGCGCGGCGGTGCGCCTGCAGGGCCGTCAGGGCGGTGGAGATGCTGCCGAAGCTGCTCATGGCTCGGGGTCCTCAGAGGGCTCGGTCGACGAGGCGGGCGGGGGCGGCGGACGTCGTCCGGCCGCCGGGGGCGTAGGTCTGCACGCCGCCGCCCAGGCTGAGCAGCGTCTCGTGCGTGGCGCGCTGCGCCACGGCCAGGACGTCGCGGTTGGCGTCGGCGACGGCGGAGATCTCGTGGGTCAGCTCCACGAGGGCGTCGCGGTGGGAGAGCAGCAGCTCGCGCCACGGCTCGGGGGAGGCCTCGGCCAGCGCCTGCAGGCTGGGGCCGGGCGGCAGGCCGAGGGCGCCGGCGCAGGCGTCGACCTCGACGGCGCGCAGCAGCTCGCTCTCGCGCAGCTGGGCGAGGACGACCTCGACCTCGCGGGTGGCGTGGGCCAGCCACCGCGTGCGGCCGCTGGCCAGCACCATCTGCTCCTCGTCCAGCTTGAACAGCAGCAGCTCCAGCTGCTCGCGCTCGCGCCAGAGCACGTTGGAGACCTCGGCGACCCCCATGCCCACCCCCTCGCTCCGTCGTGCACACCTCGGACGCAGTCGTCCTCGGGGTCTCCATCGGCACGCGGGTGCTCCGGTTGAGCGGTTCCGCGGCGCCGTCCGGCGTCGGGCGGCCGGGAACCGCGCGTCCGGGCGAGCGCGCGCCGCTCGTCCGGCTCAAGGACGGCGGCCCCCGCGCCGACACCTCCTGCGTGCCCACCGCGACGCCCGCCCCGACGTCCGCCTCGACGTCCGCCTCGACGTCCGCCCCGACGTCCCTCCCCCGCCCCGCGCGCGACCGCGCCGGCGTGGAGGACCTCGTCCGCACCCACCTGCCGATCGTCGGCTACCAGGTGAGCGAGACGATGGCCCGCCTGCCCGGCCACGTGCAGCGCGACGAGCTGGTCTCCGCCGGCCTCGCGGCGCTCGCGGCGGCCGCCACCAGCTACGACGAGGCGACGAACGTGCCGTTCGCGCGCTACGCGTCGCTGCGCGTGCGCGGGGCCCTGCTGGACGAGCTGCGCGCCATGGACTGGGCGCCGCGCGGCACCCGCACCCGCGCCCGGGCCCTCGCGGGCGCCGAGGAGGCGCTGACCACCCGCCTCGGGCGGCGCCCGACCCGCGACGAGCTGGCGGCGGCGATGGGCTGCTCGCCCGGGGACGTCGACGCGGTGCGCGCGGAGTCCGAGCGCAGCCTGCTCAGCCTCGACGCCCACGACGGCACGCTGTCCGACGTCCTGCCGCAGAACGGGCCCGGCCCGGAGGAGCAGCTGCTGCAGAAGGAGCAGGTGCGCTACCTGCACGCGGCGGTGACCACGCTGCCCGAGCGGCTGCGCGCCGTCGTCGAGGGCCTGTTCCTGCACGACCGGCCGGCCACCGAGATCGCCGCCGAGCTGGGCGTGACCGAGTCGCGCGTCAGCCAGCTGCGCGCCGAGGCGCTGGGGCTGCTGCGCGACGGCATGAACGCCTCCCTGGCCCCCGAGCTGCTCGCGCGGCCCGAGCGCCCGGACGGCGCGGTCGCCCGGCGCCGTCAGGCCTACTACGCGGCCGTGGCCGCACAGGCCGCGGCGCGCCCGGCGGCCGAGGCTCCGGCCGCCGCGCCGGCTGCCACGCCGGCTGCCACGCCGGCTGCCACCGCACCCGCTGCCACCGCACCCGCTGCCCCGCAGACCAGCGCCGCCCAGCGACGGCGCTTCCCCCAGGCCGTCACGGCCTGACCCGGGCGGCAGGCGGTCCCTGCCGTCCGGGAACGACAGCCCTCCCGCTGCTGCAGCGGGAGGGCTGTCGTGCACCCGGCGTCCCGTCCGCGGCGCCGCGGCCGCTCACCCGCGGGGCAGCGACGGCGAGCGGCGCGGACGCAGCGGCCACGGCCCCGGGACCGGACCCCGCGCTCGCGCGAGGTCCTCGGTCGGGGGCAGCCGCACGCTCTGCCCGGTGGCCGCCGCCTCCAGCACGGCCGCGGCGACGCGGACCGTCCTCACCCCCTCGTCCATGGTCACGACCCCGTGGGCGCCCGGGCGTCCGGCCACCGCCGCGCAGAACGCGGACAGCTCGCTGACCAGGGGCTCCGGCTTGGGGATCGCGAAGCGGACGACGTCCCCCTCGCTGACCCCGCGGAACGTGGCGACGGCGTCCCACGTGGCTTCGACGGACCCGTTGGCGTGGAAGGTCAGGTCGCCGGTCAGGGTGTTCGCGAGGAGCGCCCCGCGCTCGCCGAGCACGTACGTCGTGCGCTCCTTGACCGGCGAGAGCCAGTCGACGACGTGGCTCGTGATCGTCCCGTCCGCGAGGTCCCCCACGGCCAGGACCACGTCCTCGTGCTCGCGGCCGCTGCGGTGCGCCGTGCGGGCGGAGACGCTGCGGAAGGCGCTCCCCGCCACCCAGCCGGTCAGGTCGATGTCGTGGGTCGCCAGGTCCATCACCACCCCGACGTCCGAGATCCGTCCCGGGAAGGGGCCCTGCCGGCGGGTGGAGATCTGGTGCAGGGCGCCGAGGTGGCCGTCGTCGAGCCGGGCGCGCAGCGCCAGGAGCGCGGGGTTGTAGCGCTCCAGGTGTCCCACCGCGCCGACGAGGCCGCGGGCGCTGAAGGCCCGGGCGATGCGCTGGGCGCTCTCGACGTCCGGGGCCAGGGGCTTCTCCACCAGCGCGTGCACGCCGGCGCGCGCGAGCGCGAGCGCCACGGGCTCGTGGTGCGCCGTGGGGACGGCGACCACCGCGAGGTCGACGCCGGTCGCGCACAGGGCGTCGACGTCGGGCAGCACCGGCAGGCCCTGGGCGACGCCGGAGGGGTCGCCGCCGGCGTCGGCGACGGCGACCAGCTCGACGCCGGGCAGCGAGCGCAGCACCCGCACGTGGTGGCGGCCGATGGAGCCCAGCCCGACGACGCCGGCCCGCAGCGCGCTCACCGCCCCGCCCCCAGCACGCTCACCAGGGCGTCCGCGATCCGGTCGGCGTCCCCCGCGCTGATCCCCGGGTGCACGGGGAGGGAGAGGACCTCCCGGGAGGCCCGCAGCGTCTGCGGCAGGTCCAGCTCCAGGTCGTAGGCCGGCAGGCGGTGGATCGGGGTCGGGTAGTACACGCCCGTGCCGATGCCGTGCTCCTCGCGCAGCGCTCGGGCCACGCCGTCGCGGTCCTCCGCCACGCGGACGGTGTACTGGTGCCACACCGGCTCCGCCGACGGGTGCACCGCCGGGGTGGTCAGGCCGCAGGTGCCGGCGAGCCGTTCGGTGAGGGCGCGCGCCACCGACCTGCGCGCTGCGGTGAAGCCCGGCAGGCGGCGCAGCTGCACCCGTCCCAGGGCCGCGTGCAGGTCCGTCATCCGCGCGTTGAAGCCGACGACCTCGTTGGCGTACTGGCGCTCCATGCCCTGGTTGCGCAGCAGCCGGACGGCGCGCGCCAGGTCGGCGTCCTCGACGCAGACCACGCCGCCCTCGCCGGAGGTCATGTTCTTCGTGGGGTAGAGGCTGAACACCGCGATCCGGCCGAAGGTGCCGACCGGGCGCTCCTGCCACGCCGCTCCGTGGGCCTGCGCCGCGTCCTCGAACAGCGCGAGGCCGCGCCGGGCGGCCAGCGCGCACAGCGCCGTCATGTCCGCCGGGTGGCCGTACAGGTGCACGGGCATGATCGCCGCGGTGCGCGTCGTGATCACGGCGTCCACCGCGGCCGGGTCCAGGCAGGAGGTGGACGGGTCGATGTCGGCGAAGACGGGCGTCGCGCCGGTCAGGGCGACGGCGTTCGCCGTCGCGGCGAAGGAGAAGGACGGGACGACGACCTCGTCGCCCGGGCCCACGCCGGCGGCGAGCAGCCCGAGGTGCAGGCCGGCGGTGCCGGAGCTGACCGCGACGCAGGTCCGGCCCGGGACGAGCGCCCGGGAGAAGTCCTCCTCGAAGGCGGCGACCTCGGGACCCTGGGCGAGGGACCCGCTGCGGAGGACCCGCAGGACGGCCCGCTCCTCCTCCGGGCCGACCTGCGGCGCGGCCACGGTCAGGGGGCGCTGCACCCCGGACACGCTAGCCAGCGGCGAGCGGCCGCAGGCCGTTTTCGCCGAGCTCGTACCGCTCCCCGGTGCGCGGGCACACCCAGTGCTCGCCGTCGGCGGCGAGGGAGGACCCGGAGCGGCCCACCCACCCGACCTGGCGTGCGGGCACCCCGACCACGAGCGCGTGGTCGGGGACGTCGCGGGTCACCACGGCACCCGCGGCCACCATGGCCCAGCGCCCCACGGTGACCGGTGCCACGCACACCGCCCGGGCGCCGATCGAGGCCCCGGTGCGGACGGCGACACCCACCGGGTCCCAGTCCGCGGCGCCCTTCAGCGCTCCGCCCGGGGTGATCGCGCGAGGGCGGACGTCGTTGGTGAGCACCGCGGCCGGACCGACGAAGACGCCGTCCTCGACGACGGCCGGCTCGTACACCTGGGCCAGGTTCTGCACCTTCACCCGAGCGCCGAGGCGGACCCCCGCACCGATGTAGGCGCCGCGGCCGATGGTGCACTCGGGGCCGACGACGGCGTCCTCGCGGACCTGGGCGAGGTGCCAGACGACGGCCCCGTCGCCGATGGTGGCGCGGTCGTCGACGTCCGCCGTCGCGGCGATGCGGGCGCTGCTGGTCATCCCGGCCACGCTAGGGCTCTCAGGTCGCGACGAGCAGCCCCGGTGCCAGCTCCTCCAGGAGCGCACCCAGGAGCGGGAGCTCGTCGTCGGGGACGGCGGGCAGCAGGGCGAGCCACTCGGCCCGTGCGTCCTCCTCCCCGCAGGCGTCGGCGAGGACGGCCCAGGCGAGGCAGCGCGAGGCGGGGGGCGCCTGCTCGTCCGTGGCGTGCAGGCGCAGCGGGCAGGGGTCGGTGATGCCGGCCTCGCGCGCGACGACGCTCCACCGCAGGCGCGCCTCGAGCGTGTGCCGTGCGGCCACGACGCAGCCGGCGACGATCGGGCCGAGGTCCGCGGGGCGGGTCTCGTGCAGGGCGGTCAGCCAGCGGTCCGCGGTGTCGCCGTCCATGAGGACGGCCTCCCGCAGGGAGCGCTCGACCAGGGACGCCGGGCAGCCGGCCAGGTAGCCCGCCAGGGGCCGGCCCGTCTCGCTCGCGTGCTGCACCAGCAGGCGGAGGTGGACGTGGTCGGGTGCCGTGGCGATCTGGTGGCGCAGCGTGCGCTCGGCCGCCTCGTGGTCACCGGCCTCGACGTCGATGAGGACCGCGGTCGTGGTCGCCGTCGCCGGGTCGAAGCGCACCCCCCACGGGTCCGTCCCGCTCACGGCGTCGCGCAGGGCGCTGCGGGCGCCGGGCAGGTCGCCGCGGCCGAGGGCGACGCGGGCGCGCCACAGGGCGAGGGCTCCCGAGGACTCCGCCCCCTCCAGGGCGGCGATCCACCGCTCCGCGTCGTCGTACCGCTGCAGCTGCAGGAGGGTGAGGACGGCGGACCTGCCGGCGATGACCGAGGTGTGGGGCCCCGCGCCGAGCTGGAGCACGTTCTCGAAGGCGTCGACGGCCTCGTCGAGCATCCCGGCCTGCACCAGGGACCGCCCGCAGTCGCCCCACACGTCCGCCGCGCGGGGGTCCCCCGGTGCCAGCGCCTCCGCGGCGGCACGGGCGATCCTCAGGTTGCGCTCCGCCTTGCCGCGCTCGTGCATGGTCGTGACCTGGTACCCGGAGTGCAGGAGGCGGACGGGCGCCTGCTCGGGAGCGAGGACGAGGCGGTGCCCGGGCCGGGCGACCAGCTGCTCGTGCAGCGACCCCGACCACATCACCTCCGAGCGCCGGTACACCCGGCTGGAGACGGTCTCCGCGCCGACCGCGGTGCCCCTGTGGGCGGTGGAGACCACGACGGCCCTGACGACGTTCGCGCTGGTGCGGGCGAGCAGGGCGCGCAGCGCCGCCGGGTCCCCCGTGACGACCTCGTCGGCGTCGACGCACAGCACCCAGTCGTGGGTGCAGTGGGCCAGGGAGCGGTTGCGGGCGGCGCCGAAGTCGTCGTCCCAGTGCCCCTCGACCACCCGCGCGCCCGCGGCCCGCGCCAGCGCGACCGTGGCGTCGGTGCTGCCGGTGTCGTAGACGACGACCTCGTCCACGAACCGCGCGAGCGCCGCCAGGCACTCGCCGATCACCTCCTCCTCGTCCTTGACGATGAGGGACGCGGAGACGGGGACCGGGCGGCGTGCGGTCGGGATGACGCCCACGGGGTGGACGAGCACGCGGGCGGCGCCCTCGCCGAGGTCCGTCACGGCGGTGGGGCGGCCGTGCGCGGCGTCCTCCGCGTCGGCCCACCAGGTGGGGGAGAGGTGGCAGCCCGCGCCCAGCACGGCGGTGAGCCGGTCGGTGCGGACCTCGGCCAGCGCCGCGTCCTGGACCTCGCTGCGCCCGCGCACGCGCACCCTTCGCACGCGGCGCGCGAGCGCGCCGTCCAGCTTCAGCGAGCGCGGGGAGACGACGACCACCTCCGTGGTGCCCGGCACCGTGCGGACGACGAACCCGAGCGTCTGCTGGAGGGCGCGGGGGCTGGACGTGTCCGTCACGACGACGGTGCTCTGGGCCATGGGGGTCCTCACAGGAGCGCGGAACGGGCTCCCTGTACCTCGGACGGAGCAGCGCCGGGCTTGAGGCGCCCCGATCGGCCGAACCCGCGGCGGAAAACCCTCAAGCCCTGGCGGCAGGCACCGATGGACCTCGTGATGGCCCACGGACGGGCATCAGCACCACCCACCTCACGGAGGAACGACCATGGCTCTGTCGATCAACCAGAACATCGCCGCGTTCAACGCGTACCGGAACCTCTCGGTCACGCAGGGCGACCTCTCCAAGTCCCTGGAGAAGCTGTCCAGCGGCTTCCGGATCAACCGCGCTGCGGACGACGCGGCTGGTCTGGCCATCTCCGAGGGCCTGCGCGCGCAGGTCGGCGGGCTCAAGCAGGCCTCCCGCAACGCTCAGGACGGCGTCTCCGTCGTCCAGACCGCCGAGGGCGCGCTGACCGAGTCCCACGCGATCCTGCAGCGCATGCGCACCCTGTCCGTGCAGGCGGCGAACGACGGCGGCCTCAACACGGACGCCAAGAAGAACATCCAGTCCGAGATCGGCGAGCTCAAGAGCGAGCTGACCCGGATCGCCGACACCACCCAGTACAACGGCACCAAGCTGCTCGACGGCAGCTACGCCGGCAAGTTCCAGGTGGGCGCCAACGTCGGTGAGGTCATCACCGTCACCGTCAACAACGGGACCGCCGGCACCGGCCTGGGCGCCGTCGGCCTCGGGGTGAACACCGTGGACGTCACGACCGCCGCGGCCGGCACCGCCCCGAGCGGCGCCGACCAGGCGATCACCGCGATCGACGCCGCCATCAAGACGGTCTCGACGGTGCGGGCCGACCTGGGTGCGAAGCAGAACCGCTTCGAGCACACCATCAAGAACCTCAACGTCGCGGTGGAGAACCTCTCCGCGTCGGAGAGCCGGATCCGCGACACGGACATGGCTGCTGAGATGTCCAAGTTCACCCGCGCGCAGATCCTGTCCCAGGCCGGCACCTCGATGCTGGCCCAGGCCAACCAGATCCCGCAGGGCGTGCTGTCCCTCCTGCGCTGATCCGACCCGCCCGGCGGGGGAGCCCCCTCCCCCGCCGGGCGGTTCCGCGCCCTCCTCGCGGGGGCTTCTCGCACTTGCCGACCGGCACCGATCACGAGGAGGCTCGGATGGCGGGCATGTCCATCGGGGGGATCGCCAGCGGTCTCGACACCGAGACGATCATCAACCAGCTGATCAGCGTCGAGCGCAACTCCCAGACGCTGCTGAAGCAGAAGCTGACGCAGCAGAACGAGGTCGTCTCCGCCCTCCAGGGCCTCAACGCCCGCGCCGCCTCGCTGCTGACCGGCGCGGCCGCTCTCGCGGACCCGCAGGCGTGGACGAAGGTGGGCGCGACGTCGAGCTCCAGCTCCGTCGCCGTCTCGACCTCGAACGCCACGGGCTCCGGCTCCCTGACCTTCACCGTCGTGCAGACCGCCTCGAAGGCGAGCTACACCACGGCCCCCGTCCTCGCCGCCGACGCCCCGCAGGGCGAGCAGCGGTTCACCATCACGAGCGCGAAGCCCGGCGCCACGCCCGTCGACGTCGTCGCCACCAGCGGCGCGCCGGCCGACCTCGCCAAGGCCATCAACGCCGCCGGCGCGGGCGTCGTCGCGACGACCATCCAGGACGCGAGCGGTGCGCAGCGACTCCTCGTCACCTCCGCGACGAGCGGCGAGCAGGGCGACTTCTCCTTCGGCGGCGCCCAGCCGCCCGCGCTGGCGGCGCAGCTGACGCCGCCGCGCGACGCCGCCCTCGACCTCGGCGCCGGCACCTTCGTCAGGAGCGCCACCAACACCTTCCCCGACCTCATGGCCGGCGTCTCGGTGACCATCAGCAAGGTCGAGGACGCGCCCGTCACCGTCACGGCCGCCCCGGACACCGCGGCCGTCGCCAAGCGGGTCGGCGGCATGGTCGCCTCCCTCGGCGTGGTGCTCAGCGAGATCGCCGACCAGACCCGCTCCTCGGTCGACGACCCCGGCCTCCTCGCCGGCAACAGCCTGCTGCGGGGGCTCCAGCAGCAGCTGGTGAGCGCGGTCTCCACGGCCGTGCCGGGCGCCACGCTGAAGGACGTCGGCATCGAGCTCACTCGCCAGGGCACCGTGACCTTCGACGAGGCGGCCTTCAGCGCGTACGCCGCGAAGGAGCCGGACAGGGCGAAGGCCCTGACCACCGCGTTCAGCTCCGCGCTGGCCGGCGTGGCGAGGCGCGCGAGCGACAGCACCACCGGGACGATCTCGCTGGCCGTCACGAGCGGCCAGTCCACCGCCCGCGACCTCACGACCCGGATCGAGGCGTGGGACACCCGCCTGGAGCTGCGCCGCGCCTCCCTCGAGCGCACCTACGCCGCCCTGGAGGTGGCCTTGCAGAAGAACCAGTCCCAGTCCAGCTGGCTCGCCGGAGCGCTCGCCGGCCTCCCGACGTACTCGTCCTGACGCCGCACGAGCGGTCCGACCGAGGAGCACCGATGTCCGCCATCGCCGCCCAGCGCGCACGCTTCGCCGCGACCGCCATGACCACGGCGACGCCGCAGGCCCTGCTGGTCATGCTCTACGACCGCCTGGTCCTCGACCTCCAGCGAGCCGAGCACGCCCAGCGCGGCGTCGACCTCGCCGCGGCCAACGCCCAGCTCCAGCACGCCCAGGACATCGTCACCGCCCTGTCCGACGCCCTCGACGTCGACGCCTGGGACGGCGGCCCCGGCCTGGCGTCCCTCTACGCATGGCTGGGCACCGAGCTCGTGCAGGCCAACGTCACCCGTGACGCCGACCGCACCGCGGCCTGCCGCGCCCTCGTCGAGCCGCTGCGCGACGCGTGGCGCGAGGTGGTCTCCGGCGGCGGCACCCCGGGCCCCGCGCGCGACGGCGTCCAGGTGCTGGCGTGAGCCCGCGGCCGGGCGACGACGGCGGCTGGGCGAGGTCCTGGCACGACGCCCTGACGGCCGCGGAGCTCGACCTCGACGAGACCGAGGCGATGCTGGCCCGCCTGCACGCCAGCGGGGACGCCGCCCTCGACCCGCCGGCGCCCTGGCGGCCCCCGACGGGGCTGGGCCCGCTGCCGGTCGGCGAGGCCGACCGCGCCCGCGCGATCCTCGCCCGCCACCACCAGGTGGCCCTGGGGCTGACCGCCGCGATGAGCGGCAACCGCCAGCACCGCCGCGTGACCGCCTCGGCCGCGCAGCGCCCCGCCGCCTCGCCGGTCTACATCGACACCGCCGTCTAGCCGACCGCGCCTGACCGCTGCGGCGCGCTCCCCTCCTCCCGCGCTCCTCCCGCGCTCCTCCCGCGCTGTTGTGCGCCCGATTGCGCTTCAGGGGCTGCCCGGACCGCTCTTGGGCGCACAACAGCGCGGACGCGCGGGGGACCCGCCCGGGCGGAGCACCGCCGATCGGGTGGACCGCGGGCTCAAGGAAACGGCCGGCGCGCCGATACCCCTCGTGAGCGATGGACCGCTCACCGCACGACAGGCCACGGACACGGCCGCCCCGCACGAAGACGCACCCCATCTCGTGGAGGCCCCGCCGTGTTCGACTCCGTCAGTGCCGTCGCGCTGCGCAGCGCCCTGGACGGCCTCGCCGCCCGCCAGCGCGCGACCGCCGACAACATCGCGAACATCAACACGCCGCACTACCTGGCCGCCCGGGTGGACTTCGAGGACGCCCTGCGCTCGGCCGTCTCCTCCGGCAGCGGCTCCGCCGCCGCGACGCTCTCGCGCTCCGTCGCGCCGACGCGCGAGGACGGCAACAACGTCAACCTGGACGCCGAGACGCTGAGCAACATCGACACGCAGCTGCGCTACCAGCTGATGACGCAGGCGATGGACGGCAAGCTGACGTCCATCACCACGGCGCTGAGGACGAGCTGATGGCGATCTTCGGAGCGATCGGCGTCGCCGGGTCCGGCATGACCGTGGCCCGCAAGTGGATGGACGCGGTCAGCGACAACCTCGCGAACATGAACACCGCCACCCGCACCGACGGTGAGGCGTTCCGCCAGCGCTACGTCGTGGCGGAGGCGGAGGAGTACGGCAGCGACTACTCCGGCGACACCGGCGGCGTGCGCATCGCCGGCGTCGCGTTCGGCAGCGCCGAGGGTCGCCTGGTGTACGAGCCGACCAACCCCCTCGCCGACGAGGAGGGCTACGTCCGCTACCCGGACATCGACCTGGCCAGCCAGATGGGCCAGCTGATCATCTCCCAGCGCGCCTACCAGGCCAACGCCGCCGTCGTCGACCGCGCCCGCGGCTCCTACGAGGCCGCCCTGCAGATCGGCCGCGGCGCGTGAGCCCGCCGATCGAGGCCCTCGGCGCCGTCGGCGCCGTCGGGGGCGCGGGGGCCGCCCAGGCGCTCGGCGCGGCCTCGCCCGTCGCCGGGGTCGCGGGAACCTCGGCGGCCGGCAGCGTGTCGCCGGCCGGATCGGGCGGCTTCGCTGCCACCCTGGCCACCAGCCTGGACCAGGTCCAGGCGCTGCAGAGCGAGTCCGCTCGCCTCGCGGTGGCCGCGGCCACCGGTGACCTGACCGACGTCCACGACTACACCATCGCCGCCACCCAGGCGAAGGTCGCCACCGAGGTGACCGTCGCCGTCCGCAACAAGGCCCTCGACGCCTTCTCCGAGATCATGAGGATGCAGGTCTGATGCAGCGCGCGATCAGAGGTCGCCTCCAGGAGGCGGGCAGGGGCCTGAGCGCCTTCACCCCGGCGCAGCGCGTGATCGCCGTCCTCGGCGTCGCCCTGCTCGTGCTCGGCGGCGTGGCCTTCACCCGCTGGGCCACCGCGCCCACCTACGCCCCGCTGTTCCACAACCTCGCGGGCGAGGACGCCGCCGCGATCACCGAGCAGCTGGACGCCGAGGGCGTCCTGTACGAGCTCGAGGACGGCGGCAGCACGATCCTGGTGCCGCGCGAGGAGGTCAACGACCAGCGCCTGAAGGCGTCGGCGGCCGGGCTGCCCGCGGCGTCCGACACCGGCTACGCCCTCCTGGACGAGCAGGGCGTGACCGCCTCGCAGTTCCAGCAGCAGGTGACCTACCAGCGCGCCCTGGAGGGCGAGCTGGCCACCACCGTGCAGTCGATCGACGGCGTGCGCACGGCCGTGGTGCACCTGGCCATCCCCGAGGAGAGCGTCTTCCTCGACGAGGCCGCCGCGCCCACCGCCTCCGTGCTCGTCGACACCGCCGGCGGCCGCGACCTGTCCGTGGACCAGGTGCAGTCGATCGTGCACCTGGTCGCCTCCAGCGTCGACGGCATGGAGCCGGACGGCGTCACGGTCGTCGGGGCGGACGGCGCGCTGCTGTCCGCGGCCGGGGAGTCCGCCGCCGGCGTCGGCGGCGGCGTGCGCGACCAGCAGACCACCGAGTACGAGAAGCGCACCGAGGCCGCCGTGCAGGCGATGCTCGAGAAGGTGCTCGGCCCGGGCAAGGCGGTCGCCACCGTGACCGCCGACCTGGACTACGACCAGACCCAGCGCACGACCGAGACCTTCACCTCCGAGGACGGCGTCCCGCCGCTGTCGGAGAGCAGCACCACCGAGTCCTACGTCGGCGACGGCGCGGGCGTCGGCGGCGCGCTCGGCGACAACGGCGTCCTCGGGATGGACGCCACCGAGCTCGCCGAGGTCGACGCCGAGGGTGGCAGCGGGTACACCAAGGAGTCCGTCACCCGCAACAACGCGGTCAACAAGGTCACCGAGCAGACCACCGCCGCCCCCGGCTCGGTGCGGCGCCAGTCCGTGGCCGTCGTCGTGGACGCGCAGGCGGCCGCCGGCACCGGCATCGCGCAGCTGACCGACATGGTCAACGCCGCGGCAGGCGTGGACGCCGCCCGCGGGGACGTCGTCTCCGTCACCCAGGCGCCCTTCGACACCACCGCCGCCGACCAGGCGGCCGCCGACCTGGCCGCCGCCGCGGCCGCCGAGGCGGCCGAGCGCACCCAGCGCCTCATCGCCTACGGCGCGGGCGGCCTGCTGCTGCTCATCGTGCTCGCGGTCGTCCTGCTCCTGGCCCGCCGCGCGGCCAAGAAGCGCAAGCGCGAGGTGATCGACCTCGGCGAGCTCGACGTCCTCTACGACCCCGCCCCCGCGCCCGAGGCGATCGAGGGCCCGCGCGCGCCCATGCTCACCCCCGCCGGCCCGGACGACATCGCGCTGCGGCGCGAAGAGTTCGCCGAGCTCGTCGACCAGCAGCCGGCCGAGGTGGCCGACCTGCTGCGCGGCTGGCTCGCGGAGAAGAAGTGAGGAGGCTCTGATGCCGACCGCCACCCCGACGCCCGCCAGCGCCGCCGCGCTCACGGGCCCGCAGAAGGCCGCCGTCATGCTCATCCAGATGGGCCGCGAGCGCTCCGCCAAGGTGCTCGCGGCGATGGAGGAGCACGAGATCGAGGAGCTGACCTCCGAGATCGTCAAGCTCGGGGAGCTCAAGCCCGAGCTCGCGGACGCCGTCCTGCTGGAGTTCTACGGGCAGCTGACCGGCTCCGGGCCGGCCGGCTCCGGCGGCATGGGCTTCGCCCGCGCGCTGCTGGAGTCCTCCCTGGGTCGGGAGAAGGCCTCGAGCATGCTCGACCGGGTCGCCTCCTCCCAGCAGGGGCAGCCGTTCGACTTCCTCCAGGAGGCCGACGCCCGCCAGATCGTCTCCTTCGTCAACGGCGAGCACCCGCAGACCGTCGCGCTCGTGCTGGCGCACCTGCGCCCGGAGCAGGCCTCCGGGGCGCTGGCGGGCCTGCCCTCGGACCTGCAGGCGGAGGTCGCGCACCGCATCGCCACCATGGAGCGCACCAGCCCGGACGTGATCTCCGTGGTGGCCGAGACCATCTCGCGCAAGGCCTCGACGGTGCTGACGCCGCAGGCCGTCTCCGTCGTCGGGGGCGTCCAGCCCCTCGTGGAGATCATCAACCGGGCCGACCCCGGCACGGAGAAGCACCTGCTGGAGGAGCTCGCCAAGCGCGACGCCGCCCTCGCCGAGCTGGTGCGCAGCCAGATGTTCACCTTCGAGGACATCCTCGGGCTCGAGGACCGCGCGCTGCAGCTGGTGCTGCGCGAGGTGCAGGCCGCCGACCTGGCCCTGGCGCTCAAGGGCGTGCGCACCGAGGTGCGCGACAAGATCCTCGGCAACGTCTCCGAGCGCGCCCGCGAGAACCTCCTCGAGGAGATCGAGCTGCTCGGCCAGGTGCGCATGTCGCAGGTCGAGGAGGCCCGCGCCGTCGTCGTGACCGCCATCCGCAAGCTGGAGGAGACCGGCCAGATCACCATCCGCCGGGACTCCGACGATGAGTACGTCGCCTGACGCCGCGGCGCTCGCCGAGCGCCCCGTCGTCCAGCCCGTCGCCCAGCCCGTGGTGCAACCCGTCGTGCTCGCGCCCGTCGCTGGCCGCGCCGCGCGCCCGGCCGCGGACCCCGCCGCGGCCCCCGCCGCGTTCGTGCCCGTGCCCGCCGCCGCGCCGTCAGCCGGGGCGGAGGCCGAGCGCGCCGCCGCCCGCGCCGTCGGGTACGCGGCCGGCTGGGGCGAGGGCCGCGCGGCCGCGGCCGTGCGCGAGCGCGAGGAGCGGGCCCGGCTGCAGGCGGAGGCCGCCGCGGCGCGCGCCGCCCTGACCGAGCGCGTCGAGCGCGCGCTCGCCGCGCTGGAGACCGCCGCGGCCGCGATGCGCGCGCGCACCGCGCCCGGCGTGCAGGAGTCGGCCGACGTCCTCGCCCGCGCCGCCGCCGACCTGGCCGAGGTCGTCGTCGGCCGCGAGCTCGCCGACGCCGCCGGCCGCGGCCGCGACGCCCTGCGCCGGGCGCTGGCCGCCGCGCCCGAGCACGAGGAGGTGCGTGTGCGCCTGGCGCCCGAGGACCTCGACGAGCTCGGGGACGTCGCGGCGCTGGTGCGCGGACGCACCGTGGAGCTGCTCCCCGACGCCGCCCTGGCCCCCGGGGACGCCGTGTGCGAGTTCCCCGGCGGTCGCGTCGACGCCCGCGTCGCCACGGCCCTGGCCCGCCTGCGCGGCGCCCTGCGCGCGGAGGCCCGCACGGAGGCCCGCGCGTGAGCCCCGCGACCGGCGCGGCCCTCGACGCCGTCCTCGCCCGCGCCGCGGCCGCCGCGGCGCCCGAGGTCAGCGGCACCGTCAGCTCCGTGCTGGGCCTGTCGGTGGAGGTCGCCGGCCTGCCCGCGGCGGTGGGGGACCTGCTGCGCGTCGTCGACGACGCCGCCGGGCCCGCCGCTGGCGGCGCCGGTGACACCGGCGGCGGCGCCGCGACGGACGCCGAGGTCGTCGCCGTGAGCCGGGGTTCCGTGCACTGCATGCCGCTCGGGCGCGCCACCGGCCTGCGCGCCGGCCAGCGCGTGCTCGCCCTCGGCCGCTCGCTGCGCGCGCCGGTGGGCGCGGGCCTGCTGGGGCGCGTGCTCGACGGCCTCGGCCGCCCGCTCGACGGCAGGGGGCCCCTGGTGCCCGACGGCTGGCGCCCCGTGGACGCCGCCCCGCCGAACGCCCTGGAGCGCCAGCGCGTCGCCGTCCCGCTCGGCCTCGGCGTGCGCGCCCTGGACACCCTCGTGCCCGCCGGCCGCGGCCAGCGCTTCGGCCTCTTCGCCGGCTCCGGCGTCGGCAAGTCGACGCTGCTGTCGATGATCGCGCGCGGCACCAGCGCCGACGTCTCCGTGATCGCCCTGATCGGCGAGCGCGGCCGCGAGGTGCGCGAGTTCCTCGAGGACGACCTCGGGCCCGAGGGCCTGGCCCGCTCCGTCGTCGTGGTCGCCACCTCCGACGAGCCGCCGCTGGTGCGCCTGCGCGCGGCGATGGTCGCCACCACCATCGCCGAGGCGTTCCGCGACGCCGGGCGCGACGCCGTCCTGATGATGGACTCCCTGACCCGCTTCGCGACGGCGCAGCGGGAGATCGGCCTGTCGGTGGGGGAGCCGCCCGCCACGCGCGGGTACCCGCCGTCCGTCTTCGCGCTGCTGCCCCGGCTGCTCGAGCGCGCCGGCACGGGCCCGACCGGGTCGATCACCGGCATCTACACCGTGCTCGTCGACGGCGACGACCACGACGAGCCGATCGCCGACGCGGCGCGCTCGATCCTCGACGGGCACGTCGTGCTCGACCGCCGGCTCGCCACCGCCGGGCACTTCCCGAGCATCGACGTCCTCGGCTCCGTCTCGCGCGTCGCCTCCCGCGTGACCACGCGCGAGCAGCGCGCCGACGCCGCGCACGTGCGCCGCCTGCTCGCCGCGCGCCGCGACGCGCAGGACCTCGTCGACGTCGGCGCCTACGCGCGCGGCTCCAACCCCGTCGTGGACGCCGCGCTCGCCGCCGGGCCCGCGATCGACGCCTTCCTGCGCCAGGACGTCGAGGACGTCGTCGCCCCGGCCACCGCCTGGGCGCGGCTGCGCGCCATCGCCGCGGCCAGCCCCGTCGCCGGGAGCGTCGCGTGAGCGAGCGGACCGTCGAGCGCAGGGCGGCGCTTCCGGCGACGACGGAGGAGGAGGCGTGAGCGAGCGGAGCGAGCGAACCGTCGAGCGCAGGGCGGCGCTCACGGCGACGACGGAGGAGGAGGCGTGAGCCGGTTCAGGCTCGCGGCGCTGCTGCGCGTGCGCCGCCTGCAGGAGGACGTCGCCGCGGGGCGCGCCAGCGCCGCCGCCGCGCAGGCGCGCGCGGCCGAGGCCCTCGTCGTCGAGCGGGTCACCGCGCTCGGCTCGTGCGCGCCGCCGGCCGCGGCCGACGAGGCCACCTGGCGCGCGGCTGTCGCCGCGCGCACAGCGCTGACCAGCCTGCTCACGGAGAGCCGGGGCGTGGCCGCCGCGCGCCAGCAGGAGGCCGCCGCCGCCCGCGCCGAGTGGGCCGCCGCCCGAGCCCGCGTGACGCCGGTCGAGCGGCTCGCGGAGCGGGCCGCGGCGCAGGCCGCCGCCGAGGCCCAGCGCGCCGAGCAGCTCGCGCTCGACGAGCACGCCACCCGCGCCGCCTTCCGCTCCGCCTCGCGCTCGGCCGCGCGCTCGACCTCCGGCTCGGCCTCCCGCTCAGCCTCGCGGCGCCCGCCGGAGGGACCGCGGTGATCGCCGTTCCCGAGGGCCTCGGCGACGTCCAGGCCCGGGTCCAGGCGCTGCAGGCTCGCCTGGCCGCGCTCGGCGGCACGGCCCCGGCGCGCGCGGCCGTCGGCGCCTCCGCGCTGACCGCCTCCAGCGGGGCCGCGTTCGAGCAGGTGCTCGCGCAGGCTGCCGAGGAGCCGGCGAGCGGCGCCGCCGCAGCGAGCGGGACGGCGTCCTGGGCGCGCCCGGCCGCGCTGCGCACCGCGGGCGCGTCGGGCGCCTCGGGGGTCGACGGCGCCTCGCCGTACGCGTCGCTGTTCGCCGCGGCCACCGAGCGCTACCACCTGCCGGCCGGCCTGCTGGGCGCGGTCGCGCAGGTGGAGTCGGGCGGCCGCGCCGACGCCGTCAGCCCCGCCGGCGCCCAGGGGCTGATGCAGATCATGCCCGGCACGGCGTCCGAGCTGGGGGTGGACCCGATGGTGCCGGCGCAGGCCGTCGACGGCGCCGCACGCCTGCTGGCCCGCCACCTGGACTCCTTCGGGTCCGTGCCGCTGGCCCTCGCCGCGTACAACGCCGGCCCCGGGGCCGTGCGCCGCCACGACGGCGTGCCCCCCTACGCCGAGACCCAGGCCTACGTCCGCAAGGTCACCGACCTGATGAGCAGGAGCACCGCATGACGTCGATGAGCACCTCCGGCCCGCCCTCGCCGGTCGCCGGGCCCGGCCCGCGCGCCGGCGGCGGCCGCACCGGCGAGCGCGGCGACGCGGGCGGGTTCGCCGAGCTGCTCGCCGGCCAGCTCGCGGACGCCGAGCGCCCGGCCGGCGAGCGCCCCGAGGCGTCGGCACGCGGGCGCGCCGGGGAGCGCCGTCGTCCTGACGCCGCCGCGGAGCGCACCGGGGTGCCAGCACGCGAGCGCGCCCCGGGTCGCCCTCGTGCTGACAGGCCGGCCGAGCCCGCGGACGCGGCGCCGGCGGCCCGGGACGCCGGGCCGGCCGACCCGCAGGACGCCGGGCGGGACGCGGCGGAGGGCGCACCGGCCTCCGGGGACGCCGGGCAGGACGGCCGTCAGGACGCCGGGCGGGACGCCGGGCAGGAGGCGGAGCGCGACGCCGGTTCCGACATCGGGCAGGACGCCGGGCGCGACGCCGGTGCGGAGGCCGTTCCGGCCGTGCCCGGTGAGCCGGCGCTGCGGGCCGCCGCGGCCGAGGTCGCTGCCCTCGCGGCGGCTCCCGCCCTCGACCGGTCGGCCGCCGCGGCGAGCGGCGAGCCGCAGGACGTCACCGCCCCGGCCGCCGCGTCCGGCGTCCCGTCCGTCGTCGCTGCTGCGCCGAGTCGGACGAACGCGGGTGCACTGGTGCTCGGTGCGCCCGCCTTCGTCCGACTCGGCGGCCAGGGCTCGGCCGCTGCGCCGGCAGCAGGCGCTGCCGCTGCGGCGATCCCTGCGGCGAACGGCTCCGCGACCGCCCTCGCTGCCCCCGGTGCCGTGGCCGCGGCCCTCGCCGTCACCGCCGTCCCCGGTGTCCCCGGTGCCCCCACCTCGGCCCCCGGCACCGCGGACCCGGGAACGGGCGCCGCCGGGTCCGCCGCGGCGCCCGGCACCGCGCTCCCGGACGGCGCCACCACCGCCACGGCGGTCCCGGCGGCCGCACCGACGGTCCCGGCTGGCTCGCCCGTCGAGCCCTCTGCCGCGGTCGGTCCCGACGGCGCGACGGCGTCCTCCGACCAGGGCGCGAGCACCAGCCCGACGGCCCCGTCCGCCGCGACCTCGACGACCTCGGCCACCTCAGCGACCTCGACCGCCCCGACCGCCCCGGCGTCCGCCACGCCCTCGAGCGCCGCCGCGACCGGCGTCCCCCCGCTCGCGGCGCCCCTCGCGCCGGCGCCCGTCGCGACCGCACCCCCGGCGACACCCCCGGCCGCGCCTGCGGCGCCGGCCGCGGCCCCGACCCTGCCCTCGCAGCTGGTGCCGCGGCTGGCCGAGGTGCCCCACCTGGGCGCCGGGGTGCACCGGCTCACGCTCTCGGTGCAGCCGGAGGCCATCGGGCACGTGCGCGTGGTCGCCGAGATCCGCCCCGACGCCGTGCGCATCGAGCTCGTCGGCGGCACCGAGGCGGCGCGCGACGCGCTGCGCCAGGCGCTGCCCGACCTGCGCCGCGACCTGGCCGCCACCGGCCTGCAGGCCTCCCTGGACCTGGGCAGCGGCACCGGCACCGGCGGCGGCAGCGGCGGCGGCAGCGGCGGCGGCAGCACCGGCACCGGTCCCTGGTCCGGTGCCGGCGCGTCGTCCGGCGGCCCGGGCGGCGACGGGCGCGGCGGCGCCGGCCGCGCTCCGGGCCGCGCTCCCGTGCGCCTGCCGGAGGAGGCCCGCCCGGCCGGCACCGCCGCGGGCGGCGGCCTCCTCGACGTCCGCGTCTGACCGCCCGACCGTCTGACCGTCCGACCGCCCGACCGCCCGATCGGGGCACCGACCCGCTCTTGAGCCGAACGGGCCGAGGACCGCTCAAGCAGAGCAGCACCGCGACCGAAGGAACCTCCATGACGTCCATCACCACGGGCCAGAGCGCGCCGGCCGGCACGACCGTCGTCGCCGAGAGCATGGTCTCGGCCAAGGCCGCCGCCGAGGACAGGACCACGCTCGGCAAGGACGCCTTCCTCCAGCTCCTCGTGACGCAGATGCGCTACCAGGACCCGTCCTCGCCCATGGACTCCAGCCAGTTCATGGCGCAGACGGCGCAGCTGACCACCGTCGAGAAGCTCACCGAGATGACGACGACGAGCCGCGAGGCGTTCGGGCTGCAGATGCGCCTGTCCGCCTCCTCCCTCCTCGGGCGCCAGGTGAGCTGGACCGAGGGCGAGGGCACCGCCGCCGTGACCCGCACCGGGCTCGTCGAGGGCGCGTCCTTCGCCGGCTCCGTGCCGGTGGTGCGCGTCGGTGGGAAGGACGTCGCCCTGGACGCCGTCTCGGAGGTCCGCCCCGGCTGACGCGCGCCGCCCGGCGCACCCCGCCCGGCGCGCGCGGCGCGCCCCGGCCCACGACCGCCCCCGCCCCCGCACCCAGGAGGACCCCGCATGCTGCGCTCCCTCTACTCCGGCATCTCAGGCCTGCGCTCGCACCAGACGATGATGGACGTCACCGGCAACAACATCGCCAACGTCAACACGACGGGCTTCAAGTCGTCGTCCACGCAGTTCCAGGACACCCTCAGCCAGCTCGTGCAGGCCGCCAGCGCCCCCCAGGGCGACCAGGGCGGCACCAACCCCGCGCAGGTCGGCCTCGGCGTGCGCGTGGCGGGCATCACCACCAGCTTCACGCAGGGCGCCGCGCAGGTCACCGGCCGCAGCACCGACCTGATGATCTCCGGCGACGGCTTCTTCGTCGTCCAGGACGGCGGCGAGCAGCTGTACACCCGCGCGGGCGCCTTCAACTTCGACGCCACGGGCAAGCTCGTGACGACGGACGGCGCCGTGCTGCAGGGCTGGATGGGCACCAACGGGGTCGTCGACGCCAACGGCCCCATCGGGGACATCCAGCTGCCGGTCGGCACCCTGATGCAGCCGCGCGCCACGCAGGACGTCGGCACGGCGCCGAACGTCGAGCGCGGCATCACCTTCGCCGGCAACCTCGCCTCCGACGCCCCCGCGGGCCCCCTCGCCCCCCTGAAGATCACCGTCTTCGACGACCTCGGCACGGAGGTCGCCGTCCAGGTGGTGCTGACCAAGCAGGCCGACGGCAGCTGGCAGGCGGCCGAGCCGGCCACCACGCCCCCCGCACCCGCCTACCCCGACGTCAACGGCACCGTCCGCTTCACCGCGACCGGCCAGCTCGACCCGACCAGCGCGATCAGCGTGGTCGTGGGCACCCGCACCGTCACCGTCGACCTCGACGGCGTGACGGGGTACGCCGGCGACGGGACCAGCACCGTCAAGGCCACCGAGCAGAACGGGTACGCCTCCGGGACGCTGACCTCCTTCACGCTCAACCCCGACGGCACCCTGAACGGCACCTTCAGCAACGGCCTCAAGCAGGACATCGGCCGCGTGGCCATGTCGGTGTTCGCGAATCCGACGGGCCTGGAGAAGGCCGGCGGCTCCACCTACCGGACGACGGCGAACTCCGGCAACCCGGAGGTCGGCACGGCCGGCACGGGCGGGCGCGGCACGCTGTCCGGCGGCGCGCTGGAGATGTCGAACGTCGACCTGTCGGCCGAGTTCACGAACCTCATCGTCGCGCAGCGCGGCTTCCAGTCGAGCTCGCGCGTCATCACCACCTCCGACGAGCTGCTGCAGGAGCTGGTGAACCTCAAGCGCTGACCCGTGCGCCCGGACCCGGGCGCACGCACCCGCGGGGCGGCCCCGTGCTCGTTCCCATGGGCACGGGGCCGCCCCGTGCTCGCTGCACGGGCACGGGGCCGCCCGGTGCCCACCACCGCTGGGCACCGCGCCGCCGGCAGTACCCCGTTCGGGGGGTGCGAGGCTCCAACGTCCCCCGGCCTGCTCAACACCCTCGGCGCACTGCCGATGAGCACTCTCGACAGGGACCACGGACGGTTCCCGCAGCACCCCCAAGGACGGACATCGTGATCATCGTGACGCGCCTGAACGGCCCGCCGTTCGCGGTGAACCCCGACCTGCTCGAGCGGGTCGAGAGCACGCCGGACACCATCCTCACGCTCATCGACGGCACCAAGTACGTCGTCACCGAGCCGGTCGAGGAGGTCGTGCGCCTCGTGCGCGAGTTCCGCGCCGCCGTCATCGCCACCGCGCACCGCCTCGAGGTCGCCCCCAGCGCCCAGGCCGCCGGCGAGGTCGCGGACGCCGGCGACGCCGAGGACGCCGGCCGACCCAGCCCCGACGCCGAGCGGCCGCACCTCGCCGTCGCCGTCCCCCTGCGCGCCTCCCGGAGGAGCTGAATGGACCCGGCGACGATCATCGGGATCGGCCTCGCCCTCGGCGGCATCCTGCTCGCGATCATCCTCGAGGGCTCGAGCCCGATGTCGGTGATCCTGCCCGCGCCGATGGTGCTCGTCATCGTCGGCACCCTGGGCGCAGCGCTCGCCGGCAGCCGCATGGCGGACATGGGCGCCGTGGTCCAGGCCCTGATCAAGGCGTTCACCGGCAAGGCCGTGAAGCCGGGCGCGACCATCGACGTGGTCGTGTCCCTGGCCGAGCGCGCCCGCCGCGAGGGCCTGCTGGCCCTGGAGGACGCCGCCAAGGACGTCGAGGACCAGTTCCTGCGCGACGGCCTGCAGGCCGCCATCGACGGCACGGACCCCGAGGACCTGCGGGAGATGCTGCTGGCCAAGATCGAGGTGAAGAAGGGCACCGACAAGGTCGGCGCCAAGTTCTTCAACGACGCCGGCGGCTTCGCGCCGACGGTCGGCATCATCGGCACCGTCGTCAGCCTCGTGCACGTGCTGGAGAACCTCTCCGAGCCGGACAAGCTGGGCCACATGATCGCCGCCGCGTTCGTGGCGACCCTGTGGGGCCTCCTGGCCGCGAACATCATCTGCCTGCCGATCGCGAACCGGCTCAAGCGCCTGTCCGAGACCGAGTGCGCGCAGATGGAGCTGGTCGTCGAGGGCCTCATGGCCGTGCAGGCCGGCGCGAACCCGCGCCTGGTCGCCCAGCGCCTGCGCAGCCTCGTGCCCGAGGAGAAGGCCAAGGCCGGGGCGGCCGCCTGATGTCCGGAGGGAAGGGCTCGAAGGGCCGCGCCAGGCGCGGCGGCCACGAGGAGGAGCACGAGAACCACGAGCGCTGGGCCGTCAGCTACGGGGACATGATGACCGTGCTGATGGCGCTGTTCCTCGTGCTGTTCGCGATGAGCAACGTGGACCAGGCCAAGTACGAGGCCCTCAAGGCCAGCCTGGCCGTCGGCTTCGGCAACGCGGCGCTGCCCGTCGCCGGGGGCGACTCGGTCATCGAGGCCTCCTCGGGCGAGCCGAACCCGGTGGAGATCGTCCGCTCGGCCTCCGGCATCGAGGTCGGCGCGGCGCCGGAGCAGGCGTCCGGCGCCGGCTCCGGCGCGCCGGAGAGCGCGGAGATCGCCGCGCGCGCCGAGGCGTCGAGGCTCGTGGAGATCCGCGAGCAGCTGGAGGAGGCGCTCGCCGCGCAGAGCCTCAGCGACCGCGCGTCGCTGACCATCACCGAGCGCGGCCTGGTGGTCACGGTCGTCGCCGACGAGATCTTCTTCGCCGACGCCAGCGCCGCCATCCAGCCGACGGGCCTGCGCGTCGTGGACGCCGTCGCGCCCGTCCTCGCCGGCCTGCCCGAGGACGTCGCGGTCGAGGGCCACGCCAACCACCTGGCGCTCACCCCGAGCGCCGCCTACCCCACCAACTGGGAGCTGTCCGCGGCCCGGGCCACCGCCGTCCTGCGGCGCCTGGAGTCCCCCGGCGGCGTCGTGGGCGAGCGCCTGGAGGCCGTGGGCCTGGGCCAGACCCACCCCCTGTACGACCCCGCCGACCCGCGCGCCATCGAGGGCAACCGCCGGGTGGACGTGGTCGTGCTGTCCGACCAGCCCGCCGACGTGCGGGCTCTCGTCCCGGCGTTCGCCGGAGAGGCACTTGGAGGAACCCATGGCTGAGCAGCGCGTGATGTCGAGCGGCGGGGCCAAGCGCCCCGGCGGCGCCGGGAGCGGCGGCGGCAAGGACGACGCCGGGGACGACGCCGGTGCGAAGAAGGGCGGGAAGAAGAAGCTGCTGCTCGTCGTCGCGGCGGTGCTCGTCGCGGCCGGTGCGGCGTGGTTCTTCCTCAAGCCCGCGCCGGCCGAGGCCGAGGCCGAGCCGGAGCCCGTGCCGGGGGAGGTGCTGGCCCTGGAGCCGGTGAGCATCAACCTCGCCGACGGGCACTACCTCAAGCTCGGGCTCGCCCTGCAGCTGGTCGAGGGCGCGGGCGCCCACGCCCCGATCGACGGCAGCAAGGCGCTCGACAGCGCGATCACGCTCTTCAGCGGCCGCAGCGTCGAGGAGCTGGCGGACCCGGTGCACCGCGAGGAGCTCAAGACCGAGCTGGGCCACACCCTCGAGGAGGCGTACCACCACGAGGTCATCGACGTGTACCTCACGGAGTACGTGACGCAGTAGCCGCCCCCCTCCCTCTCCGCCTCCCCCGTGGTGATCTTGCACGTCCGGTCGGACGTCGCGACCGGACGTGCAAGATCACGCGGGAGGCGAGGACGCACCTCGCGCCGGACGTGCAAGATCACCGCGGGGAGGGGGGTGAGGGGCGCGGCGCCGGGCGCGACACGCCCGGGCCACCCGATCGGCTCAACCCGCAGGGCCGTCGTGCCGATGGCCTCCTCGTGACCGTCCAGACCTCCGCCCCGCCGGCGCCGCGCAAGCGCCGCCGCGGTGTCGTCACGCCCTACGACTTCCGGCGCCCCACCGCGCTGGCGCGCGAGCACACGCGCGCCCTGGAGGTCGCCTTCGAGACCTTCGCGCGCCAGTGGTCCACGCTGCTGCTGACCCGGCTGCGCACCCCGTGCCAGGTCACCCTCTCGGGCGTGACCTCCCGCACGTACGACGAGTACGTGCGCTCCCTGCCGGGCCACTCCGTGCTGGTCACGTTCACCCCCGCCGAGGGCTCCGGGCCCGGGCTGGTGCAGCTGGACACCGGCACCGCCCTGGACTGCGTCGACTTCATGCTGGGCGGCCGCGGCGGCGGCGCGCACCCCGAGCGCGAGCTGACCGAGATCGAGTTCCGCCTGCTGCGCGACCTCGTCACCCGCAGCCTCGCCGACATGGCCTACGCCCTCGCCGGCGTGCTGCCGCTCGAGCCCGCCGTGACGGGCATCGACTACAACCCCCAGTTCCTGCAGGCCGCCGCGGCCGCCGACGTCGTCGTCATCGCCACCCTCGGCATCGCCCTCGGCGAGGACGCCGAGGCGGTGGAGGCGACGATCATGCTGCCGACCGGGCAGCTGCTCGCCCGCCTGCGCGACGCGGGGGACCGCGCGCGCTCGGTCGAGCAGCTGCGCAAGGAGCGCCAGGCCGCCGACGTCCTCTCCCGCGCCGTGCCGGAGCTGCCCGTGGAGGTCTCCGCCCGCTTCGCCGCGATGACCACCCGCCCCGCCGAGGTGCTCGCCCTCTCCGTCGGCGACGTCCTGCGCCTGCCGCACCCCACCACCCGACCCCTGGACGTCGTCACGGCTGACGTCGTCCTCGCCCGCGCCGTCGCCGGCACGAGCGGACACCGCCTGGCCTGCCTGGTGGTCAGCCCCGAGGAGGAGAAGTCCCGATGACCGCTGCCGTGAACGCCGCCACGACCGCCGCCGCGACCGCCACCGACGCCGCCGGGGCGGCCCCGACCGACCTCCTCGTCGCCGCCGCCTCCGCGGCCGCGGCCCTGCTGCCCTCTCCGTCGCCCCTCGTGCCGGGCCCGACGCAGACGCCGCTGCCGCCGGAGTCCGCGGCCACCGTCGTCCTCGCCGAGTTCACCGGCGACGTCTCCGGCGCCGTCGCGGTCGTCGTCGACCCGGCGCTCGAGGCCGCCCTGGCCGGCGCCCAGGGCGGGCCGCTGCCCGTCGAGGCCGCCGTCGCCCCCGCCCTGGAGGCGGCCGTCGCCGCCCTGGGCGTCGCCGTCCTGTCCCCGGCGCGCACGAGCACCGTCGCCGAGCTGCTCACCGTGCCCGAGCTGCACCTGGTGCCGCTCGTCGCCGACGGGGAGGTCGCCGCCTGGGTCGGCCTGCGCCTGCGCGCCGCCGACGGCAGCCCCGTGCGGGCCGCCGCGCCGGCCGGGGCGCCCGCCCGCCCGCTCGGCGCCGGCTCCGGCCTGCACCTGCTGCGCGACGTGGAGATGACGCTGACCGTCGAGCTCGGCCGCGCCCGCCTGTCGGTGCGCGAGCTGCTCGGGCTCACCCCCGGCTCGGTCGTCGAGCTCGACCGCGCCGCCGGCGCGCCCGCCGACCTGATGGTCAACGGCCGCCTGCTCGCCCGCGGCGAGGTCGTCGTCGTGGACGAGGACTACGGCATCCGCATCACCGAGATCGTCGAGCCCGGCGGGGAGGGCTGACCCGCCGTGGGCACCGGTCTCGACGTCGCGGACCTCCTGCTGCGCGTGGCGGTCTCCCTCGCCGCCGTGCTCGGCCTGGTGTGGCTGCTCGCCCGCGGCGCCCGCCGCACCGGCGCCGGCCGCGTCGCTCCCGCCAGTCGCTTCGCGGTGGTCGGGCGCCAGTCCCTCGGGCGCAGCGCCGGCGTGGCCGTCGTCCGGGTCGGGGACCGCGCGCTCGTGCTCGGCGTCACCGAGCAGTCCGTGCGCCTGCTGGCCGAGACCGACCTGTCCGCCGTGCTCGAGCCCGCCGCGGCGCCCGAGCAGCGCACCGAGGTGGACCTGACCGCCGCCACCACCGCCGCCGTGCGCACCGCCGCGCCCGCGCCCCGCTCGCCGCTGCAGGGCTCGGCGCTCTCGCCGCAGACCTGGAGCCGGGCCCTGGAGGCCCTGCGGGAGAGGACCACCCGAGGATGACCCCCTCCGCCTCCCCGCCCCGGCGCCGTCCCGGCGCCGCGGCGGCGGCCGCCCCTGCCCTCGCGGCCCTCGTGCTCGCCCTCGGCGCGCTGCTCGCCGGCGCTCCCGCGGCGCCCGCCGCCGCGGCGGCCCTGCCGGCGGCGGCCCTGCCGGCGGCCATGCTCACCACCGGCACCGCGCCGGGGCCGACCGCCCCGGTGCCCCCGGCGGCGCCCGACGCCTCCGCCCCGGCGGTCAGCGTCGACGTCAACGGCGTCGACGGGACGCCGAGCTCGGCGGTGACCCTCATCATCGCCGTCACGCTGCTCGCGGTGGCCCCCGCGCTGCTGCTCATGACGACCGCGTTCACCAAGATCATCGTGGTGCTGAGCATCACCCGCAACGCGCTCGGCCTGACCTCGATGCCGCCGAACCAGGTGCTCGCCGGCCTGGCCCTCTTCCTCACCCTCTTCGTCATGGCCCCGGTGATCTCGGAGGTCAACGAGGGCGCCGTGCAGCCCTACCTGGCCGGGGCGATGACCTCGGGCCAGGCGTTCGAGGTGGGCGTGCAGCCGGTGCGCGAGTTCATGCTCGGCCAGACCCGCGGGGAGGACCTGGCGCTGATATCCCGCGCCGCCGACCGGCCCAACCCGGCCAGCCGCGAGGACGTGCCGCTGCTGACCCTCGTGCCGGCCTTCGTCCTCTCCGAGCTGCGCGCCGCGTTCATCATCGGCTTCGTCATCTTCGTGCCGTTCCTCGTCATCGACGTCGTCGTCTCCGCGGCGCTGATGGCGATGGGCATGATGATGCTGCCGCCGGTGACCGTCGCCCTGCCCTTCAAGCTCCTCCTGTTCGTGCTCGTCAACGGCTGGGGCCTGATCATCACCGCCCTCGTGGGGAGCTACGGCTCGTGAGCGACGCCGCCGTCCTCGACATCGGCCTGCAGGCGCTGCTCGTGGCCGCCAAGCTGTCCGCCCCCGTGCTGGTGACCGCCCTCGTGGTCGGCTTCGCGATCTCGCTGCTGCAGTCGGTCACGCAGATCCAGGAGGTCACGCTCAGCTTCGTGCCCAAGGCCCTCGCGGTCGGCGTGGCGCTGCTGGTGACGGGCAACTGGATGCTGCACGAGTGGGTCTCCTTCACCACCGCGCTCTTCGGCCGCATCCCCGACCTGCTCGCCGCCGGCTGAGCCGCCGTGAGCCTGCCCGCGCCGGCGCCCCTGTCGTTCGGGGTGCCCCTGGAGACCGTCGTCGCCACGCTGCTCGCGGTGCTGCGCATCACCACCTGGCTGGTCCTCGCGCCGCCCTTCGCGCACCGCGCGATCCCCGCGCGCGTCAAGGCGCTGCTCGCCCTCGCCCTCGGCCTGGCCGTCGCGCCCGGGCTCGACCTGCCGCCGGCCACCCTGCAGGCGGGCGCGCTCGTCGTCGCCGCCGCGCAGCAGGTGCTGATCGGGGGCGCCCTCGGCTTCGCCTGCTACCTCGTCTTCGCCGCCGTGCAGGCCGCCGGCGACCTGATCGACCTCTTCGGCGGCTTCCAGCTCGCGCAGGCCTTCGACCCGCAGACGCAGAGCGGCTCGTCGATCTTCGGGCGCTTCTACCACTTCACGGCGATCGTGCTGCTGTTCGCCAGCGACGGGCACCTGGTGGTCCTGCACGGGCTGCACCGCAGCTTCGACGTCCTCGGCGTCGACGAGGGCCTGTCGCTGGACGTCGTCGCCCGCGTCGTCACGGACGGCGCCGCGCAGCTGTTCCTCGCCGCGCTGCAGATCGCCGGCCCGCTCATCGCCGTCCTCTTCCTCACCGACGTCGGCCTGGGGCTGCTCACGCGCGTGGCGCCGGCGCTGAACGCGTTCTCCCTCGGCTTCCCGCTGAAGATCTTCATCACCCTCAGCGTCGCCGTCCTCGCCGTCGCCGTCCTGCCCTCCCTCGTCGACTCCCTGGCGCAGGACGCCGTCCGGACCACCACGACGATCGCGCGGGGCGGGAGCGGGTCGTGAGCGGGGGCGAGGACAAGACCGAGAAGCCCACCGCCAAGAAGCTGAAGGAGGCCCGCCAGCAGGGCCAGGTCGCGCGCTCGCCCGACCTCGGCGCCTGGCTCGGGCTCGGCGCGGCCGCGGCGGTGCTCCCGGTGGTGATCGCCGAGGGCCGCGAGCGCACCGAGCGCATGCTCGCCGGGGTCGCCGACGTCGCCCGCGACCCCGAGCCCGCGATGGTGCTCGCCGCCCTCGGGCAGGGCGCCGGGGCGCTGCTGCCCGTGCTGGGGCCGCTGCTGGCCGTCACGGTCGTCGTGGCGATCGCCGCGTCCGCCGGGCAGGGCGGCATCCACGTCGCCACCAAGGCCGCCAAGCCCAGCGCGAAGAACCTGCACCTGCTCAAGGGCCTCAAGCGCCTGTTCGGGCCGGCCGCGTGGTGGCAGGGCGCCAAGGCGCTGCTGAAGACGGTCGCGGTCGCGTTCGTGCTGCAGCTGACGATCCGGGAGCTCGCGCCGCTGCTGCTGACCGCCGGGTCGATGCCGCTGTCGAGCACCCTGGAGGCGGTCTCGGGCGGCACGGCGTCCATGCTGCGCACGGCCGTGGCGGTGGGCCTGGTGCTCGCCGCTGCCGACTACGCCGTCACCCGCCGCCGGATCACCAAGCAGCTGCGGATGACGCGCAAGGAGGTCCAGGACGAGCACAAGCAGTCCGAGGGCGACCCGCAGCTGAAGGGCGCGATCCGCTCCAAGCAGATGGCGATGAGCCGCAACCGCATGATGGCCGAGGTGCAGAAGGCCGACGTCGTGCTCGTCAACCCCACGCACGTCGCCGTGGCGCTGCGCTACGACAAGGACCGCGGGGCCCCGCGCGTGGTGGCCAAGGGCGCCGGGCACGTGGCCGCCCGCATCCGCGAGAGGGCCACCGAGCACCGCGTGCCGATGGTGGCCGACGTCCCGCTGGCGCGCGCCCTGCACGCCGCGTGCGAGCTGGACCAGGAGATCCCGCCGCACCTGTACGCCGCGGTCGCCCGCGTGCTGGCGTTCGTGATGGCGCTGCGCCGGCGCGGCTCGGCCGCCGGCGTGCACCGCGCGCCGTCCGGCAGCGCCCTGCCGGCCTGACCTTCGCGCCGCCCCCTCTCCGCGCTGCTGTTGTGCGCCCAGGTGCGGTTCCAGGCACGCCGTAGGCGCTGTTGTGCGCCCAGTTGCGGTTTCAGGCGGGCCGCGGGCGCTGTTGTGCGCCCAGGTGCGGTCGAGGGGGTCGCTGGGCCGGTCGGGCGACCCGGGCGTCCAGGAGCGCCCGAGAGGGTCCACGGGCGTCCAGCGCGGCGCCGCGGCGGCCGATGTGCCGGGGGAGGAAGGAGATCCCCATGTCCATCGGACCCGTTCCCGCCGTCCCCGCGAGCGGCAGCGGCAGCGCCCGCGACGTCCCGCTCGCCGCGCCCGCCGGCCGCCCCGGCGCGATCGAGCACGCCGCGGCCCGGGTCGGGCTCACCCGCCGCGAGCTGGTCGGCCACCTGACCCCGGACGACGTGCGCGTGGTCGAGGCCGCCTCGGGCGCGGGCGACGCGAGCGCGGTCGCGGCGGTCCTGGCCACGGAGCGCTACCTCGGCCGCCTGGTGAGCGACCTCGGCGTCGACCAGGCGCAGACGCTCTACGAGCGCCACCAGCGCGCGCCGCACCCCATCGAGCCCGCGCACCTGGCCGGGATCATCACCTACCTCGAGGGACGGCGGCACGCGCGCGACGTCGCCGCCCAGACCTCCCCGCGCCCGGCGGTCGCGCGCGTGGACCGCGTCGTCTGAGAGGCCCTCCCCGGGAGCCGCCCCCGGCCGGCCCCCGGGGCCCCGGCTCAAGGTCGCGGCCGCCGCGGCCGATGACACCCGTGCCAGGACGGCGCCGCACGGCCAGGGACGGGCCGCGACCAACGGGGGAGACCCCGGAACAGGACGGACGTTGGGCCCTCGTCGCTGGAGCCAGCTCGCCATGCCGGTCGGCGTGGTCGGCACCGTGCTGCTGCTCGTCATCCCGCTGCCGGCGCTGCTGCTGGATCTGCTGATCGCCGTGAACATCAGCGGCGCGCTGCTGATCCTCATGACCAGCATGTACGTCAAGCGGCCGCTGGACTTCTCCATCTTCCCGTCGCTGCTGCTCGTGGCGACCCTCTTCCGCCTCGGCCTCAACGTCGCCTCCACGCGCCTGGTGCTCGCCGACGGCTACGCCGGCAAGGTCATCGACGCCTTCGGGCACTTCGTCGTCGACGGCTCCCTCGTCATCGGCCTCGTGATCTTCCTGATCCTCGTGGTGATCCAGTTCGTCGTCATCACCAACGGCGCCGGCCGCGTCGCCGAGGTCGGCGCCCGCTTCACCCTCGACGCGATGCCCGGCAAGCAGATGGCGATCGACGCCGACCTCAACGCCGGCCTCATCGACGAGGACGTCGCGCGCACCCGCCGCGCCGAGGTCACCGCCGAGGCCGACTTCTACGGCGCGATGGACGGCGGCTCGAAGTTCGTCAAGGGCGACGCCATCGCCGGCATCATCATCACGCTGATCAACCTCGTCGGCGGGTTCGTGATCGGCGTGGCCCAGCGCGGCATGGCCCCCGGGGAGGCGCTGGCCACCTACAGCCTGCTCACCATCGGCGACGGCCTCGTCACCCAGGTGCCCGCGCTGCTGATGTCCGTGGCGACCGGCCTCATCGTCACCCGCGCCACCACGCAGGGCGACCTCGGCAGCGACGCCGCCTCCCAGCTGCTGCGCTCGCAGCCGGCCCTGCGCATCGCCGGCGCCGGCGCGATCGCCATCGCGCTCATCCCCGGCCTGCCCAAGCTGCCGTTCGTGCTCATCGGCGCCGCGATGATCCTGCTCGCGCAGCGCCTGCCCGCCGAGGCCGACGAGGCCGCCGCCGAGGAGGCCCCCAGCGCCCTCACCGCGCTGCCCGAGACGCCCGAGGCGCTGATGCAGCAGATGCGCGTGGACCCCCTCGAGATCGTCCTGGCGCCCGACCTCGTCGACCTCGTCGACGCCTCCTCCGGCGGCGACCTGCTCGACCGGGTGCGATCCCTGCGCCGCAAGGTGGCCCTCGAGCTGGGGGTCGTCGTCCCGCCGGTGCGCACCCGCGACTCCATCGACCTGCCGCTGTCCACCTACGCCGTGCGGATCTCCGGGGTCCAGGTCGGCGCCGGCCAGGCGCCGTCCGGCAAGGTGCTCGCCCTCGGCGACGCGCTCGACGGCCTGCCCGGGCAGGTGACCACCGAGCCGGTGTTCGGGCTGTCGGGCAAGTGGATCCCCGCCGAGATGCGCCACCAGGCGGAGATGACCGGCGCCACCGTCGTCGACCGCGCGTCCGTGCTCATCACGCACCTGGCCGAGATCGTGCGCACCAACGCCGCGCGACTGCTCTCCCGCGAGGACGTGCGCACCCTCACCGACGCCCTCAAGCAGTCCGACCCCGCCGTGGTCGAGGAGCTCGTGCCCAACCTGCTCTCCCTGGGGGAGGTGCAGCGGGTCCTGCAGGCCCTGCTCGAGGAGGGCGTGGCGATCCGCGACCTCGCGCGCATCTACGAGGGCCTGTCCCTGCGCGCCAAGGGCGGCGCGGACGTCGACGCCCTCGTCGAGGCCGCCCGCACCGCGCTGGGGCCGGCGGTCGCGGCCGCGCACGTGCAGGACGGCGTGCTGCGCGTGCTGACCCTCGACCCCCTCCTGGAGCACCAGCTCGTGGAGTCCCTGCGTGTCACGGACGCCGGCACGCAGGTCGGCATGGATCCTTCCAGGGTCGAGCGACTCGTGGACGAGGTCGGACGCCGCCTGGCGGCCGCCGAGGAGCTCGGGTGGGCTCCGGTGCTCGTGTGCGCCCCGGCGCTGCGCGCCCCGCTGCGCCGCCTGGTGGCGATGGCGGTGCCGCGGGTGACCGCGCTGTCCTACGCCGAGGTCTCCGGGCCCGGCCTGATGATCGAGACCGTGGGGGTGGTGAGCGGTGCTGACGCAGTTGCTGCTTGAGGGTCCGGCCATCGAGCCGCTCCTGCAGCGGGTGCGGGCCGAGCACGGCCCCGCTGCGCGCATCGTCAAGGCCGAGCGCGTGCGCGTCGGCGGCGTCGGCGGGTTCTTCGCCCGCCAGCGCTACGAGGTCACCGTCGAGGTCGACCTGACCGCGTCGGTGCCCACGGTCGTCCTCCCCGCCGTGGCGCCCGGCGTGGTGGCGCCCGGCGTGCCCGCCGACGCCACCGGGCTCGAGGCCCTGCTGGCGGCCGCGGAGAGCGCCGAGGAGCGCACCGAGCAGGTCGTCCTCTCCGGGTCCGCGCCGGCTGCCGCCCCCGTCCGGGCTCCCGTCCGGGCTCCCGTCCAGGTCTCCGTCCCCGCCCCCCGCGTCCCCGTCGTGACCGCCGCTGCCGCGGCTCCTCCGGCGCCCCCGGCCCCTCCGGCGCCCTTGGCACCCCCGGCCCCTCCGGCGCCCGCCGCGGAGGCGCCGGCGCCCGTCTTCGTGCCCGCCGTCCTCCCCGCCGTCCTGCCCAGCGCGACCGCCACCGCGGCCCCGGCGGCCGCGGCGCCCGCGGCCCCGGCGCCGCACCCGCCCACCGCACCGGCCTTCCCCGACGGGCCGCCGCTGTCGACCTACAGCGCGGACTTCGCCGAGCTGCTGGCCGGCGTCCGCCGCGCGCTGCTCGACCCGGCCGCGCCCGCGCCCGCGCCCGCGCCCGCGCCCGCGCCCGTGCCCGCGCCGCAGCCCCGACCCGTCCCCGACCCGGCGCCCGTGCCCGACCCGGCGCCGGTGCCAGCACCGGCGCCCGTGCCCGACCCCGCGCCGGTGCCCCAGCCGGAGCCCGTGGACGCCGTCCCGCCGCCGGCTCGACCGGGCCCGCGGGAGACGGCGCTCGAGCGCCACCGCCTCGCCCGCAGCGCCTCCCGCGTCCGGGTGCCCTCGGTCTCGGAGATCCTGGCCGGCGTCCCCTCCCTGCACGGGGTGCGCCTGCCGGCCGAGCAGGCCCTCCCGGCCACCCCGCCCGCCCCCGCCGCGGCACCCGCCGCGCCCGCTCCTGAGCGGGCGCCCGCCGGCGGCATGCAGGAGCGCCTCGCCGCCCTCGGCCTGCCCGCCGCCCTGCGCGCGGGCCTCCCCGACGACCTGGAGTCCGCCATGCCCGTCCTCGCCACCCGCCTCGCCGCGCTGCCGCAGGCGCCCGACCTGCCCGCCGGCCCGGGCGCCGTCGTCGCCGTCGTCGGCGCCGCCGCCGCGGCCGTCGAGGTCGCCGAGCGCCTGGCCGCCGACCTCGGCCTCGCCGCCCAGGACGTCGTGGTCGTCGGCTGCTTCGGGCACGGCTTGCCCACCTCCCGCCGCCTGCGCGACCAGCAGGCCGCCGCCCGCGCCGCCGCCCGCACCCGCGCCGGCGGCGGCACCCTCGTCGTCGCCGTCGAGGGTGGCGTCGGCGAGGGCACCGTGCTCGCGACGTCCGCGCTCGACGCGCTGGGCGCCGACCAGGTCTGGGCCGTCGTCGACGCCACCTGCAAGACCGCGGACGCCGCCCGGTGGCTGCGCCGCGTCGCGCCGGAGACGGGGGTCGACGCCCTCGCCGTGCGCGCCGTCGACGGCACCGCCGACCCGGCCACCGTCCTGGACCTGCCCGTGCCCGTCGGCCGGCTCGACGGCCGCCGCGCCGACGCCGCCGCCTGGACCGCGCTGGTCGGCCAGCGCCTCGTGACCCAGGTCGTCGACGGCTCCGCCGCCGCGCCCGCCCGGGACGCCGCGTGAGCGCCTCCGCGGCCCGCCCGCACCTGCCGCACCTGCACGACGCCGTCAGCGTCGTCGACGCCGCCGGCCGCACCCGACCCAGCCGGGTCGAGGCTCTGCACGAGGGCTGGCTCGCCGTCGCCGCGCCCGGTTTTCCCGGGGGCGGCGAGCCCGCCGCGCCCGGTGAGGCCTTCGACCTCGTCTGGCCGACCGCGGGCGGCGCGCTCGTGGTCCAGGTGCTGCTGCGCCAGCGCGTCCTCGGCGCCGTGCCCGTGTGGTGGGTGCAGCCCGTGGGCGACGTCGTCGTCCACCAGCGCCGCTCCTTCGTGCGCGCCCCCGCCGTGGTGGCGCGCACGACCCTGACCTGGCTGGTGCCCTTCGAGGGCACCGCGCAGGGCGACGTGCTGGACCTGTCCGAGGGCGGCATGCTCGCCCTCGTGACGGGCTGGGGCGGCGGCGTCGGCAGCGCCGTCGTCGCGGACGTCGTCGTCGGCGGCGAGCGCCAGGGCGACTTCGCCCTCACCGGCACCGTGCTGCGCGCCACCGAGCGGGGCCTGGCCGCCGAGCTCGCCGTCCAGTTCCACCAGCCGGTGCCGGGCGCCGACGAGATCCGCGGCCACGTCTTCGCGTGGGAGCGCCGCTACCGTCGCCGGGCGTGAGCGCGGGGCTGCGCCGCAGCACCGCCTGCTCCTGCTCGTGAGGGGCCCGCCGCGGCGCGGCGGGCCCCTCGGGACGTCCTGCGTCCACTCGGCCCGCGGCGACCTGCGGGCCCGTATCGTGGAGGGATGCTGGTCCTGACGCGCCGTGCCGGAGAGAGCGTCGTGATCGGGTCCGACGTGGTGGTCACGATCGTCGAGGTCCGCGGCGACGTCGTGCGGGTCGGCATCGACGCCCCCCGCGAGGTGCAGGTCCACCGCGAGGAGGTCTTCCGCGCCGTGCGCGAGGCCAACCTCGCCGCGGCGGCCGCCCCGGCGACGCCCGCGGCCCTCGACGCCCTGCGGCAGGGCCTCGCCGGCCGGGGCGCGTCCGCGCGCCCCGGCCGCCGGACGCCGTCCGCCTGAGCCGGCACCGGAACCGCCGCCCGGAACGACCGCCCGGAACGACCGCCCGGAACGACCGCCCGGAACGACCGCCCGCGCCGGGCCGTCCTCAGCCCTCGCGCATCTCCGCGACCAGGCTGTCCACCACCGCCCGCAGGTCACCGCCGTGCGCCGCCGCGACGGCGCGCTGGCGCTGGTAGCTGGCCCCCCGGCGCGGGATCTCCGCCACGCTCGCCAGCTCCTTCGAGCACCCCAGGCGCGCGGCCGTGGGCGCGAGGCGCTCGAGCAGGTCCGCCAGGTCGTCCGTGACGAGGCGCTCGCGGCCCGCGGCGTCGAGGATGACCTCGGCGTCCAGGCCGTAGCGCGCCGAGCGCCACTTGTTCTCCTGCACGTGCCACGGCGGCATGGTCGGCAGCTGCTCGCCGGCCTCCAGGCGGGCGTCGAGGTCGACGACGAGGCACTGCACGAGCGCCGTCAGGGCCGTCAGCTCCCGCAGCGTCGGGATGCCGTCGCACACGCGCACCTCGATGGTGCCGTTGGCGGGGGAGGGGCGGACGTCCCAGCGGATGTCCTTGAACGAGTCGACGACGCCCGTGACGAGCATGTCGTCGACGTAGGACTCCAGCTGAGCCCAGGTGTCGAACTGGAACGGCAGCCCGGCCGTGGGCAGCTGCTGGAACATCAGCGCCCGGTTGCTGGCGTACCCGGTGTCGGTGCCCGCCCAGTACGGCGAGGACGCCGAGAGGGCCTGCAGGTGCGGGAAGGTGTTGAGCAGGGAGTTGAGGATCGGCAGCACCTTGTGCACCGAGGAGACGCCCACGTGCACGTGCACGCCCCAGATCAGCATCTGCCGGCCCCACCACTGCGTGCGCTCGATGAGCTCGGCGTAGCGCGGGCCCTCGGTGACCTGCTGGGCGCTCCACTGGGCGAACGGGTGCGTGCCGGAGCTGACCAGCTCGATGCCGAGCGGCTCCGCGGCCCTGCGCACCAGCTCGCGCGTGGCCCGCAGGTCCTCCACCGCCTCGGCGACGGTCTCGCACACCCCGGTGACGACCTCGACGGTGTTGCGCAGCAGCTCCTTGGTCACGCGGGCCTCGTCGCACCCGCCCTCGTGGACGGCGCGCAGCACCTCGCCCGCGCTGCTGCACAGGTCGCCGGTGCGGCGGTCCACCAGCGCCATCTCCCACTCCACGCCCAGCGTGGGCCGGGGCGAGGGGGTGAAGGGGACGGGCACCGGCGGCTCAGAGGCGGGCGACGAAGAAGGCCAGGATCCCGGCCGCGAACAGCGCGGCGATCATGATCCCGATGATCGCGTTGGTGCGCAGGCTCGGCACCTTCGGCTCCGGCGCCGAGAGCCCGCTCGTCGAGCCGGCTGCCGGCGGGGTGTCCCCGGGCGCGACGCCACCGCCCGGCTCCAGGCCCGGGGTGTTGGCCGGGTCGGCGTTCTGCGGCACGTGGGCCTGGGGGTCGTTGCTCTCACGGCTCATGCCACCACTGTGAGCCGCCCGGCACGGTCCTGCCAGGGGAACGCCGCTGACCAGCCGCCGACCGGTCGTCGATCAGCCGCCGCAGACCTGGGAGGTCTCCACCGCCTGGTTCGGGTCCACCGGGGCCGGCGTCGCGCCGTCCGCGGGCACCGGGGCGCTCGAGGCGCTGGGGGAGGCGCCGGGGGACGGCGCCGCGCTCGGAGCGGGCGGCGGCGGCGGGGCGAGGGCCTCGTCGACGAGCTGGTGGATGCGGTCGTAGTCCGGGTCGCCGGTGTCGATGTTGGCGCTGGTGAAGGACAGGGACCGCAGCGAGGCGTCCTTGACCTTCAGGCCCAGCTCGACGAAGGCGTTCAGCTCGCTGGCGCTGATGTCGGTCTCGACGTTGCGCTCGGCGGAGGCGGCCAGGGCGGGGAAGGCGCGGGCGAGCTGGACGACGTCGAACTGGTGGACAGCGGCGCTGATGACGCAGCGCTGGCGGTCCATGCGCTCGTCGTTGCTCGACCCCTCGCGCGAGCGGGCGAACCACAGGGCCTCGTAGCCGTTGAGGCGGCGGTCCTGGCCCGCCTCGATGTACCCGGTGATCGGGTACTTGCGGCCGGTGGCGAGGTTCGTGCCGCCGCCGATCGGGATGTCGCGCGGGACGTCGAGCACGATGCCGCCCATGGCGTTGACGAGGTCCTCGAACCCCTTCATGTCCACGACGGCCACGTAGTCGATCTGCAGGTCGAGCACCGCCGAGACCGCCGCGCGGGTGGCGGCCAGGCCCGGGTCGGGGGCGCCGGGGAACAGCTCCGGGCGCTGCTCGCCGAACAGCCAGGTGGCGTTGAGCATGCAGCCGCCCTCGCCGTTCTCCTCGCAGGCCTGCGGCCACGCGCTCGCGGCCGGGGAGCCGGCGGGGAACGGGACCTCCTCGAGCTGGCGCGGCAGGTTCAGCAGCACGCTGTCGCCCGTCGCCGTGTCGATGCTCGCCACGATGATCGTGTCGGGGCGGGTGCCCTCGCGGTCCTCCCCGGAGTCCCCGCCGAGCAGGAGCACGTTGATGCGCGGCACGCCGGCCCACGGGTCGGAGCCGGCGGTCGGGGCGGCCAGCCCCTCGCGGCCGCCGGACTCGTCGAAGATGTTCGTCAGCAGCGAGCGCTGCGTCAGCGAGTAGCGCACGGCGGTCGCGGACGGCACGCCCACCACGCCCACGAGGGCGACGACCAGCACGGCGGCGAGGAGGTTCTGGCTCCACGTCAGCCGCTCCCGGCGCAGCGCCAGGTGGCTGACGAGGATGACCAGGCACCACAGCAGCCCCACCCCTGCCGCGACCGCGGCGAGGACCGTCATCGCGGTCGGGCTCGTGGCCAGGCGCAGGCCCAGGTCGAGCGCGCGGCCGCTGGCGAGCAGGGCCGCGGCGGCGGCGACCACGACGACGTCCAGGGCGATCAGGGCCCAGCCGGTGCGGCGGCGTCCGGCCGCCACCAGCCCCGCGCCCGGAACCAGCGCCCCGAGCACGGTCATGCCCATCAGCCGCCCGAAGAAGTCGCCCCGCCCGCTCGCGTGGTGCCCGCGCGAGGCGCCGCCGGGAGCCCCCGCCGGGCCGCCCGCACCGGCGTCCTCGGAGCGCACGTCGACGCGCCCGCCGGAGCGGGCGTCGCGACGGCTCCGGTAGGTCGCCGGCTCAGCGGCCATCAGGGCGTCCTCCTGCCTCGTGCTGGTGGTCGGTGCGGGCCTGGTGCTGGGCGTCGCGCCGGGAGTCGTGCCGGGATGACCATTGCACCACTCCTGCGGACCCGGTAGCGCACACTCGGGCCAGGTGGCGCGATATCCTCGGAGCTGCGCTCTCGATGGCACGGTCCTGCCAGGCCCGACGGAGCGCAGGGGAGGCGTCGCCTAGTCCGGTCTATGGCGCCCGCCTGCTAAGCGGGTTTGGGGCTACAACCCCATCGCGGGTTCAAATCCCGCCGCCTCCGCGCCGAGCGCGCACGGGCCCGGTCGGCCTCGCCCGACCGGGCCCGTGCGCGTGCCTGGATAGCATCGCCGGTCGTCCCCGCCCAGCCGCCCGAGCCGCCCCAGCCGAGAGGTCGCCGCGATGCCCGCAGCACCCGACAGCGCCCGTCGCGCGGCGGAGGCCGTGGCCGCCTTCGCCCGCGGGGAGCTGGTGCTCGTGCAGGACGACGAGGACCGCGAGGACGAGGGCGACCTCGTCTGCGCCGCCGAGACGGTCACGCCCGAGCAGGTGGCCTTCGTCGTGCGGTGGACCACCGGGATCGTCTGCGTCCCGATGACCGGGGCGGACCTCGACCGCCTGGCGCTGCCGCAGATGGTCGAGCAGAACGCCGAGAGCCTGCGCACGGCGTTCGCGGTGTCCGTCGACGCCGCCGCGGGGATCACCACGGGCGTCTCGGCCGCCGAGCGGGCCCTGACGATCCGCACCCTGGCCGACCCGGACACCACCGCCGCCGACCTCGTCCGGCCCGGGCACGTCTTCCCCCTGCGCTACCGCGAGGGCGGCCTGCGGGTGCGCCGCGGCCACACCGAGGCGACCGTCGACCTCGCGCTGGCGGCCGGACGCCGGCCGGTCGGTGTCCTCGCCGAGCTCGTCGCCGAGGACGGCTCGATGATGCGAGGGCCGCAGCTGCGGGCCTTCGCCTCCCGGCACCGCCTGCCGCACGTGACGGTGGGGGAGCTGGCCGAGCATCTGCCACCGCTCGCGGGGGCCGCAGCCGGGTCCGCTCGCGGCGCCGACGTCCGGTAGTGTGCTCCCCGGCGATCGCGCCGAGCGCCCGTAGCTCAACGGATAGAGCATCTGACTACGGATCAGAAGGTTGCAGGTTCGAGTCCTGCCGGGCGCGCTCGTCGAGACAGCGACGACGAAGGCCCCTGACCAGCAGACGTGCTGGCGGGGGTCTTCGGCGTGAGAGCTGCCAGCGACCGGCTGCGGCCCCTCGGAGGCCGACGTGCCACAGATGTGTCACAGGCGTCGACGCGCTGCCGTGGAGCTCGGCGCGCTGACCGCCGGAGGTCACCGGGTGGTCCCGCTCGGTGCGGCACGAGGTCCCTCGTCGACGAGCAGGGCCGCGTGGTGGTCACCGACGGCGGCGACTCCGCCCGCTGCTGCGGGTCCAGGAGCTGACGAGCCGGGTCGGCTCTGCGCGCCCCCTCTAGGTTGGTCGGCGTGGGCAGCCTCCTGGCGACCGCGCTCGGCCTGGGCGTGGCCGGCGTCGATCCCGCCGGCGCGCTGATCGCCGTCGCCGCCCTGGCCGCCGGTGCCCGCGACCGCGTGGTGCTGGGCTACGGCGCGGTGGTGCTGGTCGGGACCGCCGTCCTCGGCGCGGTGCTGTCCCTCACCGTCGGCAGCACCGTGGCCGAGGTCGACTGGTCGGTGCTCGTGCCGAGCGGTCGCGGCGGCGCGGTGCTCGAGCTCGTCGTGGGCGCGCTCGTGCTCGCGTGGGGGATGGTGCGCCTGGTGCGCCGCGGCGCGCGCACGCCGAGGCCGCGCCGCACCGCCACGGGCGCTGCGCGCCTGCTCGGCGTCGGTGCCGTGTTCGCGCTCAGCGCGGTCCTCGACCCCACCTTCCTCGCCCTGACCGTGCTGGCCGGACGAGGACAGGACGTGGTGGCGGTGGTGCTCGCGCACCTGCTGTGGGCCGTGGTCAGCCAGGCACCTCTGGTGCTGCTCCTCGTGGCCGTCGCGCGCGGTGGGCACCAGCGGGCCGTCGAGCGGTTCCGGACCTGGTGGGCGCGCGCCCAGCCGGGCCTGCGCCGCGTCGGGACCGCGGCGCTGCTCCTGATCGGCGCCGTGCTGGTCCTCGACGCCGCGTGGTGGTTCGCCACCGGCGGCTTCCTGCTGCCGGAGCCGTGACCCGGCAGCTGCCCACCGGTCGGGGTGGAGGAGCAGCGGATGAGCCTCGAAGCTGCCTCGACATTCCGTCGAGGGGCTGGTCCTCCTCGGTGCGGTCGCGCTCCTGGCGCACCGCGCCGGCACCTGGCTGCGCCGTCCCCGCGTCTCGCGGAGCCTGGACGGGGTGTGCGCCGCGGTCTTCCTCGGCTTCAGCGCCCGCCTGGCCCTGACCCGCTGACGGACCAGGAGGTTGCGAGTCCGGGTCCTGCCGGTCACGCTCGTCCGGACGGCGGCGCGACGGGCCCCGGTCGCCGACGGCGGCCGGCCGCCCACCTCTGGAGGAGTGCTGTGACGGGAGCCCAGGTCCGGGACGGCGCGGACGGCGCGGACGGCGCGGACGGCGCGGACGGCGCGGACGGCGCCGCGATCCGGACCCGGGTCGAGGAGCTGCTGTCGGCGATGACGCTGGAGGAGAAGGCCGGCCAGCTGACCCAGTACTTCTCCTTCGGCCTGCACGAGGACGACGCGGCGGTCGGGCCGTCGCCGCAGCGGCCGGGCGAGGTCGAGGACGCGCTGGCGCGCGGCGGGGCCGGGTCGCTGCTGTTCGTGACCGACCCGGCCGAGACCAACCGGCTGCAGCGGCGGGCGGTCGAGGGCAGCCGTCACGGGATCCCGCTGCTGTTCGGGTTCGACGTCATCCACGGGCTGCGCACGATCTTCCCGGTGCCGATCGCGATGGCGGCGTCGTGGGACCCCGCGACGATGGAGCGCGGGCAGGCGGTCGCGGCGCGCGAGGCCCGGGCGGTCGGCATCCACTGGACGTTCGCGCCGATGGTGGACGTCGCCCGCGACCCGCGGTGGGGGCGCATCGTGGAGGGGGCGGGGGAGGACCCCCACCTCGGTGCCGCGGTGGCCGCGGCCCAGGTGCGGGGCTTCCAGGGCGAGCGCCTCGGCGCCCCCGAGCGGATCATCGCCGGCCCCAAGCACTTCGCCGGGTACGGCGCCGCCCTGGGCGGGCGCGACTACGACGAGGTCGACCTGTCGGACGCGCAGCTGTGGAACGTCTACCTCCCGCCCTTCGAGGCCGCGGTCGCCGCGGGCGCCGGCAACGTGATGACGGCGTACATGCCCCTCAACGGCGTCCCCGCCACCGCCAACCGCTGGCTGCTCGTCGAGGTCCTCCGCGAGCAGTGGGGGTTCGAGGGGTTCCTCGTCAGCGACGCCAACGCCGTGCGCAACCTGGTCACCCACGGCTTCGCGGCCGACCCGACCGACGCCGCGGCGCGCGCGGCGGGCGCCGGTCTCGACCTCGAGATGGCCATGACGGACCCCGCCTACGCGCACCTGCCCGAGGCCGTGGCGAGCGGCGCGGTCAGCGTCGAGGCGGTCGACGCGTGCGTGCGGCGCGTCCTGGAGGCCAAGCTGCGCCTCGGCCTGTTCGAGTCCCCCTACGTCGACGAGGAGCGGGCCCGCGCCGTCCTGGCCGACCCCGCGCACCGCGAGGCGGCGCGGGAGGCGGCGCAGCGCTCGGCGGTGCTGCTGCGCAACGAGGCGGTGGCCGGCGCCCCGCTGCTGCCCCTGGACCCCGCGCGCCTGGGCTCGGTCGCGGTGCTCGGGCCGCTGGCGGACTCCAGGCGCGACACCCTCGGCCCGTGGGTGTTCGACGTCGACCTCGACGAGACCGTCACGGTGCTGCAGGGCCTGCGGACCAGGCTCGGGGAGGCCGTGCAGGTCCGCTGCGCGCCGGGCGTCCGTCCCGCGCAGCGGCTCTTCCCCTCCATCTTCGACGCGTTCCCCGGCAACACGCCCCCCGACCCCGAGGGCTTCGACGACGAGGCCGAGCTGGCCCGGGCCGTCGACCTGGCCCGCGAGGCCGACGTGGCCGTGGTGGTGCTCGGCGAGTGGCAGCACATGATCGGGGAGGCGGCCTCGCGGTCCTCCCTGGAGCTGCCCGGCCGCCAGCTGGAGCTGCTGCAGGCCGTCGTCGCCACCGGCACGCCCGTCGTGCTGCTGCTCCTGAACGGGCGGCCGCTGGACCTGCGCTGGGCGGTCGAGCACGTGCCGGCGATCCTCGACGTCTGGTACCCGGGCACCCAGGGCGGCACCGCGGTCGCGGACCTGCTGCTCGGGGACGTCTCGCCCGGCGGGAAGCTGCCGTTCTCCTGGCCGCGCTCCGTCGGGCAGGTGCCGGTGGTGCACTCCCACACCGCCTCGCACGAGCCGGAGAACCAGGCGAAGCGCTACTGGGACGAGGCGAGCACGCCCCTGTTCCCCTTCGGCTTCGGCCTGAGCTACGCCCGGTTCGACCACGCCGACCTGACCCTGGACCGGCAGTCGCTGCCCGTGGGCGAGAGCCTCACCGCCTCGGTCACCGTCACCAACGCCGGCGACCGGGACGCCGACGAGGTCGTCCAGCTCTACCTGCACCAGCGGCACGGGACGGCGGCGCGCCCGGTGCGCGAGCTGAAGGGCTTCCAGCGGGTGCACCTGCGGGCCGGCGAGTCGCGGACCGTGGCCTTCACCGTCGGGCCGGAGCACCGGCGCTACTGGAACGCCGCCGTCCGGGACGTCGTCCTCGAGGCCTCTCCCTTCGACGTGTGGGTGGGCGGGGACTCCACCGCGCAGCTGACGGCGACCTTCACCACGACGGACGGGCAGGCCTCCTAGCACGCGCGGTCCGCTCGCCGCGCGTCATCGACGAAAGGCGCACGGCGAGGGGACGGCGTCCCTACCCTGGCCGCCGTGGAGACCCCCGGAACCCGCCCGCTGCCGCGCGAGGGCCGCAGCGCGCTCGCCGCCGCGGCCCTGACCGACCTGACCGCCCTGTCCGCCCTGGCGGCGGCCGCCGCGGCCGGCGCCCCGCCCGCCGACGCCCGGGCCTGACGTCCGCGCCCGCCGGCGCAGCGGTGGCTCAGCCGAGGCTGGCGATCAGGTCGCGGCAGGCCTGCTCGCAGCGGCGGCACGCCTCGGCGCACACGCGGCAGTGCTCGTGCATCTCGGCGTGCTCGGCGCAGTCGTCCCCGCAGGCCCTGCACGCGGCGGCGCAGGCCTGCAGCACGGCGCGGGTGAGGTTCGCGTCGTAGCCGGTGTGCCGCGAGAGCACGCGGCCGGTGGTGACGCAGACGTCGGCGCAGTCGAGGTCGGTGCGGATGCACGTCGTCAGCTCCGCGACCATGTCCTCGCTCAGGCAGGCGTCGGCGCACGCGGTGCAGACCTGGGCGCACTCGAAGCAGGCGTCGATGCAGGCGCGCAGCTTCTCCTGGTCGACGCCGCCGAGGTCCTTGGGGTGGGCCTGCAGCATCCGGGCGGTGGTCGTGCTCATGGGGGTCGGCCTCCGGGCGCCGGGCGGGGAGCGGCGCGCTGCCGCTCGCGGGAACCGCCGACGCCGGTGCCCCTACCCGCGCGAGGAGCGTCCTGCACACCCCCGGCGGCGGCAGCGGGGCGGCGTGGTCTCAAGCCCGCGCGCGCCGCGGCCGATGCAGTGCGGGTGAGGCAGCGGCGGTGCGCGTGGACGGCCTAGCCGGGGTGACGGCGCGGATCGCGGAGATCCAGGGCCGGATCGCCTCCCTGACCTCCTCGAGCGCGACGGGCGCGCCGGCCTTCGCCGGCGCGCTGGACGGTGCGCTGGCGGCGACGGCGCCCCCTGCTGCCCCTGCCGGCAGCACCGCAGCCGTCGCCCTGGGCGCCGAGGACCAGCTGGCGGCGCTGCGCCTGGAGCGCGCGAGCCGCACCTCGACGGCCATGACCGCCGACGGCGTGCCCGTGGCCCTGGCCGGCTACGGCAACGGGCGCGTGCCCGAGCCGGCGCTCGCGCCGATCGGCCGCGGGGACCACCGGCTGTGGGCGCCGGCCGCCGACGCCTTCTCGAGCCTCGCCGCGGCCGCGGCGCGCGACGGCGTGCAGATCGGCGTCACGGACTCCTACCGCTCCTACGAGCAGCAGGTCGACCTCGCCCGCCGCAAGGGCCTGTACTCCCAGGGCGGCCTGGCGGCCGAGCCCGGCACGAGCGACCACGGCTGGGGCCGCAGCCTCGACCTCGACCTGGACGCGACGGCGCTGGCGTGGATGCGCGAGCACGGCGGCGAGTTCGGGTTCGCCGAGGACGTGCCGCGCGAGCCCTGGCACTGGACCTACTCCCCGCCGGGCTGATCCTCCGCGCTCCTGCCACCTCCTGCCACCTCCTGCAGCGCACCCTCCGGATGCGCGCCGCGCCGCCCGCCGGTTAGCGTCTGGCTCCTCCTCTGGGTCGCTTCTCGCCAGCGGTGGTCCGACGTCGTCCCGAACGCTGCGCGCTGGAGGCCCCATGACACCGCCGTGCTCCCTCCTGCCCCGGGCGGTGCCGGCGTGAGCGCCGTGCTCGAGGCCCGGGGCGTGGTGAAGTCCTTCGGGCACGTGCAGGTGCTGCGCGAGGTCGACTTCGTCGCGCACGCCGGCGAGGTCACCGCCCTCATCGGCGACAACGGCGCCGGCAAGTCCACCCTGATCAAGATCCTGTCCGGCGCCCTGCAGCGCGACGCCGGCGAGGTGCTCCTGGACGGCGAGCCGGTGCGGATGACCTCCCCGACCCACGCGCGGGAGCTGGGGATCGAGACCGTCTACCAGGACCTCGCGCTCGCGCCCGAGCTCGGCCCGGCCGAGAACGCCTTCGCCGGCCGCGAGCTGCTGCGCCCGGGCCTGCTCGGCCGCCTCGGGCTGCTGGACAAGCGCACGATGCGCGCCCGCGCGGCCGAGGCGTTCACCTCCATGGGCACGGACGTGAAGGACCTCGACGCCCCGGTCGGCGCGCTCTCCGGCGGGCAGCGCCAGAGCGTGGCGATCTGCCGCGCGGTGATGTGGGCCCGCCGGGTCGTCATCATGGACGAGCCGACCGCGGCCCTGGGCGTCCGGCAGACCGGCCGGGTGCTCGACCTCGTGCGCCGCGTCGCCGGCACCGGCGTCGCCGTGGTCCTCATCAGCCACAACATGCCGGAGGTGCTCCAGGTGGCCGACCGCGTGCAGGTGCTGCGCCTGGGGCGGCGGGTCGCGGACCTGCCCGCCCGCGGCGCCACCGTCGAGCAGCTCGTCGGCGCGATGACCGGGGCGCTGGACGCGCAGGCCGGCCGCCCCGCTCCCACCCCGGTCGCCGGTCCGGTTCCCGGCTCGGTCGCCGGCTCGGTTCCCAGCTCGTCCGCGGAGGTGGCCCGGTGAGCGCCGTCGACTCCTCTCGCACCGCCACCGGCACGGCCGAGCCGCCGCCCCCGGCGGCCCCGTCGTCGGCGAGCCTGCCGCCGTGGCGGCGGGCGCTGGGCTCCTCGGCGGCCTACATGGCCGGCGTCCTGCTCGTGCTGGTGCTCGTCTTCTCCTTCGCGCAGCCGGACTCGTTCCCGACGCTGAACACCGGGCGCAACATCCTCATGGACATGGCCGTGCTGCTCGTGATGGCGGTCGGCATGACGTTCGTGCTGGTCGCGGCGGGCTTCGACATCTCCATCGGGTCCGTGCTGGTCTTCTCCGGCGTGTGCGCGGCCAAGGTCATGGAGGCCACCGGCGGGCAGGGCGCCGGCACGGTCGTGCTCGGCCTGCTCGTCGCGCTGGCCGCCGGCACGGCCTGGGGGGCGGTCAACGGCTGGGTGATCGCCCGGCTGCGCGTGCCGGCCCTGATCACCACGCTGGGGTCCATGGGCGCCGCCCTCGGCGCCGCGCTGCTCATCAGCGACGGCACCGACGTGCGCACCGTGCCGCGGGCGCTCATCGCCGTCTCCGCCGACCGCCCGCTCGGCGTCAGCTGGCTGGTGTGGGTGGCGGCCGTGGTGGCGGTGGTCGGCGGCGTGGTGCTCTCCCAGACCCGCTTCGGCCGCCACACCCAGCTCATCGGCTCCAACGCGGAGTCCGCCCGCCGCTCCGGCATCGACGTCGACCGGCACACCTTCGTCCTCTACACCGTCAACGGCGCGCTCGCCGGGCTGGCCGGGATGCTCTCCCTGACCCGCTTCGCCACCACGACCGTCTCCGGGCACACCACCGACGGCCTCGAGGTGATCACCGGCGTCGTCCTCGGCGGCACGAGCCTGTTCGGCGGCATCGGCACCGTCCTGGGCACCACCATCGGCATGGCGATCCCGGCGGTGCTCAACAACGGCTTCGTGCAGATGAACGTGCAGCCGTTCTGGCAGGAGGTCGCCATCGGCGTCGTCCTCGTCGTCGCCGTCTACCTCGACCAGCTCAAGCGCCGCCGCCGCGAGCGGGTCTGAGCGCCGCCGCACCCCGCTCACCCCGCGCTCCCGACCCCGCGCCCTCCCGACTCCCGAAGGAGCTCCTCCCGTGCGTCCTCCCGCTTCCCGCGCCCGCCTGGCCCTCGCCCTGTCCGCCTCCGCCCTCCTCCTCGCCTCCTGCGGGGGCGGGGAGGAGGAGGCCGCGGGCTCGGGCGAGGAGGCGCTGTCCGTCGTCTACGTGCCGGGACTGACCGGCAACCCCTTCTACAACACGGTCGGGTGCGGAGCCCGCGACAAGGCCGAGGAGCTGGGCGTGGAGTTCGCCGTCCAGGGCTCCTCGGAGTTCGACGTCGCCGAGCAGACCTCGATCGTCAACGCCGTGGTCTCCGACGCCCCCGACGCGCTGATGATCTCCGTCACGGACGCCACCGCGATGCAGGTGCCGCTGCTGCAGGCCAAGGAGGCCGGCGTCGACGTCATCACCATCGACGGCGACCTGGAGGACAAGAGCATCGCCAGCTCGAACATCCAGTCCGACAACGAGGCCGGCGGGGCGCTGGCCGCCGAGCAGCTGGCGCAGATGGTCGGCGAGCAGGGGGAGGTCCTGGCGATCAACCAGTCCCCCGGCAACCCCATCGGCGAGGCCCGCGAGCGCGGCTTCCGCGAGAAGCTGGCCGAGTACCCGGGCATCACCTACCTGGGGGAGCAGTACGCGGAGAACCAGACCGCGCGGGCGGCGTCCATCGCGTCCTCGGCCGCCTCGTCCAACCCGAACCTCGTCGGCATCTACACGATGAGCACCAACAACACCGAGGGCGCCATCACGGGCGTGCGCGAGGCGGGGCGCACCGGCGAGGTGAAGGTCGTCGGCTACGACACCTCCGAGCCGATCCTGCAGGCCCTGGAGGACGGGAACGTCGACGGCATCGTCGTGCAGTACCCCTACGGCGAGGGCGCCCTGGGCGTGGAGACCGCCGTGGCGCTGGCGGACGGCGAGGAGGTCGAGCGCGAGCAGACCGTGCCGTTCGTCTTCGCCACGCCGGAGAACCAGGCCTCGGAGGAGGTGCAGCAGTACGTCTACCGCACCGACTGCTGAGCACGGGCGCGAGCCCGGGCCCGCAGCCGGGGGTGCGCTGCCCTGGTGGCGCACCGCGGTGGTCTACCAGGTCTTCCTGCGCAGCTTCGCCGACGCCGACGGCGACGGGGTGGGGGACGTCGCGGGCCTGCGCTCGCGCCTGCCGTTCCTCGCCGCCCTCGGCGTCGACGCGGTGTGGGTCAACCCCTGGTACCCCTCGCCCTGGGTGGACGCCGGGTACGACGTGGCGGACTACCGCGACGTCGACCCGGCCCTGGGCACCCTCGCCGAGGCCGAGGCGCTCGTCGAGCAGGCGCACGCCCTGGGGATGAGGGTGCTGCTGGACCTGGTGCCCAACCACACCTCCGCCGACCACGCGTGGTTCCGGGCCGCGCTGGCCGGGGACGCCGACGCCCGGGCCCGCTACCTGTTCCGGCCCGGGCGCGGCGAGCGCGGGCAGCTGCCGCCGAACGACTGGGAGAGCTGCTTCCGCGGCCCGGCGTGGACCCGCACGAGCGCGGACGACGGCACGCCGGGGGAGTGGTACCTGCACCTGTTCGCCCCCGAGCAGCCGGACCTGGACTGGTCCAGCCCGGCCGTGCGCGCGGAGCTCGTCGACGTCCTGCGGTTCTGGTTCGACCGCGGCGTCGACGGCTTCCGCATCGACGTCGCCCACGGCCTGGTCAAGGCGCCGGGGCTGCCCGACGCGCACGGGGCGGACCGCCGCGCCGAGGAGCACCCGGCCTGGGACCAGGACGAGGTGCACGAGGTCTACCGCGAGTGGCGCGCGGTCGCCGACTCCTACGACCCGCCGCGCGTCTTCGTCGCCGAGGCGTGGGTGGCCCGCCCGGAGCGGCTGCCGCTGTACCTGCGACCCGACGAGCTGCACGCGGCCTTCGAGTTCGAGCCGCTGCACGCGGCCTGGCGCGAGGGCCCGTGGCGGCGCGTCGTCGAGCGCAGCCTGGCCGCCGCGGAGGTGTCCGGGGCGCCGAGCTCCTGGGTGCTCACCAACCACGACGTCGTGCGCCAGGTCACCCGCTACGCCCGCTCCCAGCCGGAGGAGAAGGGCTCGAACGAGTCCGAGCGGGCCCGCTGGCCCACGCAGGCACCGGACCTGGCGCTCGGCCGGGCCCGCGCCCGCGCCGCCGCGGTGCTCGTGGCGGCGCTGCCCGGCGTCCTCTACCTCTACCAGGGCGAGGAGCTGGGGCTGGAGGAGGTCGAGGACATCCCCTCGCACCGGCGGGTGGACCCCATCCACGCGCGCTCCGGCGGCACCGACCCCGGACGCGACGGGTCGCGGGTGCCGCTGCCGTGGTCCGGGGACGCCCCGCCCTACGGCTTCTCGCCCCCGGGCTCCGCGCCGCCGTGGCTGCCGCAGCCGGCCGGGTGGGGGCCGCTGACCGTCGAGGCGCAGGAGCACGACCCGGACTCCACGCTGAACCTGTACCGGCGCGTGCTCGCCCTGCGCCGCGAGCTGATGACGGGGCCCGAGCCGCTGCAGTGGGAGGACGCCCCGGCCGGGGTGCTGGCGTTCCGGCGCGGGAGCACCCGGGTCTGGGTGGCCTTCGGCCCCGACGACGTCGCGCTGCCGCCCGGTGCGCGCGTCCTCGTCGCCTCCCGGCCCGGGGTGGCGTCGGTGCTGCCGGCGGACACCGCGGTGTGGTGGGCGCCGACCGACGGCGCCCAGGAGGAGGACGCAGGGTGAGGATCGTCTGGAACAGCTTCAACGGCCGGTGCTCGGACAGCCCCCTCGCCCTGTGCGAGGCGCTGCTGGCGCGCGGGGACCGCGCCGAGCACGTGTGGCTGGCCGACCCCCGCTGGGGCGGGGCCTTCCCCGACGGGGTGCGCACGGTGCGCATCGGCAGCGACGAGGCCGTGGCGGCGCTGGAGTCCGCGGACGTGCTCGTCTCCAACACCCACATCCAGCTCGACGAGTGGCGCAAGGCCCCCGGCACCACCTACCTGCAGACCTGGCACGGCACCCCGCTCAAGCGCATCCACCGCGACGCCGCGCACCTGCCCGAGGCGGCGGTCCTGGCGACCCTCGACGAGGACATCGCCCGCTGGGACCACCTCGTCTCCCCCAGCGCGGAGGCGACCCGGCTGCTGCGCGCGGCCTTCCGCTACGACGGGGACGTGCTGGAGACCGGCTACCCCCGCAACGACGTCCTCAACGCACCCGACCGCGACGCCCGGCGGGCCCGGGTGCGCGCCGAGCTCGGCGTCCCCGACGGCACCACCGCCGTCCTGTACGCCCCGACGTGGCGCGACGACGAGGCGACCGGGGACGACGACGTCCCCCTCGGCCTGGACGTCCCCGCGCTCGCGGACCGCCTCGGCGACGGGCACGTGCTGCTGCTGCGCCTGCACCACTACATGCACCACCAGCGCCGGCCCGCCGAGTCGACGACCGTGCGGGACGTCTCCGCGCACCCGGACATCTCCGCCCTGTACCTGGCCGCCGACGTCCTCGTCACCGACTACTCCTCGGCGGTGTTCGACTTCGCGGTCACCGGCAAGCCGGTGGTGCTGTTCACCTACGACCTGGAGCACTACCGCGACTGCCTGCGCGGCTTCTACCTCGACCTGCAGGCCGAGGCGCCCGGGCCGCTCGTGCCCACCCAGGAGGAGCTGGCGGCGGCGCTGCTCGACCTGCCCGCGGTGGCCGCCGCGCACGCGGACCGCTACGCCCGCTTCGTCGACCGGTACTGCCACCTGGACGACGGCCGGGCCAGCGAGCGGGTGCTGGCGGCGGTGTGGCCGCGGTGAGCGGGCAGACTGCCCGCCCATGAGCGCGCTGCACCAGGCCGGCTCCTGCGGCCCCTCCCGTGTCGCGGACGCCGTGCGGAGCGTGGAGGCGGCCATGGACGCCCTCGACCGCGTCCGCTCCGGCACCGCGGCGGCGAACACCCACGGCGGCGACCCGGGCCTGCACCGCAACCGCACCTCGCTGCTGCGCCACTGCGTCAACTACCTCGTCGCCGCGGCGGCCACGGGCGACGTCGAGGCGCCGGGGCCCGTCGTCGACGTCGGCGCCGGCACCGGGTCCTTCTCCGGGCTGCTGCGCGAGCGCCTCGGCCGCCCGCTGACCCTGGTCGATCCCGATGAGCAGCACGCGGCCCTGGCGGCGGCCGCCTTCCCCGACGTCGTCGTCCGGGCCGACCTGGCGGCCGCTCCCGCCGCCGCCGTCGTGGCCGCGATGGAGGTCGTCGAGCACCTGCGCCCGGCCGAGCAGCAGGGGTTCGTCGCCGCCCTCGCCGAGCGGGTGCGCCCCGGCGGCGCGCTCGTGCTCTCCACCCCCGACGAGTCCGGCTACCTCGGCGGCTGGTCGGGCTACGCCCCGCACGTCGGGCCCCTGGACGCCGCGGCGCTGCTGCGCGTGGTGGTCGCGGGCACGGGCGGGTGGCCGGTGCGGGTGCTGCGGATCGACGGGCCGGCCTTCCGGCTCACCCGCCTCGGCGCGGTGCTGCAGCCCGTGGGCAACCGGGCCTGGACGGCCGCCAGCCGCCTCGTCGGTGGCCTGGAGCCGCTGGCCGTGCGCGCGGTGCACCGGATCACCCGCGACCGGCCCGCGGCCGCGGTGCCCCCGGACGGCGCCTGGAGCGTCGCGGACGTGCTCGCGCAGCCGGCGGCGCCCGGCACCGGGCTGCTCGCCGTCGCGCGCCGCCCCGCCTGACGCGCACCCGCGTCCTGGGGCGGGTGCCGTGGGCCCGCCCTCAGGCCATCGACCGGCCCTGCCGGATCACCCGGGCACCGAGGAGCGGTCCATCAGCCGCTGGGCACCGTCGACGGGCTGGTCGATCGCGGCCCGGCGAGAGCGGTTCGGAGCGCGGCGAGCGTCGACCTCCCGCCGGGTCTGACGGGTGCTCAGCGCGGGACGAGGGCGGCGCCGAAGGCGGTGAAGAGGCCGCCGGTGACGGCGTCGATGCCCCGGCGCGCCCGCTGGTAGGCGCGCACGGCGGGTGGGGTGCTGGCGGCCAGCGCGACGGCGGAGAACCAGGTCGAGGCGATGGTGAGCATGGCGACCAGGATCACGGCTCGTCGCCCGGGGCTGGTGCCGACCGGCAGCAGGCTGGCGAACAGGGCGCCGAAGAAGACCAGGGCCTTGGGGTTGGCCAGGTTGGTCACCAGCCCGATGCGCCAGGCGTCCAGCCCGCTGCGCCGATCCACCACCGAGCCTTCGCCGGGCGAGCCGGCAGCACCGGCGCCTGCCTCCCCGGGGGTGCCGGTGGGACCGCGCCAGGCGCCGGCCAGGGTGGTCACGCCGAATCCGATCAGGACCACGGCCCCCAGCAGACGCAGGGCGGTGTACAGGTCCTCGTGGCGCTCCAGCAGGGCGCTGATGCCGACCAGGGCCGCGACCGCCCAGCACGCGATGCCGGTGACCACGCCGAGCCCGGCGAGCAGGCCGGCGGCGCGGGAGCGGGTCGAGGCGGTGCGCAGCACCACCAGGAAGTCCGGGCCCGGGCTGACCACCGCGAGGATCCACGCTGCGAGCAGGGGTGCGGCGGCGGCCAGGGACATCGCGGGCTCCTCAGGGACGGGAGGGGTGAGCGGTCAGGGCGGTGGGGGGTGCGGGTCGGTCGAGGACCGGAGCGGTGATCACCACGGTGACGTCGACGTCCACCTCGCCGGTGCGGTACTCGTGCGCGCTGTCGCCGGCGAAGGCGAGCAGGTCACCAGGACCCAGGGCGCGCAGGGCCCCGCTCGGCCCGGCGCTCAGGTGGCCGGCGGCGACCAGCAGGTGCTCGACGGTGCCCGGAGCGTGCGGCACCCCGTGCAGATGGGTGCGGGCTGGCATGCGCAGGCGCCACAGCTCCAGGCTGTGCCCGCTGCTGATCCGGCGCAGCAGCTCCCGGGTCGGCCCGTCGGTGTTCGGCGGGGTGGCTGGGACGAGCACCGGTCCGGCGCTGGTGGGCCGGGCCAGCAGGTCGGTCAGCGGGATGCTCAGCGCGACCGCGATCGCGTCCAGGGTGTCGATCGTGGGATTGCCGCTCCCGGCCTCCAGCCCGGAGAGGGTGGCTTTGCTGATCCCAGCGCGCCGGGCCAGCTCGGCCGCGCTCATCCCGCGCTGCTCGCGCCGGCGCCGGATCTGAGCGCCCACCGCCGTCGAGGCGGCGCTGGACGCCGGGCCGGTGCGGCGTGCGCGCCGTCCAGCCTCACCGTCCGCCACCCGAGGAGGATCGGTCCGGTCACTCACGAGAGCGGCCGGTGCCCGGCGGTGCAGGCGACGCGGAAGCGTCCCTCTCGACGCTCACCTCCTGCTCGACCCGCAGCTGCCAGGCGCCCGGGCCGTCGGCCGCCTCAGCGACCACGGGCTCGCCGGCGTCGACACGCCGCGGGACCAGCGAGCGGCTCGGCAGGCACCTGACGTCGGCGATGAACCATGTGTTCACTGTACCGAACAGCGACCGGCAGGCTCGCGGTCAGCGCCGCGGTGGGCCGATCCGCCGCGCGCGGACGACGACGTCGTCGAGCGGAACGGCGCCTGCGCCGTCGGGTCGCTGGACCACGTGCGTCCTGGGCTCCGCGACGAGGACCTCCCACTCGTCCTCGGGCAGACCGGCCGTGACCTGCTCCGCCCGGATCCGCGCGCCGGGCGGGTGCGCGTGCCCGTGACCACCGTGCCCGTGACTGCCGTGCCCGTGGTCGCCGGCTCCGGTGCCCGGTCCGCCGTCGTGGCCGACGACGAGCAGCGTGCCCCCGGGCGCGACCCAGGACGCGAGCCGGGCGAACAGGTCCTCCGCGGGCCCGGGCACGTGGACGTAGGAGGAGGTGACGAGGTCGAACCGGCGCTCGCCGGGGCTCCAGGCGGTCAGGTCGGCACGGACCCGCTCGATCCGGTCCGCGACGTCCTGCCCGGCGGCGCGGGCGGCGTCCTGCGCGTGCGCCAGCGCGGCGGCGGAGACGTCGACGGCGGTGACGCGCCAGCCGCGGGAGGCGAGCCAGACCGCGTCGGCGCCGCGTCCGCAGCCCGCGTCCAGGGCCAGCCCCGGCGCGAGCGGGCCGGCCTCCGCGACCAGCGACGGGCTCGGGCCGTGCGTGCTCGTGGGCTCGCCGCGGCGGTACCGCTCCTCCCAGTACTCGGCGCCGAACTCACCGGAGGCCGGGCGGTCATCGCCGGTGGCGTCGTCGTCCTGCTCGTGCTCGCTCATGTCGCACCTCCTGCCGACGAGCATCGGCACCGCGACCCGTGCCTGCAAGCGCCCTCGCGATGCTGGCAAGCCGGCAGGTCAGGGAGCGTCCAGGTGGGCGCGTTCGCCGTGGCCGTCGAGGATCGTGAGGATCTCCGCGGGCCCGCCGACGCCGACGACGCAGTGCGGGGTCATGGTGCTGAACGACGCCGCCTCGCCCGCCGCGACGACGTGCTCGCGCCCACCCAGGACGAGCCGGACCGTGCCGGTGAGGACGTAGAACCAGTCGCGGCCGGGGTGGACCCTGCGCTCGGGCTCGGCGCTCGTGCTCGCGGGCACGCGCAGCTTGGCGACGACGCGGCCCGACGGGTCGTCGTGCCGGGTGAGCATCCACACCGCGCCACCGTCCCCGGACGGCGTCGGGCGGATCACCACGTCGTCGCCGTCGTCGTCGGCGAGCAGCTCGTCGACGGTGACGTCGAGCGCCCGGGCCAGCGTGACGAGCTGGTCGACGGCGAGCCGGCGCTGCCCGGTCTCGATCCGGCTGATCGTCGACGCGCCGAGGTGCGCGCGGGCCGCCAGGTCGTCCAGGGTCCACCCCCGGGCCTGCCGCAGCGTGCGCAGCCGCCGTCGGGCGGTCTCCTCCAGCTCGACGCCCTCACCCACGGCCGGACCCTACGGCGCCGGCCGGCCTGGGGACGACCGACGCGGGGACGACCGACGCGGGGACGACCGACGGGGCGGCCGCCGGCCGTCGGCGGGGATCAGCCCAGGACGGCGCGGGCGGCCTCGCGGGCCGAGGCCGGGTCCTCGCACGCGAGGACGGCGCGCGCGGCCTCCTCGCAGGCCCCGCGGTCGACCGCGGCGAGGCGGGCGCCGACGCCGGCGACCGCGGCGGCGGCCGCGGACAGCGACGTCACCCCGAGCCCGACGAGGACGCAGCCGAGCAGCGGGTCGGCCGCGGCCTCCCCGCACACCCCGACGGGCTTGCCGGCGGCGCGGCCGGCGGCGGCCGTGCGGGCGACGAGGTCGAGGACGGCCGGCTGCCACGGGTCGGTCAGGGTCGCGAGCTCGGCGGAGAGCCGGTCGGCGGCCATCGTGTACTGGGACAGGTCGTTGGTGCCCAGGGACAGGAAGTCCACGGAGCGCAGCAGCTGCTCGGCGCGCAGGGCCGCCGCGGGCACCTCGACCATGACCCCGGGCACCAGGTCGCGCGTGCGGGCGCGCTCGGCGAAGAACGCCGCCTCCGCGGGGGTGGCGACCATGGGCGCCATCACCCACGGTCGCTGGCCCGTGCGCTCGGCGGCCAGCGCGACGCCGTCGAGCTGGCGGTCGAGGATGCCCGGGTCGTCGAGGGCGATGCGCAGCCCGCGCACCCCCAGGGCGGGGTTGGGCTCGTCGTGCGCGCCGGCGAAGGCGAGCGGCTTGTCCGAGCCCGCGTCGAGGGTGCGCAGCACGACCTTGCGCCCGGCGAAGGCCTCGAGCACGCCCGCGTAGGCCTGCGCCTGCTCCTCCACGGTGGGCTCGGTCTCGCGGTCGAGGAAGGCCAGCTCGGTGCGGAAGAGCCCGACGCCCTCGGCCGGGCCCGACGCCGCGGCGCGGGCACCCGCGCCGTCCTGGACGTTGGCGAGCACCTCCACCCGGTGCCCGTCGGCGGTGCGGCCCGGCCCGCGCCAGGACTCCACGGCCCGGCGCCGCGCGGCCGCGGCCTCGGTGCGCTCGGCCGCCGCGGCGGGGTCGGGGCCGACGACGACCTCGCCCGTGCCGCCGTCCACGAGCACGCGCGTGCCGGCCGCGACGGCGTCCAGGCCGGGGACGGCGACGACGCAGGGGATGCCCAGCTGGCGAGCGATGATCGCCGTGTGGCTGGTCGGCCCGCCGAGGCGCGTGGCGAGGGCCACGACGCGGGTGGGGTCGAGCCCGGCGGTGTCGGCGGGCGCGAGGTCGTCCGCGAGCAGCACCGAGGGCTCCTCGGGGCTGGGCACGCCCGGCTCGGGCTCGCCGGCCATCTCGGCCAGCAGCCGGTCGCGCAGGTCGTGCAGGTCGGTGACGCGCTCGGCCATGACGCCCCCGAGCTGCGCGAACAGCGCCGCGAACTGCTCCACGGCCGCCACGGCGGCCTGCGGCGCCGGCGAGCCGGCGGCGATCGCCTGCTCCACCGCGCCGAGCAGGCCGCGGTCGCGGGCGAGGCCGGCGGTGGCCGCCAGCACCTCGGCGGCGGCGCCGGTGGCGCCCGCCGCCCGGGCCGCGAGCCGGTCGGCGACGGCCGCCGACGCCGCGGTGAAGCGCTCGCGCTCGGCCGCGCGGCCGGCCTCGGGGACGTCGCCGGCGGGGGCCGGCAGGGCGGGGCGGGGAGCGGGGCGCACGACGGGGCCGGTGCCGACGCCGGGGACGACCGGCGTCCCCGTGAGCACGCCTTGCGGTGCGGGTCGGGTCTGCAGCGTCACGTCGTCCTCCGCGGTGAGGTCGGGCCGGGTGCCGTCGACGACGAGGTTACGGGCACGGGCCCTTGACATGTCAAGACGTCCGGGCATAGAACAATGCAGAACCACAACGGGTTCCACACATCCCCACCCCCGACGGCGGAGGTCCGGTGTACGCAGCGGAGCGTCAGGAGGCGATCGCCGGCCTGGTGCGCTCGCGCGGCCGCGTCGCCGTCAGCGACGTCGCGGTCTCCTTCGGGGTGACGACAGAGACCGTCCGGCGCGACCTGGGGCTGCTGGAGCGCACGGGCCTGGTGCGCCGCGTGCACGGCGGGGCGGTGGCGACGTCGGCGCTGAGCGTGCTCGAGCCCGGCGTGCTCGAGCGCGAGTCCACGGCCGCCGAGGCCAAGGAGCGCATCGCCGCCCGCGCCGTGGAGCTCGTGCCGCCGCGCGGCAGCGTGCTGCTGGACGCCGGCACGACGACCGCGCGCCTGGCCGGGCTGCTGCCGACCGACCGCGACCTGCTGGTGGTGACCAACGCCGTGCCGGTGGCCGCGCGCCTGGCCGGCGCGCGCGGCGTGCGGCTGCACCTGCTCGGGGGCCGGGTGCGCGGGCGCACGCAGGCGGCCGTGGGCGAGGAGGCCCTGCGGGCGCTGGCCGACCTGCGCGTCGACGTCGCGTTCGTGGGCACCAACGCGCTCAGCCTGCGCTTCGGCCTGAGCACGCCGGACCACGACGAGGCCGCCGTCAAGCGCGCGGCGGTGGCCGCGGCGCAGCGCGTCATCGTGCTCGCCGACTCCTCGAAGGTCGGGCGCGAGCAGCTGGTGCGCTTCGCCGACCTCGACGCCGTCGACGTCCTCGTCACCGACGACGGGATCGACCCCCGTGACGTGGCGGACCTCCGGGCCCGCGAGGTGGAGGTGCTCATCGCATGATCGTCACCCTGACCGCCAACCCCAGCCTCGACCGCACGGTGGAGCTGGGCGGGGCGCTGCGGCGCGGGGAGGTGCTGCGGGCGACCTCGGCGACCGCCGAGCCGGGCGGCAAGGGCGTCAACGTGGTGCGGGCCGTCACCGCCGCGGGCCGCCTCGCGGTCGCCGTGCTCCCCGCCGGGCACGACGACCCCGTGGTGCTGGCGCTGCGCGAGCTGGGGATCCCGCACCGCGCGGTGCCCGTGCCGCTGCCCTCGCGCACGAACCTGACCGTCACCGAGCCGGACGGCACCACCACGAAGATCAACGAGCCGGGGCAGCCGCTGGGCCCGGACGTGCTGGACGGCCTGGCGCAGGCGCTGCTGCGCGAGGCCGCCGGCGCCCGCTGGGCCGTGCTGTCCGGCTCGCTGCCGCCCGGCCCGCCGCCCGGCTGGTACGCCGAGCTCGTCGCGGCCCTGCGCGCCACCGCCTGCTCGGTCGCCGTCGACACCTCCGGCGCCCCGCTGGCCGCGCTGCTGGCCGCCGGCCCGCGCTCCGCGCCCGACCTGCTCAAGCCCAACGCCGAGGAGCTCGCCGAGGCCGTCGGCGCCGACCCCGCCGACCTGGACGGCGACCCGGCCGCGACGGCCGCGGCCGCCGCCGAGCTCGTGCGCCGCGGCACGGGCGCCGTCCTGGCCACGCTCGGCGCGCAGGGCGCCGTCCTCGTGACCGCCGACGGCGCCTGGCGGGCCTCGCCGCCGCCGGTGACGGCCCGCAGCACCGTCGGCGCGGGCGACTCGGCGCTCTCCGGCTACCTGCTCGCCGACCTGGCCGGCGCCGACGAGGCCGAGCGGCTGCGCCTCGCCGTCGCCTACGGCTCAGCCGCCGCGGCCCTGCCCGGCTCGCAGCTGCCGACCCCGCAGGACGCCCGCCCCGCCGACGTCGCCGTCGACGTCCTCGCCGCCCCGCCCGCCTCGAACCTCCCGCACCCGCAGCCCGACCGGCACCGCCCGCACGACCCGAACGGCGCCCGCACCCCCCTCCGCCCGCTCGGCTGACACCCACGGAAGGACGGCCATGCCCCAGCTCATCACCGCCGACCTGGTCGCGCTCGACGCGGACCTCGGCGCCGCCAAGGAGGAGGTCATCCGCTCGCTCGCGCGGCGGGTGGCCACCGCCGGCAGGTCCGGCGACCCGGACGGCCTGCTCGCCGACGCCATGGCCCGCGAGGCCCAGTCGGCCACCGGCCTGCCCGGCGGCATCGCCATCCCGCACTGCCGCAGCGAGCACGTGACCGAGGCCTCGCTCGCCTTCGCCCGCCTGCGCCCGCGGGTCGACTTCGGCGCCCCCGACGCCCCGGCCGACCTCGTCTTCCTCATCGCCGCGCCCGCCGGCGGCGGCGCCGAGCACCTGACGCTGCTGGCGTCCCTGGCGAGGGCGCTGGTGCGGCCCGACTTCACCGCCGCCCTGCGGGCCGCGGCCACGCCCGCGGACGTCGTCGCCCTCGTCGGGGACGTCGTCCAGCCCGCCCCCGCCGCGGCGCCGGCCGGGGCCCGCGCCGCGGGCGCCACCCCGGCGGGCGCGGCGGGGGCGACGGCCGGATCGACGGCCGGGCCGACGGCGGCAGCGGCCGCCGCGGGCGGGGCCACCGCCGGCGCGGCCACCGCGAGCGCGGCGGCGACGGCCGTGGCCACCACCCCGGCCGGCACCCAGGACGGGCGCCCCACCGGCGCCGTCGCGGGCACGGCGACGGTGCCCGCCCAGGGCCGCCGGATCGTCGCGGTGACCGCGTGCCCGACCGGCATCGCGCACACCTACATGGCGGCCGACTCCCTCGTGGCCGCCGGCGAGCGCGCCGGCGTCACCGTGACCGTGGAGACGCAGGGCTCGGCCGGCTCCACGCCGTTGCCCCCGGACACCATCTCCGGCGCGGACGCCGTGATCTTCGCCACCGACGTCGGCGTGCGCGACCGCACCCGCTTCGCCGGCAAGCCGGTGGTCTCCTCCGGCGTCAAGCGGGCCATCAACGACCCCGACGGCATGGTCCGCGAGGCGCTGCGCGCGGCCGACGACCCCGCCTCCACCCGGGTGGAGGGGGCCGTGAGCACGCCCGGCGGCACCGCGGCGGCGGGCGGCGCGGCGGGCGGCGCCGCGAGCCAGGTCGGCTTCGGCACCCGCCTGCGCCAGTGGCTGCTCACCGGCGTCAGCTACATGATCCCCTTCGTCGCCGCCGGCGGCCTGCTGATCGCCCTCGGCTTCCTCTTCGGCGGGTACGACATCGCCCTCGCGGGCGAGGACGGCGTCTCGGCGGCCGACCGGATCGTCGGGGAGAACTCCCTGACGAACCTGCCCGCGGGCGGCCTGCTCGAGTACCTCGGCGCCGTCCTGTTCAGCCTCGGCGCCCTCGCCTTCGGCTTCCTGGTGCCGGCGCTGGCCGGCTACATCTCCTACGCCATCGCCGACCGGCCCGGCATCGCGCCCGGGTTCGCCGCCGGCGCGGTCGCGAACGCCGTGGGCGCCGGTTTCATCGGCGGCCTCGTCGGCGGGCTGATCGCCGGCGCCGCGGCGCTGGCCATCAGCCGCATCTCGGTGCCCCGCTGGGGCCGCGGCCTCATGCCGGTGGTGATCATCCCGCTGTTCGCGACGCTGATCGCGGGCGGGCTGATGTTCCTCGTCCTGGGCCGGCCCCTCGCCGCCGCGACCACCGGGCTGGGGAACTGGCTGAGCGGGCTGTCCGGCACCTCCTCGGTCGTGCTCGGCATCGTCATCGGCCTGATGATGGCCTTCGACATGGGCGGGCCGGTCAACAAGGCCGCCTACGCCTTCGGCGCGGCCGGCCTGTCCGCCGCGACGGCCGCCAACGAGGGCCCGCTCGTCATCATGGCCACCGTCATGGCCGCCGGCATGGTGCCGCCGCTGGCGCTCGCGCTGGCCGTGGCCCTGCGCCCGAAGACCTTCAGCCCCGCCGAGCGCGAGAACGGCAGGACCAACTGGCTGTTGGGCGCCTCGTTCATCACCGAGGGCGCCATCCCGTTCGCCGCGGCGGACCCGCTGCGCGTGATCCCCTCGATCATGGTGGGATCGGCCGTGACCGGCGCCGTCGTCGCCGCCAGCGGCGTCACGCTCCGCGCTCCGCACGGCGGGATCTTCGTGCTCTTCGCCATCGACGGGGTCCTGGTGTTCCTGCTGGCCCTCGTCGCCGGCACCGTGGTGGGCGCGCTCGCCGTGCTCGTCACCAAGCGGCTGGGCCGGCGCACGGCCGAGCTGGACGCCTGACCGACCGCCGTCCCCGCCCCACCCCCTGAGGAGGACCCGTGCCCAGCACCACCGTCACCGTCGGATCGTCCGTCGGCCTGCACGCCCGCCCCGCCGGCCTGATCGCCCAGGCCGCCACGGCGGCCGGCGCGCCCGTCACCCTCGCCGTCGCCGGCGGCCAGCCGGTGGACGCCGGCTCGGCGCTGATGATCATGACGCTGGGCGCCCGGCAGGGCGACCAGGTCGTCGTCACCAGCGAGGACGACGCGGCCCTGAAGACCGTCGCCGACCTCGTCGCCGCCGACCTGGACGCCTGACGCCTCAGCGCCCGGTCACCGCCCGGTCACCGCCCGATCGTCGTCCGGTCACCGACCGGCGCCCCCGCCCCCCTCCCCGCCGCGCGCGGGAGCGGGGGCGTGCGCGTCGAGGAACTGGTAGACGGCCGTGGAGTCCACGCCCGCGCAGGAGTCCGCCGGCAGCGTCGCCAGCAGGCTCGCGGGGGTGCGGGCGTTCGCCCACGAGCGGCCCTGCCAGCGCGAGGCCGCGCGCGCCGGTGGCGTGCGGCAGCACGTCGGGTCCGGGCAGCGCGACGAGCCGCGCTCGGGGGTCTCGCGCCCCCGGAACCAGCGCACGTGCGCGTACGGCACCCCGACGGCGACCGAGTGCTCCTGCCCGCCGGAGGTCTGCGTGCGCGCGGTGCACCAGAACGTGCCCGAGACGGTGTCGGTGTACTGGTAGTACGGGCTGAGCTGGTCGGGGATGTCGAAGACGACCCGCGCCGTCCAGCGCCGGCACACCGGCTGCCCCTCCACGGCGCCGAGGGCGTCGGCCGGGAAGCGGACGCCGTCGTTCTCGTAGGCCTTGTGGATGGTGCCGGCCCGGTCGACCTTCATGAAGTGCACCGGGACGTCCAGGTGCCGGGTGGCCAGGTTGGTGAAGCGGTGCGCCGCGGTCTCGTAGGGCACCGCGAACGCGTCGCGCAGGTCCTCGATCGACAGGGCCCGGGCGGCCTTGGCCCGCGTCAGGAAGTCCACGGCGCTGTCCTCGGGCACCATCATCGCCGCCGAGAGGTAGTTCGACTCCACCCGCTGGCGCAGCAGGTCGCTGTAGCTGGTGGGCTCCGAGTGGCCGAGCACGTGGCTGGACAGCGCCTGCAGCAGCAGCGAGCGCGGGTCCCCCGAGCCGGCGGTGCGCTGGTGCGGCAGGTAGATGCGCCCGTGCGCGAGGTCCGTGACCGAGCGCGTGGAGTGCGGCAGGTCCGTGACGTAGTGCAGCGAGAAGCCGAGGTGGGCGGCGATGTCGGCGGCGGCCCGCTGCGACAGCGGCCCGCCGGGGTGCCCGATCGCGGCGAGGATGCGCCGGGCGTGCTCCTCCATCTCGGGGAAGTGGTTGTCCTGCTCGCGCATGGTGCGCCGCAGCTCGGCGTTCGCCCGGCGCGCCTCCTCCGGGGTCGCCGCGCGCTCCTCGTGCAGGCGCAGGATCTCCTCCTGCAGCCCGACGATCAGCTCCAGGGCGTCGGTGGGCAGCGACCTGCCCACCCTGACCGGCGGCAGGCCGAGGGGCTCGAAGACGCCGGCGCGCTGGTGGCGCTCGAGGGCGATCTCCAGGGAGTCCCGGCGGCTGGGCGGCGCGGCGTCCAGCAGCTCCGACAGCGGCGCTCCCAGCGCGGCCGCCACGGACTGCAGCAGCGACAGCCTCGGCTCCCGCTTGCCGTTCTCCAGCACCGAGATCTGGGACGGCGCGCGCCCCACGGACGCCGCGAGCGCCTCGAGGGTCATCCCGCGGGCGGTGCGCAGGTGGCGCACGCGGCGTCCGATGGTCAGGGGGTCCACGGGGCGGGTCGGCGGCGTGGGCGGCGCGGTGGTCACCGGTGCGACCCTGGCACACGGCGCCGCTTCTCACCAGCAGAAGATCTGCGGATCTTTCCCCTCGACCGGGTTGAGCGGGCCGGAAACCGGCGGTGATGGTGGTGGTGCGGCGAGGACTGCCGCGGCTTTCCGATCCAGGAGGAACCATGACCGCCACCACCGAGCGCCCGCGCTCCACCTCGACCGCCCTGCCGGGCGCCCAGACCGAGACCGCGGCGGACCTCGCCCGCGCCTGGCAGGAGGACCCGCGCTGGACGGGTGTGATGCGCGACTACAGCGCCGAGGACGTGGTGGCGCTGCGCGCCAGCGTGCGGATCGAGCACACCCTGGCCCGGCGCGGCGCCGCGCGGCTGTGGGAGCTGCTGCACACCCGCGAGTGGGTCCCGGCCCTGGGCGCCTTCACCGGCAACCAGGCCGTCCAGCAGGTGCGCGCCGGACTGGAGGCGATCTACCTCTCCGGCTGGCAGGTCGCCGCGGACGCCAACCTGTCCGGGCAGACCTACCCGGACCAGTCCCTCTACCCGGCCAACTCCGTGCCCGCCGTCGTCCGGCGCATCAACAACGCCCTGCTGCGCGCCGACCAGGTCGAGCGCACCGACGCCAGGGGGGACGGCGCCGGCCGCGACTGGATGGTGCCGGTCGTCGCGGACGCCGAGGCGGGCTTCGGCGGTCCGCTGAACGCCTACGAGCTGATGCAGGGGATGGTCGAGGCCGGCGCGGCCGGGGTGCACTGGGAGGACCAGCTGGCGTCGGAGAAGAAGTGCGGCCACCTGGGCGGCAAGGTCCTGATCCCGACCAGCCAGCACGTGCGCACGCTGAACGCCGCGCGGCTCGCCGCCGACGTGGCCGGCGTCCCGACCGTCCTCATCGCCCGCACCGACTCCCTGGCGGCGGACCTGCTGACCTCCGACGTGGACCCCCGCGACCAGGAGTTCGCCACCGGGGAGCGCACCCCCGAGGGCTTCTTCCGCGTCCGCCCCGGCATCGAGACCGCGATCATGCGCGGCCGGGCGTACGCGCCCTACGCCGACCTGCTGTGGATGGAGACCTCCGAGCCCGACCTGGACGCCGCCCGCCGCTACGCGGAGGCGATCAAGGCGGACTTCCCGGACCAGATGCTCGCGTACAACTGCTCGCCGTCCTTCAACTGGAAGCGGCACCTGGACGACGCGACGATCGCGCGCTTCCAGAAGGAGCTGGCCTCCTACGGCTACGCCTTCCAGTTCATCACCCTGGCCGGCTTCCACGCGGTGAACCACTCCATGTTCACCCTCGCCAGGGGCTACCGGGAGAGCGCGATGAGCGCCTACGTGCAGCTGCAGGAGGCCGAGTTCGCCGCCGAGGCCGACGGCTACACCGCCACGCGCCACCAGCGCGAGGTCGGCACCGGCTACTTCGACCGCGTCTCCACCGTCCTCAACCCCTCGGGCAGCACGCTCGCCCTGGCGGGGTCCACCGAGACCGCCCAGTTCTCCTGACCGGCCCCCGACCCCGCCCGCCCCGACCCCAGGAGACCGCCGTGGCGCTGACCGCCGACCGCACCTGGACCATCACCCTGCCCCCGACCCCGCCCTCCGCCGCCCCCGCCCCCGCCGAGCCGACCGGACGCCGGCCCCTGCTGCAGGTGCTCGGGCCCATGAGCCCCCGGTACGCCGACGTGCTCACCCCCGAGGCGCTGGAGTTCCTCAGCGCCCTGCACACCCGCTTCGCCGGCGCCCGCCACGAGCTGCTCGTGCGCCGCCAGGAGCGGCGGGCGGGCATCACCGAGGGCGCCGACCCGTGCTTCCTGCCCGAGACCGCCGCCGTGCGCGCCGACCCGACGTGGCAGGTGGCCGGCGCCGGCCCGGGCCTGGAGGACCGCCGCGTGCAGATCGCCGGGCCGACGGACCCGAGGACGGCGGTCGACGCGCTGGGCTCCGGCGCCTCGGTGTGGCTGGCCGACCTCGAGGACGCCACCTCGCCGACGTGGGAGAACGTCATGGGCGGCCAGCTGGTGCTGCGCGACGCCGTGCGCGGGCGCCTGAGCTGCACCGACGCCGACGGGCGCGAGCACCACGCGGACCCGCGCTCCGGGCGCACCCCGACGATCGTCGTCCGCCCCCGCGGGTGGCAGCTGACCGAGAAGCACCTGTGCTACGTCGACCGCGCCGGGCACCGCAGCCCGGCGTCCGCCTCGCTCGTCGACGTCGGGCTGCACCTGTTCCACAACGCGCGCGAGCTCATCGCCTGCGGTGCCGGGCCGTACTTCTCCCTGCCCAAGCTGGAGGGCCACCTCGAGGCGCGGCTGTGGAACGAGGTGTTCGTCGCCGCGCAGCAGGAGCTCGGCCTCCCGCGCGGGACGATCCGGGCGACCGTCCTGATCGAGACGGTGACCGCGGCGTTCGAGATGGAGGAGATCCTCCACGAGCTGCGCGAGCACTGCGCCGGGCTGGACGCCGGCCGCTGGGACTACCTGTTCTCCCTGGTCAAGGGCTTCCGCGACCGCGGTCCGGAGTTCGTCCTGCCCGACCGGGAGGCGATCTGCACGACCGCGCCTCCGCTGCGGACCTTCGCGGAGCTGCTGGTCGAGACCTGCCACCGCCGCGGCGCGCACGCCCTCGGCGGCATGAGCGCCGTCGCTCCGCAGCCGCAGGACCCGGCGGCGACGGCGCGGGCGCTCGCCGAGGTCGCCGCCGACGAGCGGCGCGAGGCGGCCGCCGGCTTCGACGGCACCTGGGTGGCGCACCCCGCGCTGGTCGCGGTGGCGCGCGCGCAGTTCGACGCCGTCCTCGGCGAGCGGCCGCACCAGGTCGTGCGCCCGGCGAGCGGGCGGCGCGAGGAGGCCGCCACCGCCGCGCAGCTGCTGGACGTCGGGGCCCTCGGCGGGCGGGTCACGGACGCCGGGCTGCGGCGGGCCACGGCGACCGCCGTCCGGTACCTGGACGCCTGGCTGCGCGGGCGCGGCGCGCTGCTCCTCGACGGGCTCGTCGAGGACGCCGCGACCGCGGAGATCTCCCGCTCCCTGGTGTGGCAGTGGGTGCGTCACGAGGTGACGACCGCGGAGGGCGCGCGCGTCACGCGCGAGCACGCCGAGGCGGTGCTGGCGCAGGTGCTCGCGGAGCTGCCGCGCACCCCGGGGGACCGGGTCGACGAGGCGGCGGAGGTCTTCCGCGAGGTGGCGCTGGGGGAGGAGTTCCCGACGTTCCTCACCGTCGCGGCCTACGGCCGCCACCTGGTGCAGCAGCGCGAGCCGCTCGCCTGACCCCCGGAGCGCGTCAGCACCACGGCGACGAGGAGGTCGCCGTGGTGCTGACGCCCAGTGCGCTGACCCGCGGTGCGCTGACCCGCGGTGCCGGCGCGCGGGGCTCAGCAGGTGCCCGTGGTCACCGCGGCCGGCGCCGAGGGCGCGGAGCTCCACGCGCCGCGGGTGCCGAGGACGCGGTAGGTGTACTGCGTGAAGTTGAAGACGCTGGTGTCGCGGTAGCTGGTCGCGCCGGCCGCGGCGGTGCCGACCGCCGTCCAGGTGGTGGAGCTGCCCGTGCGCCGCTCCACGCGGTACCCGGCGCGGTCGTCCGCGGCGCCGGTCCACCGCACGTCGATCCCGACGATGGTCAGCACGCAGCTGTTGCGCACCGACACCGAGGTCGGAGCGACCAGCACGGCGGTGCGCACCGCGTGGCCGCGGCTGGCCGACGCGGCGAAGCGGGCGGCGGCGGGACCCGCCGTGACGGCCAGGACCACCACCACCGTCGCCCCGGCCGTCGCGGCCAGGCCGGCGCGGCGCAGCCCGCGGCGGTGCCCGGTGCTGTGGGCGGCGGCGCGCGCCAGCGGCCGGCGCGGCGCCGGGCGGCGCGCGGGACGGCGGGGGCCGGGCGCCCGCCAGATCCACCGCAGCGCCGCGGCGGCGAGGAGCGCCGGAGCGAGCACGGACGTCGCCGCCCACGGCGGTCCGGACCGCAGCGCCCCCAGCGCGCGCCCGAGGTGCGGCGCGGAGGCGACCACGACCCAGACGCCGTCGCTGAGCAGCTCGGCGTCCCACGGGTCGCGCCCCGGGTTGGCGTCGCCCTGGGTCTGCACCCGCGTGACGCCGTCGGTGTGCGCCACCTCGACGACGCGGTGCGTGAGCACGCGCGCCGCCTCGGTCGGCTCGTGGAAGGTGATGACGTCGCCCGCGCGCAGCGAGCCGGTGGGGCGCAGCTCCTCCAGGAGCAGGCTGCCCGCCGGCATCGCGGGCGCCATGGAGCCGGTCCACACCGCGACCAGCCGGTACCCGGAGCGCCCCGCCACCAGGGTCAGGACCAGCACGGCGAGGGCCAGGACCAGCAGTCCCGTGCTCGCGTGCCGCAGGGCGGGGCGCCGGTCGGTCACGACGCGTCGAAGGTGTACGTGATCGAGGTCATCTGGTTCTCGAACGCGTTGCCCGCCGTGCTGGGCAGGCGCAGCGTCAGCAGCACGTGGTCGGTGCCGCCCGGAGCGGTCGAGGCCATGCCGGCCAGCGCCGCCGGAGGGCTGATGCTGATGGGGCGCTCGGACAGGACCTCGGTGACCGCGCCCGCGCCGCCAGCGCCGTCGGAGCACGTGTAGGAGAGGTCCGGGCTCGTGCCCGACTCCACCCACGGGCCCGAGCAGCGCTCGAGCCTGGCCTGCAGGCCGTTGACGGCGTCGGTGTCGAGCAGCGAGCTGCTGATGACCGTCGTGCGCACCGTGTAGGCGGAGAAGGTGCTCCTCCCCGCGTTCGTGATGTCGAAGGCGCGGCGGACCACCGCGCCCGGCTGGACGTCCAGGGCGTCGAGGCCCAGCCGGTTCGTGGCCGCGCCCGTGGCCCCCAGCACGAGCTCCGAGACGCTGGTGCTCACCGTGTGGCCGCGGCTGACGCTCGCGGTGAAGCTCGCGTGGGTGCCGGTCACCGCCAGCACCCCCGCTGCGCCGAGCGCGGCGGTGCTCAGCGCCACCTTGCGGCCCGTGCCGACCCCGGGTGCGCGGGCCCGGCCCGCCGTCGTCTCCTCGCCCATCGCGGGCACCCCCTTCTGCCGGGTCGTGGCGGGGGCGGAGCCCCCGCGTCCGCAGTCCTCATCGGCAGCGGGCGCAGCGGTCTTGACGGTCGTGCGCGACCGCTCCGGGTGCGCGCTCACGAGCCGTTGAAGGTGTAGGTGATCGCGCTCATCTGGTTCTGGAAGGAGTTGTCCGCCGTCGCCGGCAGGGTCACCGTCAGCAGCATGTGGTCGGTGCCCCCGGGGGCGGCCGAGAGCATCCCGGACAGCGGCACGGCCGTCATCGCCACGCGCCGCGCGGGCAGCGCGAGCGCCGTCGTGCCCGGGCAGGTGTAGGCCAGGGCCGGGCCGGTCCCGGTCTCGGTCCACGGCGCGGAGCAGCGCTCCAGCTTCACCTGCAGCCCGTTCGTGCCGTCCGTGTCGAGCAGCGAGCTGGTGGTCGCGGTCGTGGAGACGGTGTAGGCCGCGAAGGCGGCGGTGCCGCTGTTGGTGACGTCGAAGGCGCGGCGGTAGACGTCGCCCGGCGCGAGGGCGAGGGCGTCGACGCCCAGCCGGTTCGCCGCCGTCCCCGTCGCGCCCAGCTCCAGCAGCGGCACGGCGGTGGTCACGGTGTGCCCGCGGCTGACGCTGGCGGTGAAGCTCGCGTAGGTGCCGCTCACCGCCAGAGCGCCGGAGGTCCCGAGGACCGCGGTGCTGAGCAGCAGCTTGCGCCGCTCGCCCAGCCTCCGGTGCCGCCTGGTGCCTCGTGCGTGCCGCGCCGCGTGGTCCACGTCTCCCCCGTCGTCCGTGCCGGCGCACCGGTCCGCGCCGTTCCCCCGGACGGGTGTCGACAGGACGGGCGGTGCGCTTCACCCCCGCCCCGTCGGCCGTCCGGCCGAGGGAGTGCTCGACAGGCTGTCGACATCTGCATACAGTCGCATCCACGACGCCCGCTCGGGGCGGGGACGAGGACGGCGGTGCGGTGGACGCGCAGGGCGAGGAGCAGGTCGACGACGTGGTCGACGTCGTGGTCGTCGGCGGGGGCAACGCCGGCTTCAGCGCCGCCTCCGCAGCGGCGGGGCGCGGGCGCCGCGTGCTGCTGCTGGAGAAGGGCCGGGCCGAGGAGGCCGGCGGCAACACCTACTACACCGCCGGCGCCTTCCGCACCGTGCACGACGGCCTCGACGACGTCGCCGACCTCCTCGACGACGACGAGCGCCTGCCCGTCACGGACCTGCCGCCGTACCCGGCGCAGGCCTTCTCCGAGGACATGGCGAAGGTCACCTCCGGGCGCAACGACCCCGTCCTGACCGCCGCCCTGGTGGAGGACAGCCAGGACGTCCTGCGCTGGCTGCACGGGCTCGGGCTGCGCTTCCGGCTCATGTACGAGCGCCAGGCCTACCTCGACGAGGCCACGGGCCGCTACGTCTTCTGGGGCGGCCTGGCGATCGGCAGCACCGGCGGTGGCAAGGGCCTGGTGGCCCAGCACGCCGCCGCCGCCGAGGCCGGAGGCGTGGAGGTCCGCTACGGCGTGCGCGGCCGGGACCTCGTCGTCGAGGACGGCCGCGTGCGCGGCGTGCGCTGGGCGGACGACGCGGGGCGCACCGGCGTCGTGCGCGCCGGCTCCGTCGTCCTGGCGGCCGGCGGCTTCGAGGCCGACCCGGCGATGCGCCGCGAGCACCTGGGGCGCGGCTGGGAGCTCGCGAAGGTGCGCGGCACCCCGCTGAACACCGGCGACATGCTGCGCGCCGCCCTGGCGGTCGGCGCCGCGCCGCACGGGGACTGGGGCTCGTGCCACAGCGTCGCCTGGGACGCCCGCCACCCGCACAACGAGAGCAACCGGGAGCTGACCAACCGGCTCACCCGCGGCGGCTACCCCCTCGGCGTCGTCGTCAACCGCCTCGGCCGGCGCTTCCTGGACGAGGGCGCCGACTACCGCAACTACACGTACGCGAAGTACGGGGCGCGGATCCTCGAGCAGCCCGGCGGCCTGGCCTTCCAGCTCTTCGACGCGAGCACCCGGCGCCGGCTGCGCGCCGAGGAGTACGACGTGCCGGGCGCCTCGGTGGTCGTCGCCGACACCCTCGAGGAGCTCGCCGAGGGGATGGGCGTCGACGCGGCGGCCCTGCGGGCGACGGTGGAGGAGTTCAACGCCGGCGTCGACCGCGACGTCCCGTTCGACCCCTCCGTCAAGGACGGCCGCGCCTCGCGCGTGCAGCCGCCGAAGAGCAACTGGGCGCTGCCCCTGGAGACGGCGCCGTTCTACGCCTTCCCGGTCACGTGCGGCATCACCTTCACCTTCGGCGGCCTGCGCGCCGACGCCGACGCGCGGGTGCTGGACCGGGACGGGCACCCCGTGCCGGGCCTGTTCGTGTGCGGGGAGATGCTCGGGGGCCTGTTCAGCGGCAACTACCCCGGAGGCACCGGCCTGACGTCGGGCGCGGTCTTCGGCCGGCGCGCCGGGAGGGCGGCCTGAGCGTGCAGCGGCCGGGCGTGCAGCGGCCGGAGGTGCAGCGGCCGGACGTGCAGGGCATCTACGACGTCCTGCGCGCGGAGATCGTCGCCGGCGCCATCCCGGGCGGGAGCCCGGTGCGGGAGGTCGCCCTGGCGACGCGCTTCGGGGTCTCGCGCACGCCCGTGCGCGAGGCGCTGCGCCGGCTGCAGCACGACCGGCTGCTCGTGCCGGGCGTGCGGGGGCTGGCCGTGCGCACCATCGAGCCCGAGGAGGTCGTGCAGGTCTACGACGTGCGGATCCTGCTGGAGGCCGAGGCCGCGCGGTCCGCGGCCCGGGCGCGCACGGCGGTCGACCTCGCGGTGCTCGAGGGGCTGCTCGCCCGCGACCGCGCGCTGGTGGCCCCGGACGACGAGACCCGCGCGGCGACCAACCTCGAGTTCCACGCCGCGGTGTGGCAGGCCGGGCACAACGCCGTGCTGCAGGACCTGCTGCAGCGCCTGACCGCGCACCTGGTGCGCGCGCCGCGCTCCACGCTCTCGCGGGACGAGCGCTGGCGGGAGGCGCTGGAGGAGCACGCGGCCCTGGTGGACGCCGTCGCGGCGGGCGACGCCGAGCGGGCCGCGGCGGTGGCGGCCGCGCACATGCGCACGGCGCGCGAGATCCGCCTCGCGCTGCTGCGCGAGGCGACCGCCGAGCAGGGCCACCGCGTATCCTGACCGGCCGGACGGCGCCCCGCGGCCGCGGGCCCGGCCGCAACCGGATCGCAACCTCGGCGGGGGCGCGACGGCCTTGACCGCACCGCACGCGCCCACCATGCTGGCGCCGATCGCATACCACTGCATACAACGGGATGCAGGCTCGACGGAGAGCGAGGGGACCACCGGTGGCACAGCAGCGAGCAGGTCAGGGACACGGGGTGCAGCACGGGGTGCAGCACGGGCAGCGGCGCGGCCGCGGGTGGCGCGGGGCGGCGGCGGTCGCCGTGGCCGGCGGCCTGCTCGTGACGGCCTGTGCCCCGCAGGGCGACGGCGGCGGGAGCGCGCAGAGCGAGGGCGGGGACGCCGCGGCGGCGTGGCCGACCGGCGACGTGCAGATCATGGCGCCGGCGGACCCGGGCGGCGGCTGGGACCAGACCTCCCGCGCGATCCAGGAGGTCCTCGACCCGATGGTCGACCCGTCGGTGGAGGTCTACAACGTCGGCGGCGCCGGCGGCACGGTCGGCATCGCGCAGTTCGTGCAGAACGAGGGCGACCCGGACCAGCTGATGACGATGGGCTCGATCATGGTCGGCGCCATCGAGACCAACGACTCGCCGGTCACGCTCGAGCAGGTGACGCCGCTGGTGCGCCTGCTCGGCGAGTACGAGGTGGTCGTGGCGCCGCAGAGCTCGCCGTACCAGAGCATCGAGGACCTCGTCGCCGCCATGCAGGCCGACGTCGGCTCCGTGGCCATCGCGGGCGGCTCCGCCGGCGGCATCGAGCAGGTCCTGGCCGGCCTGCTCGCCCAGGAGATCGGCGCCGACCCGTCGGCGGTCAACTACATCCCCCACAGCGGCGGCGGCGAGGCGCTCGCGACGATCCTGTCCGGCAGCGTGCAGGCCGGCATCTCCGGCATCGGCGAGCTGCAGGAGCAGATCGACTCCGGGCAGGTGCGCGCCCTCGCGGTCTCCTCGCCCGAGCGGATCGAGGGCATCGACGCCCCGACGCTGACCGAGGCCGGCCTCGACATCGAGCTCGCCAACTGGCGCGGGATGGTCGCCCCTCCGGGCATCACGCCCGAGCAGGAGGAGGCGATCGAGGCCACCCTGACCGAGATGGCCCAGGGCGAGGAGTGGCAGCAGGTGCTCGCCGACCGCGGCTGGGACGACCAGTTCCTCGCCGGCGAGGAGTTCGAGCAGTTCCTCGCCGAGGAGCAGGAGCGCACGCGCGGCGTGCTCGAGGACCTGGGCCTGGTCGGTCAGTGAGCACCCCCGCCTCGGGCGCGGCCCCGGGCCCGGCCTCGGGGTCGGGCGCCGCGGGGGCGCCGGGAGGAGCGGGTCGGCGCGGGAGGTCCCGCGCCGACCTGCCCTCCCTCGTCCTCGCCGCGGTGCTGCTCGTCCTCGGGGTCGTGCTCGCCGTCGACGCCAGCACCATCGAGGCCCCGCGCGGCAGCGGGGTCGTGGGCCCGGCCGCCTTCCCGTGGGCCGTGGCGGTGCTCCTGCTCGCCCTCGGCGTCGCCCTCGGCCTGGTCGCCACGCGCGGGCGCCCCGACGAGGAGCTGGCCTCGACCCACCACCTCCTCGACGAGGACCTCGACGAGCAGCTGCGGGCCGCCGCGCGCGGGGAGCAGGACGACGCGGAGGCGGTCGTGCCGGCCGTGCCCGTGGGCGAGGAGCGCCCGCCGGTGCTGCGCACGGGCCGGCTCGGGCGCGTCGCCGTCTTCGCCGCCGGGCTGCTCGCCCACGCGCTGCTCATCAGCACCGCGGGCTACGTGGTGGCCGCGCTCGTGCTCTTCGTGGCCGTCGCGCTCGCCTTCGGCGCCCCCCGCCTCGGCCGCGTGCTCGTCGGCGGCCTCGTCCTGACGCTGGTGGTCTTCTACTCCTTCACGCTCGGGCTGGGCCTGTCCCTGCCCAACCTCGGCGGCCGGTGATGGGAGGCCTCGAGGAGCTCCTCGCCGGCTTCGCCGCCGCGATCACCCCGGTCAACCTGCTGTGGGCGCTCGTGGGGGTGACCCTGGGCACCGCGGTCGGCGTCCTGCCCGGCATCGGCCCGGCCCTGACCGTGGCGCTGCTGCTGCCGCTGACGTTCGACCTCGACATCACCAGCGCTCTGATCATGTTCGCGGGCATCTACTACGGCGGCATGTACGGCGGGTCGACGACGTCGATCCTGCTCAACACGCCCGGCGAGAGCGCCTCGATCATCTCGGCGCTCGAGGGCAACAAGATGGCGCGCAGCGGGCGGGGCGCCGCCGCGCTCGCCACGGCCGCGCTCGGCTCCTTCGTCGCCGGCACCATCGCCACCGCCGGCCTGACGTTCGTCGCCCCGTTCATGGTCGACATCGCGCTGAGCTTCGGGCCGGCCGAGTACTTCGCGCTCATGGTCGTCGCCTTCACCACCGTCTCCGCCGTCCTCGGCGCGTCGGTCCTGCGCGGCCTGATCGGGCTGGTCCTCGGCGTCGCGATCGGCCTGGTCGGCATCGACGTCCAGACCGGGCAGGCGCGCCTGACCCTCGGCGTGCCGCAGCTGCTCGACGGCATCGACGTCGTCATCGTCGTCGTCGGCCTCTTCGCCATCGGCGAGGCCCTGTCGGTGCTGGCCAGCGGGGAGCGGCGCAGCACGGTCACGCCCCTGCGGGAGCGCGCGTGGCTCTCGCGCGGCGACTTCCGGCGCAGCTGGCCGGCGTGGCTGCGCGGGACGGCCCTCGGCTTCCCGATCGGCGTGCTGCCGGCGGGCGGCGCGGAGATCCCCACCTTCCTCAGCTACAGCGCCGAGCGGCGGCTGACGAAGCACCCGGAGCAGTTCGGGCACGGCGCCATCGAGGGCGTGGCCGGGCCCGAGGCGGCCAACAACGCCGCCGCGGCCGGCGTCCTCGTGCCGCTGCTGGCCCTGGGCCTGCCGACGTCGGCGACCGCCGCCGTCATCCTCGCCGCGTTCCAGAACTACGGCGTGCAGCCGGGCCCCACGCTCTTCAGCTCGGACGACGCGCTGGTGTGGACGCTCATCGCGAGCCTGTACATCGGCAACGCCATGCTGCTGCTGCTGAACCTGCCGCTGGCCGGCGTGTGGGTGCGCCTGCTGCAGATCCCGCCGTACTACCTGTACGCGGGCATCGCCGTCTTCGCCGCCCTGGGCACCTACGCGGTCGGCGGCAGCACGGTCGACCTGTTCGTGCTCTACGCCGTCGGGGCGCTCGGGTTCCTGCTGCGCGCCGCCGACGTGCCCGTCGCACCGGCTGTCGTCGGCCTGATCCTCGGGCCCCTGGCCGAGGAGCAGCTGCGGCGCTCGCTGGCGATCTCCCAGGGCGACCCCGCGGCGCTGGTCTCCTCGCCCCTGGCGGTCGTGCTCTACGTCATCGCGGTGGCCGCCGTGGTGCTGCCGCCGCTCCTGCGCATCGCGGCGCTGAGGAGGGCCGCGCGGGGACGCCGGGGGTGAGGCCGGGCGAGCCCGCCCCGCTGCCCGGGTGGCTGTGGGCGGGGCTCGTGCTGGGCGGGGTGTGCAGCCAGACCGTGGTCGGGCTCGGCCGCCCGATGGCCTCCTACCGCGCCCTGGAGCTGGACGTCGGCCCGGCCCTGCTCGGCGTCGTCGGCGCCAGCTACGCCCTGCTGCCGCTGGTCGGCGCCCTGCCGGCCGGTCGGCGCGCCGACAGGTGGGGCGGCGCGCCGGTGGCCCGGGCCGGTCTCGTCGTCGAGCTCGCCGGCGCCTGCTGGCTGCCCTTCGCCGGCTCGCTGGCCACCCTGCTGGCCGCCACCGCCCTGCTGGGCCTCGGCCACCTGCTCGCGCTCGTCGGCATGCAGGCGGTGATCGCCCAGAGCGGTCGGGACAGCGCCCTGGACCGCTACTACGGCTGGTTCTCCATGACGGCGTCTGCCGGGCAGCTGATCGGCCCGGCGCTGGCCGGCGCGCTCGCCGGGGCCGGCGGCCCGGCGGGCACCACGCGCGCCCTGCTCGCCGGGGCGGTCGTCTCGGCGCTGTCCCTGCTCTCCCTGCCCCTCCTGCGCGCGCCGGGCCGCCGTGCGGGCGGCCGTGCGGGCGGCCGTGCGGGCGGGGCGCCGCAGCGCTCCGGGAGGGGCGGCGCGGACGCTGCGGCGGCTCCCGCGGTGCCGGTGGCGTCGATCCTGCGCGCGCCCGGCGTGGGCCCGGCCATGCTCACGAGCCTGGCGGTGCTGGCCGCCACCGACGTCCTCACCGTGTACCTGCCGGCGCTCGGGGCGGAGCGCGGCTGGTCCCCGCAGGCCGTGGGAGCGCTGCTGTCGCTGCGGGCGGCGGGTGCGATCGCCTCGCGGCTGGTCCTGGGCCGCATGGCCGAGCGCGCCGGGCGCGACCGGCTGCTGCTGGGCAGCACGCTGGTGGCCGCCGCCGCGGTGGTCTGCCTCGCGCTCGCCGACGCCCTGGCGCCGGCCGCGGTCGCCGTCGTCGTGGCGGGCTTCGCGCTCGGGATCGGCCAGCCCCTGTCGATGGCCGTGGTCGCCGCGCTGGCGCCGCCGAGCGCGCGGGCGACGGCGCTGTCGGTGCGGCTGATGGCCAACCGGCTCGGCCAGGTGCTCGTGCCCGCCCTCGCGGGCGCGGTGGCGGCGGCGACGGCGACCACCGGCGTCCTGGTCACCGCCGGCGCGGTGGTGGCCGCCTCGGCCGCCGGCGCCGCGCCGGGCGGGTTCCGCAGGCGTCCGCGCCCGTGACGGCGATCGGCCGGGCGCTACGCGGAGGCGGCGGCGGGCGCGGCGGCGGGCAGCGCCATCGGGGCGTCGTGCGCGTCCGAGACCGGGGGCCCGCCGCTGCCGTGCGGCAGGTGCACCCGGAACAGCGAGCGCGGGTCCTGCAGCACCGCGGGCCGGTGCACCGCCGCGCGGGGCACGACGTCGCGCCAGCGCACGGGCCGGCGGTGGCAGACGGGGGAGTCCGCGGCGAAGGCGTAGTCCCCGGCCACCTCGCCCAGCAGCAGGGCGCGCCCGCCCTGCACGGGCACCGCGACCTCGTCACCGGGCGCGACCTCGCCCAGCAGCACCTGCAGCTGGCGCAGCGCCTTGCCGGGCCGGCGCTTCTCCCCGCGCTCGGCCGAGCGCTCGGCGAGCAGCGCGCGCAGCCCGGCGCCGTCGCGGCCGGAGGCGTCGACGTCGACGCCGCTGCTGGCGTCGAGGCCCACGAGGCCGTCGCCGACGAAGACGCCGAGCGCGCTGGCGTCCGGGGGCCGCGCGACCCACAGGTGCCGCCCCGGCGGCAGGACCCGCTCGGGCACGTCGTCGGCCGGCGGCCACACGTACGGCAGGTCCTCGGGGACGTCGCCGAAGAGCGGCCGGTAGTGCGCCGGGTCCTTGCGCACGAGCGCCGAGCGGTGGCTCAGGTGCAGCGCGCCGTCCCCCAGCCAGCTCGGCATCAGGCCCTCGGCGGTCAGCTCCTCCTGGGTGCGCCCGACCACCTCGGGGGCGAACTCGCCGATCAGCTCCTCGGTGGAGTCGGCGTGGCCGAGCGCGCGCCAGGCGCGCACGCACGCCAGCCCGTACGCCACGAGGGCCGGGGTGCGCCCGCGCCACATCGTCACCACGGGGTGGCTGTGCCAGCCGTACTCGGGCAGCTCCAGCGCCCGCAGCACCTGCAGGGTCTCCACGCGCTGCTTGCCCAGCCTCGGCATGTCGAGCACGCGCGCGGACCGGTCGAAGTCGCGGTGGGGCAGGAAGGTCTGCACGCACCCATCTTCGCCGCGCGGCGCTGCGCTGGCGCGCGGCGGCACCGGCCGCTAGGCATGGGCGGTGCTCACCCGACGGCGCTCCGTGCCCGCCCCGCCCGCCGCCGTGTGGTCGGTGCTGGCCGACGGCTGGACCTACCCGACGTTCGTGGTGGGCGCCTCCCGCATGCGCGACGTCGACCCGGGCTGGCCGGCGCCCGGCACGCGCCTGCACCACTCCGCGGGGGTGTGGCCGCTGGTGATCGACGACACCACGTCGTCCGTGGTCGCGGAGCCGGAGCGCCGCCTGGAGCTGGTCGCCCGCGGCTGGCCGGCGGGGGAGGCCACCGTGGTCTTCGAGCTGGAGCCCCAGGACGGCGGCACGCTCGTCAGCCTCTCCGAGGACGCCCGCAGCGGCCCGGGCCTGCTCGTGCCCCGCCCGCTGCGCGAGCTGGCGCTGCTCCCGCGCAACGACGAGACGCTGCGCCGCCTCGACCACCTGGCCCGCGGCCGCGCGCGGCAGCTGCCGCCGCCGGCCCGCGGCTGAGCCGCCCTCCGGCGGCATCGACCGACCGGTGACGGGTACGGGAGCGCCATGAGGGACACGGACGCGCGCCTGCACCGCACCGCCGACCGGCTGGACCCGCAGGAGCCGGCTGCAGGTGGCGCGGACGGCGCGGACGGTGCGGACGGGTCCTCGGCGGGGCGCGCCGGGCGCAGCGCCCTCGCGCGCGCCGGGCGCTGGTACTCGCGGGTGCGCGACGAGTACCAGCACGGCGGCGGCCAGGACGACGAGCGGCCGCTGACCGGGTACGCGCTGCTGTCCACCGGTTACCTGGCGGCGACCGGCGTCGCGGTGGGCGCCGTCGCGCGCCGCCGCCGCGGCGCGGCGCCGCTGCCCGGCCCCGCGGACATGGCCCTGCTGGCGGTCGCCGTGGCGCGCACCACGCGCACCGTCAGCAAGGACGCCGTCCTGTCGCACCTGCGGGCGCCGTTCACGGTCTTCGTCGGCTCCCAGGGCTCCGGCGAGGTGCTCGAGCAGCCGCGCCCGGGCGCCGTCCGGCACGCCGTCGGGGAGCTCGTGACGTGCCCGTTCTGCCTCGGGCAGTGGGTGGGCACCGCGGCGCTCGTCTCCTACGCCACCGCGCCGCGCGCCACCCGGTGGGCCGCGACGCTGATGACGCTGGTCGCCGCCTCCGACGCCCTGCAGTTCGGCTACGCCGCCCTGGAGAAGACCACCGAGTGACGCGAGCGCCCGCCCTCTCGCACGGAGGGGCGGGCGCTCGGCGTCCGGCGGCAGAGCTGGTGAGGGCCCGGTCAGGGCCCGTCGGGGGACTGGACCGGGTGGCTGTCGTCCTGGGGCGCGTGCGGGTCGACCGCCGGCTGCAGCTCCCCCTCCATCCCCATCACCTGGTCCGTCTCGTCGCGGAAGGTGGTGTGGGTGCGCACCTCGTCCGGCACGGAGTTCACGGACATCGCCCGCATGATCTCCTCCTCGGTGACGCCGCGGTGCTCGTCCTGCTCGCTCATGCCTGCTCCTCTCGTCGTGGCTTCGGGTGGTGGCTTGGGTGGTGCGGCTGGCCCGGGGGAGGCCGCCGCGCTCGGGCAGCGCCCTCAGGCGGTGCCGGGAGGCCGCTCGCTCGACCAGCGCAGGCGCGCGCCCACGCCGTCGGGCAGCACGGCCTGCTCCAGCTCGACCAGCTGCACCTGCGCGCCGGTCAGCGCGGCGGGCACCAGCAGCAGCTCCTCGACCTGGCCCGCGCGCACGGCGTCCACGGTGGAGAACAGGTCGGCCGTGCTGCGGTCGCGCGTGCTCTCGTCGTCGTGCACGGCGCGCCAGCGCTGCACCGCCTCGTCCTCGGTGCGCGCGGCGCGCTCGTCGAGCCCGCGCGCCACGGCGAGGTCGACGGGCACCTGCGAGGCGCCGTCCGCGCGCCGGTCGCCCTCGACCTGCACCACGGGCGCGCCGGGGGGCAGCAGCTCGCGCAGCTGCTCGGCGACCAGCTGGCGGGCCCGCACGTCGCCGCTGAGGACGACCGCGGACGCCGCGTGCTCGCGGTAGAGCCGGGCGACCTCGGCCCCGGCCTGCTCGGCGTCGCCCTGCCAGAGGTTCTCGCTGCGCCGCTGGAACTGCGGGTGCGCCCAGTCGCCGACCTTCACCTTGCGGATGTGCAGCGTGGACCCCTGGGTGCTCGCGGTCTCCACGGGAGGCGCGCCCGCGGCGGTGACGACCTCGGCGTCGGCGCCCTCGCGGTCCGCGCGCACCACCACGACGGGCGCGTGGCGCTGCTCGTAGCGCAGGAGGGGCACGAGGTCGACGATCGGGGCCACGGTGCCGCTGCCGACGCCGTCGCGCTGGCCCTCGACGAGCACCTCCTCCAGCAGCACCCGGCCGCCGCGCGCGGCGACGTAGCGGCTGACCGCGCCGCCCACGCCCGGAGGGGCGGTGACGACCTCGTCGACGGCCGCGAGGTCCTCGGCCGGGGCGCCGTCGGCGGCGAGGCGGCCGCGCAGGTCCTGCCAGCGCAGGCGCACCTCATCCGGCGCCCTCTCCTCCGCGGCCGTGAGGTCCACGACCACCGTGGTGGCGGGCGCGCACGGCTCCAGCACCTCGGTCAGCGGGGTCACGTCCACGGGTCCTCCTCGGTCGCTCCCTCGGGCGCTGCGGCGCGTCACCACGCCCGGCCGCGCCCGGCGGTGCCTGGCGGTGCCTGGCGCGGTGGCCGGCCGGCGCTGCTCGACCGCTACCCGTGGCGCGCGGGGGCAAACACGGCCCGGGCGCGCTGCGCGGTGCCGTCTCAGTGGCGGCCGCCGACGTCCCCGTTGCCGGCTACGCCCGGGCCGATGCCGAGGTCGCGCTCGCGGAAGGCCACGACGTGCCGGCCCTCGACGATCTCGGACGCCGTGGCCTCCACCCACGTGGCCGGCTGCCGCGACAGGCCCGCGCGGGCGATCCCCGCCTCCAGCGCCGCCATCACCGCTCGCTTCTCGCCGCTGTGCGAGGCGGTCACGTCGTCGACCACCCGCTGCAGGCGGATCTGCTGGGCGCGCTGGACGTCGGGGTCCTGTTCCTGCGGCATGGGCCCTTGCTACCACCGCGCGCCCCCCGCCGCACGGTCGGCGCGCCCGGGGTCCGGCGGCGCGCGCGCCCGGGGTTCGAACCGGTCGGCGCCGGGTAAGTGGCCGGCGCGGAGCGGGGCTCGGGTTGCCGGGCCCTGCCGACGGTGCTGTGCTGAGCGGCGTCCGGAGGACCACGCAGCCCCTCCGGACGGGACCGGACACGTACCGCACGCCTGACGGGGAGCCCTGATGACCGCGCCGGACGGACCCGCTTCCTCGGCCCGGGAGAGGGCCACCGAGGACCTCCTGGCGCGAGCGGCCGCCTGCCAGGACGAGCAGGAGCACCAGCGCCTCGTCGACGAGGTGGTCGTGCTCAACCTCCCCGTCGCCCGCGCCCTCGCCTCCCGCTTCCGCGACCGCGGCGAGCAGCTCGACGACCTGGTGCAGGTCGCCTCCCTCGCCCTCGTCAAGGCCGCGCAGGGCTACCAGCCCGGCAAGGGCCGCGGCTTCCTGCCCTACGCCGTGCCCACCATCACGGGCGAGCTGCGCCGCCACTTCCGTGACCGCGGCTGGGGCGTGCGCCCGCCGCGGCGGCTGCAGGAGCTGCGCCTGTCCCTCGGCAGCGCGGCGCAGGAGCTGTCCCAGCGCATCGGCCGCTCACCCACGGTGGCGGAGCTCGCGGAGCACCTGAAGGTCGGCCAGGAGGAGGTCATCGAGGCGCTGGCCGCGGCGCAGGACTACAACCTCGCCTCCCTCGACGCCCCGATGGACGGCGAGGCCGACGGCGTGCCGCTCAGCGCCACCCTGGGCAGCGAGGACGGCGCGATCGAGCGCGTCGTCGACCACGTCAGCGTCGCCCCGCTGCTCGCGTCCTTGCCGGAGCGGGACCGGCACATCCTGTCGCTGCGCTTCTACCGCGGCTGGACCCAGAGCCAGATCGCCGAGGACATCGGCGTCACCCAGATGCAGGTCTCGCGCCTGCTCAGCCGCACGCTCTCGCGCCTGCGCACCCAGCTGGAGGACGAGGCGGCCTGAGCCGCCGCGCCGCGGAGGACCCTCAGACGACGCCGTAGAGGCGGTCGCCGGCGTCCCCGAGGCCGGGGACGATGTAGCCGTTCTCGTCGAGGCGCTCGTCGAGGGCCGCGGTGACCACCGTGACGGGGGCGTCCGCCCCGAAGGAGCTCTCGACGGTCCTGATCCCCTCCGGCGCGACGAGCAGGCAGATCGCCGTGACGTCGTCCGCGCCGAGGTCGAACAGGTACCGGATCGCCGCGGCCAGCGTGCCGCCGGTGGCGAGCATCGGGTCGAGCACGTAGCACTGGCGCCCGGAGAGGTCCTCGGGCAGGCGGTGGGCGTAGGTGGTGGCCTGCAGCGTCTGCTCGTCGCGCACGAGGCCCAGGAAGCCGACCTCCGCGGTGGGCAGGAGCCGCTGCATGCCGTCGAGCATCCCCAGCCCCGCGCGCAGGATCGGCACGACGAGGGGGCGCGGGTGGCGCAGCCGCACGCCGGTGGCCGGGGCGACGGGCGTGACGACGTCCACGGGCTCGGTGCGCACCCCGCGGGTGGCCTCGTACGCCAGGAGCGTCACGAGCTCGTCGGCCAGGCGGCGGAACGTCGGGGAGTCCGTCCGCTCGTCCCGCAGGGCGGTCAGCTTGTGGGCGACGAGCGGGTGGTCGACGACGTGCACGCGCATGCTGGGAAACCTACCGACGGTGGGCCACGATGAGCGCATGGCGTACTTCAGCGCGGTCCTGGCCGGCCGCGGCGGCTCCTGGCGCACCCTCGACGTGGACCTCGACGACGCGGTGGACCTGGACGACACGGCCGAGGAGGTCCGCGCCGCCGCCGAGGACGAGGGCCTGGAGGACGCGGCGCTGCTGGTCGTCCTCGAGCACGAGGACGAGTGGTTCGCCCTGGTGCGCGCCGACGGCGGCGCGGAGCCGCGGGTGTTCGTCTCCGACCTCCTCGCCGTGCAGTCCGGCCGCTACGCGGAGCTGCTGGCCGGTGCGGCCGACGCGCCGGCGCCGCAGCCGCCGGCCCCCGAGGACGACGAGGGCAGCGCCTCCCGGGTCGCGGCGCCGACGTGGGCGGGGGACACCGGCCTGCTGGCGGACGCCGGCGTGCCGGACGAGGAGCTGACCGCCACCGCGGAGGCGGCGGACCCGGCGGGCGCGCTGGCGTCCGTGGGCGAGCGGCTGGGCTTCGCGGACCAGCTGGAGGCCCTGCGCTGACGGCGCCCAGCGCCGCGGACCGGCAGCTCGTGCGCCTCGCCCTCGAGCGGGCCGCGACGGCGCCGCGGACGGCGGACGTGCCCGTGGGCGCGGTCGTCGCCGCCGCGGACGGGCGCGTGCTCGCCGCCGCGGTCAACGCCCGCGAGGCGGCCGGCGACCCCACCGCGCACGCGGAGGTCCTCGCGCTGCGGCGGGCGGCGCAGGCGCTCGGCACCTGGCGGCTGGAGGGCGCCACCCTCGCCGTCACGCTGGAGCCGTGCACCATGTGCGCCGGCGCGCTCGTGCTCGCCCGGGTGACGCGGCTGGTCTTCGGCGCGTGGGACCCGAAGGCAGGTGCCGCCGGGTCGGTGTGGGACGTCGTGCGCGACCGGCGGCTGAACCACCGGCCCGAGGTCGTCGGCGGGGTCCTGGAGGAGGAGTGCGGGCAGCTGCTGCGGACCTTCTTCGCGGGGCACCGGGGCCCGGGGGCCGGGGGCCGGTAGGCTGCGGCGCGGTGGCGTGTCCGAGCGGCCTAAGGAGCACGCCTCGAAAGCGTGTGAGGGTGAGAGCTCTCCGTGGGTTCAAATCCCACCGCCACCGCTCCGCGTCGACGGCAGCGCCCCGAGGTCGGGGCGCTGCCGCCGGCCGCGTCAGGGTCTGACCAGCCCGTCGGTCAGCGGTCGATCGCGGTGGCGGTCGGTCAGTAGGTGAATCGGGCGACGGTGGAGCGCAGGTCGGCGGCCATCCGGGACAGCTCGTCCACGGCGGTGCGGGTCTGGGAGAGCGCCTGGGTGGTCGACTCGGCCGCCGCGGAGACGCCGGTGATGTTCGTGGCGATCTCGGAGGAGCCGGTCGCGGCCTCGGCCACCGAGCGCGACATCTCGCTCGTGGTGGCGGTCTGCTCCTCCACGGCGGAGGCGATGGTGGTCTGGTAGTCGCTGATCCGGGCGATGACCTCGGTGATCTGCTCGATCGCGCTCACCGCGCCGGTGGTGTCGGCCTGGATCGTCTCCACCCGGGCGGCGATGTCCTCCGTGGCCCGCGCGGTCTCCTGGGCCAGCTCCTTGACCTCGTTCGCCACCACGGCGAAGCCCTTGCCCGCCTCCCCCGCTCGCGCCGCCTCGATGGTGGCGTTCAGGGCGAGCAGGTTCGTCTGCTCCGCGATCGAGGTGATCACCTTGACGACGTCGCCGATCTCCTTGGAGGACTCCCCGAGCTTGGAGACGGTGGCGTTGGCGGACTCGGCCGCGGCGACCGCCTGGGCCGCGACCTGGGTCGCCTCGGCCGCGGAGGAGGAGATCTCCCGGATCGCGGCGCCCATCTCGTCCGCGCCGGCGGCGACGGTGGCCACGCTGCCCGAGACCTCCGCCGCCGCGGTGGAGACCACCCCGGACTGCGCGGAGGTCTCCTCGGCGCTCGCCGAGATCTGCGCAGCGGAGGCCGAGAGCTCCTCGGAGGAGGCGGCCACCGCGTCCGCGGAGGCGACGACGCTGCCCATCACCGAGCGCAGGGACTCCTGGGCCTCGCCCAGAGCGGCAGCCATGCGCCCGAGCTCGTCACCGGAGCGGACATCAGCGGTGACGGTCAGGTCACCGGTGGCCATCGCCTGCACCGAGCGCTGCACCGAGGTCACGGTGCGCACGATCCCGCGCACGACCAGCACGGCCAGGACGGCGGCGACGGCGACGCCCACGGCCAGGGTCGCCCACAGCGCCACCACCGCCTCGCGCGCGTCGGCCGCGCCGTGCTCGGCCTCGGCGCTCGCGGACTCCACCCTGCCCTCGCTGGCCGCGGTCAGCTCGTCGAGGACGGCGACGGCGGCCTCGCGGACCCCGCCGAGCGCGAGGTCCTGCACGGCGGCGGTGTCACCGCGGTCGGCGGCCGGGACCAGCTGGGTGTTCACGGTCTCGTAGTAGGCGTCCACCAGGTCGCGGAGCTCGGCGTGGGCCTCCGGGCTGGAGGCGTGCTGCTCGTAGGCGTCCAGCTGCTCCTCGATGGTGGCCCGCCGCTCGGCCAGGTCCTCGCGCAGCAGGGCCCGGCCCTCCTCGTCGGCGAACCCGTAGGTCAGGTACCGGGCCCGGTCGCCCTGGAAGGAGCGCTGGATCTCCCCCAGGGCCACCAGCGGGACCACGGACTCCTCGTACAGCGCGGTCTCGCCGTGGGCCAGGGCGGAGATGCGCGAGACGGCCAGCCCGGTCAGACCCACTGCCACCAGGGCCAGCAGCGCCAGCGCGGCGCCGATCTTCACGGCGACCGGCCGGCTGGCGAACCACCCACCCCGGCGGCGCACAGAGGCGGTGATGCTCATGACGTTCCTCCAGTCGGATGCCGGGACGGCGCTCGGCCCGAGGACGTCCTCGGGTCGCACGAGAGCCATCGGCAGGACGGAGGACGGTCCTGAGCGATCCCGGGGCGGAACCTGCGCGGCGCGGCCGTGCCGGCGTGCTCGGAGGATCACGCAGAGCGAGCACTCCGGCCGGGGATCGGGCACGGTGGCACCGTGACCACGACCCCCGGGACCGCCGGCACGCCCATCGCCCACCCCACCGGCATCCACCACGTGCGGCTGTCGGTGACCGACGTCGTGCGCTCCAAGGACTTCTACCGCACGGTGTTCGGCGCCGAGCCCGTCGTGGACGAGACCGGCGCGCTCAGCGACCCCGCGGCCGTGGACGACCCCGAGCGCCTGTACGGCGGGTGCGTGTTCGCCTGCGGCCAGCAGCGGCTGGGGCTGCGCCCGGTCGCCGCGGCACCGGGCGAGACCTTCCAGGCCACTCGCGTCGGCCTGGACCACGTCAGCTTCGCCGTCGGCTCCCGCGAGGAGCTGGTGACCGCCGCCGCGCGACTGGCGGAGGCCGGCATCCCGCACGGGGAGGTCACGGAGCTGCCCGCGCACGCCATCGTGATCCTGTCGCTGCAGGACCCCGACGACATCAACCTCGAGCTCACCGCCCCGCTGGAGCCCTGACGCCCGACGAGCGCCGCGCGGGCTGCGCGCCCGGACGCCGCGCCGCCACCGGAGGGGTCACAGGCGCGCCGGCAGCAGGCCCACCTCGCCGCCGCGGGGCGCGCCGCGCAGGTCGACCAGCTGGTCCAGCGGCGCGGGCAGCGGCCCGCCCGTCTGGGTCACCTCGAGCAGGGCGTCCGGGCGCGGCTCGGTGCGGGTCTGCCCGGGGATGCGGGCCGCGGCGCCGCCGAGCGCGGCGGCTGGGCGGGGCAGCTCCGCGTCGACCCCGCGCCGCGAGCGCTCGCCGGCGGCGAGCAGGCCGCGCCGGCGCGCCTCCTTCACCCACCCGTGCACCTGGGTGATCGGCACGCCGTTGGCCTCGGCGACGACGTTGGCCGGGCGCGTCGTCGTGGTGGCCAGGTGGGCGAACAGCGCCGCCACGTCGCGGTAGAACGCGTCCGGCTTCGGGCGCCCGGGCGGCACGGCGAGGACGAGGTCGGGCGCGGGAACGGGCTCCGGGTGCGCGAACCACCAGCGCGGGGGCGAGCCGTTCGGCCACGGGAAGGGCGTCGTCGGCGCGCCGAGGGCCGCCGAGCGCGCCCGCGCCTCCTCGTAGTGCAGCGGCTGGTTCACGCACGCCTCGACGCGGGCCAGGGGCAGGTCGCGCAGCGCCCGCGCGCTCAGGCCCTGCGGGTCCGAGGACCAGACCTCCCGGACGACGACGGGCGGGGAGGACGTCGCGGTGCCGAGCCCGAACCGCAGGAAGAGCGTCGGGCGCAGGATGCTCACGCCGAAGCGCAGCGAGTGGCAGATGCCCCACCCCCGCGCCTCCGCGAGCGGTCCGAGGGTGACCCACTCCATGCCGCTGGCGTCGAGCGGGACGACCAGGGGCGCGCTCTCAGAGGACATGGCCGTGACGCTACGCGCGATCGTGTGACTGTGAGTGCTGTTTCAGCATCTGAGTGCGACCGGACCGTGTCTGAGGACCGGCCTCCCAGACCCTGAGCGGTCCTGCCCAGACGCCGAGAGCTCCCGCTCGGGGTCTCCGTGCGCGCTCAGTCCTGCAGCACGAGCACGCGCGCGTGCAGCACGCTGCGCTGCTGCAGGGCCGCGCGCAGCGCCCGGTGCAGGCCGTCCTCGAGGTAGAGCGCGCCCCGCCACTGCACCACGTGGGCGAACAGGTCGCCGTAGAAGGTGGAGTCCTCCGACAGCAGCGTCGCGAGGTCGAGCTGGCGCTTCGTCGTGACCAGCTCGTCGAGGCGCACCTGGCGCGGAGGGATGGCGGCCCACTCGCGGGACGCCGTCACGCCGTGGTCGGGGTACGGCCGGCCCTCCCCGACCCGAGCGAAGATCATGACGGGGAGTCTAGGTGCCGCGCCGGGCGGAGCCGGCCGACGGCGGCGCGCAGACGGCGAGCGGCCCCGGACGGGTGGGTCGTCCGGGGCCGCTGCGGCGGAGGATGCGGGATTTGAACCCGCGAGGGCGTTAACCCAACCCGCGTTCCAGGCGAGCGCCATAGGCCACTAGGCGAATCCTCCGCGGGCGAGTCTAGCGGAGGCGCGCACCCGCGGGGCAGGAGGCGCGAGGGCGCCCGCCCCGCCGCGGCGAGGCGGGATGGCCCGCGGGCCCGGGAGGTCTAGACTGGCCGCCGACCCCTCGTGCGGCGTCATCTCGCTGAACCCCCCCAGGGCCGGAAGGCAGCAAGGGCAGGTGGGCTCTGGCGGGTGCGCGAGGGGTCCTCCTCTTCCCCCGTGGACCCACCACGCCTGTCAGCCCCCGTCGTCAGGATCGTCCCGTGGCCACTGCTCTCTACCGCCGGTACCGCCCGGAGACCTTCGCCGAGGTCATCGGCCAGGAGCACGTGACCGACCCGCTGCGCCAGGCGCTGCGGGTCGGCCGGGTCAACCACGCCTACCTGTTCTCCGGCCCGCGCGGGTGCGGCAAGACGACGTCCGCGCGCATCCTCGCGCGCTGCCTGAACTGCGCCCAGGGCCCCACCGACACGCCCTGCGGCGCGTGCGACAGCTGCGTCGAGCTGGCCCGCGGCGGCCCGGGCAGCCTCGACGTCGTCGAGATCGACGCCGCCAGCCACGGCGGCGTGGACGACGCCCGGGAGCTGCGCGAGCGCGCCACCTTCGCGCCCGCGCGCGACCGGTTCAAGGTCTTCATCATCGACGAGGCGCACATGGTCACGCCGCAGGGGTTCAACGCCCTGCTGAAGATCGTGGAGGAGCCGCCCGAGCACGTGAAGTTCGTGTTCGCCACGACCGAGCCCGACAAGGTGCTCGGCACGATCCGCTCGCGCACCCACCACTACCCCTTCCGCCTCGTGCCGCCGGAGCGGCTGCAGGCGTACCTGCAGCAGCTGTGCGAGGCCGAGGGCGTGCCGGTCGGGCGGGGCGTGCTGCCGCTGGTGGTGCGGGCCGGCGCCGGCTCGGTCCGCGACTCCCTGTCGGTGCTCGACCAGCTGGCCGCCGGCTCCGGCGAGCGGGGCCTGGAGTACGAGAGCGCCATCGCCCTGCTCGGCTACACGCACGCGGCGCTGCTGGACGACGTCGTCTCCGCCTTCGCGGCCGGGGACGGCGCCACGGTCTTCCGCGTCGTGGACCGCGTGGTGCAGTCCGGGCAGGACCCGCGCCGCTTCGTCGAGGACCTCCTGCAGCGCCTGCGCGACCTCGTGGTGGTGCAGGCGGTGGGGGAGCGCGCCCGCGAGGTCTTCCCCGGCTGCCCCGAGGACCAGCTGGAGCGCATGCACGTCCAGGCCGCGGCCTTCGGGACCGCGTCGCTGAGCCGGGCGGCCGACCTCGCCAACGCCGCCGCCACCGAGATGACCGGCGCGACCTCCCCGCGGCTGCACCTGGAGCTGCTCTGCGCCCGGATGCTGCTGCCGGGGGCCGAGGACGGCGAGCGCGGCCTCGCCGCCCGCCTCGACCGCGTCGAGCGCCGCCTGGGGGTGCCGTCCGCCGGGCCGGTCAGCGGCGCCCCCGCGCCCACCCCCGCGAGCCCCGCTCCAGCGAGCCCTGCTCCTGCGCCTGCTCCTGCTCCCGCGCCCGCTGCGGCAGCCGCGGACCCCGCTCCTCGGGCGCCCGATCCCGCGCCCGATCCCGCGCCCGATCCCGCGCCCGCTGCACCGGCTCCTGCGGCGCCCGCGGCCCCTGCCGCGCCCGCGGCGGCCGCGGGCCCCGGTGCGGCCCCCGGTGCGGCCCCGGCGGAGTCGGCGACCACCTGCGCGTCGCTGACCGGCACCGGCACGGCCGACGTCGCGCCCGGCGGGCTCGAGGGCACGGGCACCGGCGACAGCACCGAGGCGGTGCGGCGCATGTGGCCCGACGTGCTCGCCCACCTGGCGACGGTCAAGCGCCGCACCTGGACCAGGGTCAGCCACGACGCCCAGGTGCTCTCCGTCGACGACCAGCGGCTCGTGCTGCAGTTCCGCCAGGCCGGCACGCTCGCGGCCTTCACGGCCGGCCCCCACGCCGACTTCGTGCGCGAGTCCCTCGTCGCCGTGCTCGGCCTCGACCGCTCGGTGGTCGCCGTCGCCGAGGGCGCCGCGCCCGCGGCGGGCAGCCACCCCCTGGCCGGCGCCCGTCCCGCGCAGCGCCCCGCGGCGCCGTCCCGCCCCGCTGCCGGGCGCCGGCCCTCGCCCGAGCCGCCGGACGACGGTGCGGGCCTGCCGCCCGAGCCCCCCGACGAGCACGAGCCTCCGGAGGACGACGAGGCGGGCTGGGCCCCGCCGGCGCAGTCGCGCCCGAGCCGCCCGGACGCCGAGCCCCGTCCGGCCGGGAGCGCGCGCCCGGCCGGCGGGGCCGGCGCGGGCGCTCCGGGCCCGCCGTCCCGGGGAGCCGCGATGATGGCCGCCCGCGAGCGCACCGTGACCGCCCCGCCGGTGCCCGCGGACGACGACGCGCCGAGCTACGACGACGCCGACGCGGAGGACTCGGGCCTCGTCGGGGCCGCCGTCGTCGAGCAGCTGCTCGGCGGCCGGGTCATCGCCGTCGACGAGCGCTCCTGAGGCACGCGCTGTCGGTGCCGCGGCGTAGGCTCGCGGGGTGTACGAGGGAGCGGTCCAGGACCTCATCGACGAGCTGGGTCGGCTCCCCGGTGTGGGTCCCAAGAGCGCGCAGCGGCTCGCGTTCCACCTGCTGCAGGCCGACGAGGACGACGTCCGGCGCCTGGTGGGGGCGCTGACCGAGGTCAAGCGCCGGGTGCGGTTCTGCGTGGTGTGCGGCAACGTCGCGCAGGAGGAGATGTGCCGCATCTGCCGCGACCCGCGCCGCGACGCCACCGTGCTGTGCGTGGTGGAGGAGCCCAAGGACGTCATCGCGATCGAGAGGACGCGGGAGTTCCGGGGGCGCTACCACGTGCTCGGCGGCGCGATCAGCCCCATCGAGGGCGTCGGCCCCGACGACCTGCGCGTGCGCGAGCTGCTCGCCCGTCTCTCCTCCGGGGAGGTCACGGAGACCATCATCGCGACCGACCCGAACCTCGAGGGAGAGGCGACCGCCACGTACCTGGCGCGCCTGCTCAAGCCCATGGGCCTGCGGGTCACGCGCCTGGCCTCCGGCCTGCCGGTCGGCGGCGACCTGGAGTACGCCGACGAGATCACCCTCGGCCGGGCGTTCGAGGGCAGGAGGCTCCTGGATGTCTGAGGCGACGGGGGCTCCGGGAGCCGAGCCGGTCGACGAGCTGCGCGTGCTCGCCGACGCGACGGCGCTGAGCGCCACCGGCTACCTGGAGGGCCTCGGCTCCGTGGCGGCCGGCTCCTCGCCGCAGACCGCCCTGCCCGTGCTGCTGCTGGCCGTCTCCGAGGTCCTCGTCGCCGGCGCGCGCCTCGGCGCGCTCGCGGACGTCGTCCCCAGCGCGCGCTTCGAGCCCGACGCGGGGCCCGACCCGGACGTCGACCCCCTGCGCGAGGGCCTGGCCGCTGCGCTGGACGGGCTCGACGAGTACGCGGACCTCGTGGACCCGCTGACCTCGACGGAGGTCGTGCGAGGCTGCCTGTCCGACGACCTGGTCGAGGTCGCCGCGGCGCTGCTGCACGGCCTGCGCCACCACGCCGACGGGCGCGTCGACGAGGCGCTGTGGTGGTGGCAGTTCTCCTACCTGTCCGAGTGGGGCGACCGCGCCGCCAGCGCGCTGCGGGTGCTGCAGTCGATCCTCGCCCACGTGCGCCTCGACGCCGACGCCCAGACGGTCGCGGACGCCGAGTCCGCGGCCCTGGGCTGACGCCACCGGTGCCAGCGGCCGCCCCGCGACCCCGGTAGAGTCTCCAGCCGCGCCGGGACCCTGAACGAGCCGGTCCGGCCCACGCCCGGCGCGCGGCGGACCGGACCCCGGGGGGTGGCCAGCAGGTGGGTCTGGTCGTGCAGAAGTACGGCGGCTCGTCCGTCGCCGACGCCGAGGGCGTCAAGCGCGTCGCCAAGCGCATCACCGAGACCCGCCGAGCCGGCCACGACGTGTGCGTGGTCGTCTCCGCCATGGGCGACACCACCGACGACCTGCTCGACCTCGCCCAGCAGGTCAGCCCGATGCCCCCGGCGCGCGAGCTGGACATGCTGCTGACCAGCGGCGAGCGGATCTCGATGGCGCTGGTCGCGATGGCGATCGAGACCCTCGGGCACCAGGCCCGCTCCTTCACCGGCAGCCAGGCGGGGGTGATCACCGACTCCGCGCACGGGCGGGCGCGGATCATCGACGTCACCCCCGGGCGCATCCGCGACGCCCTCGACGAGGGCGCCGTCGCGATCGTCGCCGGGTTCCAGGGCGTCAGCGTGGACACCAAGGACATCACCACCCTGGGCCGCGGCGGCTCGGACACCACCGCGGTGGCGCTCGCCGCGGCCCTGGGCGCGGACGTGTGCGAGATCTACACCGACGTGGACGGCGTCTACACCGCCGACCCGCGGATCGTGCCGACCGCCCGCAAGATCGACCGGGTCAGCAGCGAGGAGATGCTCGAGCTGGCCGCCAGCGGCGCCAAGGTGCTGCACCTGCGCTGCGTGGAGTACGCGCGCCGGTACGGGGTCCCCGTGCACGTGCGCTCGTCCTTCACGCCGCGCGAGGGCACCTGGGTCGTGGACAGCGCGTCCGCACGCGCAGAGGGAGGACCCGTGGAGCAGCCGATCATCTCCGGCGTCGCGCACGACCGCGGCGAGGCGAAGATCACCGTGGTGGGGGTGCCGGACAAGCCGGGCACGGCCGCGCAGATCTTCGAGGCCGTCGCCGACGCCGGGGTGAACCTGGACATGATCGTCCAGAACGTCTCCGCGGCGGCCACGGGGCGCACCGACGTCTCGTTCACGCTGCCCAAGACCGAGGGCCAGACGGCGGTGCAGGCGCTGAGCAGGGTCCAGCCCGTGGTCGCGTTCGAGTCGCTGCAGTACGACGACCAGATCGGCAAGGTCTCCCTCGTCGGCGCCGGCATGCGCAGCCACCCCGGCGTGTCGGCGACCTTCTTCAAGGCGCTCTCGGACGCCGGCATCAACATCGAGATGATCACCACGTCCGAGATCCGGATCTCGGTGGTCACGCGCGCCGACCACCTGGACGACGCGGTGCGGGCGGTGCACACCGCCTTCGACCTGGACGCGGAGGAGCAGGCCGTGGTGCACGCGGGGACCGGCCGGTGAGCGGCATCGGAGCGGGCTCGGTGGGCCCGCGCACCCCGACCGGACGCCGGCCCACCCTGGCGGTGGTCGGCGCCACCGGCGCCGTGGGCACGGTGATGCTGCAGATCCTCTCCACCCGCCAGGACGTGTGGGGGGAGATCCGCGTCGTCGCCTCCGCGCGCTCGGCCGGCAAGCGCCTGCGCGTGCGCGGCGAGGAGGTCGAGGTGCTCGCCCTGGCCCCGGAGGTCTTCGACGGCGTGGACGTCGCGATGTTCGACGTCCCGGACGAGGTCTCGGCGCGGTGGGCCCCCGTCGCCGCCTCCCGCGGCGCGGTCGTCGTCGACAACTCCGGCGCGTTCCGGATGGACCCCGACGTCCCCCTCGTCGTGCCGGAGGTCAACCCCTCCCAGGTGCGCAACCGCCCGCGCGGCATCATCGCCAACCCCAACTGCACGACGCTGACGATGATGGACGCCCTCGGCGCCCTGCACCGCGGCTGGGGCCTGACCGAGCTCGTCGTCGCCTCCTACCAGGCGGCCTCCGGCGCCGGGCAGCCCGGCGTGGACCGCCTCTACGACGAGCTGGAGGTCGTCGCCGGCCAGCGCGGCCTGGGCCAGCGCGCCGGGGACGTGCGCGCCGCGATCGAGGACAAGCTCGGCACGGACCCCTCCCCGTTCCCCGCTCCGCTCGCGCTCAACGTCATCCCGTGGGCCGGCTCCCCCAAGGACGGCGGCTGGTCCAGCGAGGAGCTGAAGGTGCGCAACGAGTCGCGCAAGATCCTCGGCATCCCCGACCTGAGGGTCTCCGCCACGTGCGTGCGCGTGCCCGTGGTCACCACGCACTCCCTGGCCGTCCACGCGACCTTCCAGCGCCCCGTGGACGTGGACGCCGCCCGCCAGGCGCTCGTCGAGGCGCCCAGCGTCGTCGTCCTCGACGACCCGGCCGAGGGGGAGTTCCCGACGCCCGCGGACGTCGTGGGCTCGGACCCGACGTGGGTGGGCCGGATCCGCCAGGCGCTGGACTTCCCGCACACGCTCGACCTGTTCGTGTGCGGGGACAACCTGCGCAAGGGAGCCGCGCTGAACACCGCGCAGATCGCGGAGCTGGTGGCCGCGGAGCTGTCCGCGGACGGCTGAGCGGCGCACCCTCCCCGGGACCACCGGGACCACCGGGACGCCGGGCGTCCCGGTGGTCCCGGGGGTGACCCCGCCCCCGGCGCGCGGTAGCGTCCTGGACGACGGGCAGCGCCGCCCCGGCGCCGTCCGTGTCGCTCAGACCTGCGCGCACCCGGTGGAGGACGCAACGTGGCGGACACCTTGGACCCCGACGGCTCGACGACCTTCGAGGCGGAGATCGACGCCCTGCTCGAGGTGGAGCGCTTCGAGCCGAGCGAGGAGTTCCGTCGCGCGGCGTCCACCACCGACGAGTCCGTGTACGAGGAGGCCGAGCGCGACTGGCAGGGGTACTGGGCCCGCCGGGCCCGGGAGCTGCACTGGCACGAGCCGTTCCAGACCGTCCTCGACGACGCGAACCCCCCGTTCTACAGGTGGTTCACGGACGGGCGCATCAACGTCTCCTACAACTGCGTCGACCGCCACGTCGAGGCCGGCGACGGCGAGCGCGTGGCCTACCACTGGGTCGGCGAGGAGGGGGAGTCCCGCACCATCACGTACGCGGACCTGCACCGCGACGTGCAGCGCTTCGCGAACGTGCTCAAGGGCCTGGGCGTGGGCACGGGCGACGTGGTGGGGATCTTCCTGCCGATGATCCCCGAGGTCGTCGTCGCGATGCTGGCGTGCGCGCGCATCGGCGCCACCCACAACGTCGTCTTCGGCGGCTTCGCGCCCAGCTCGGTGGCCGAGCGCATGGAGGTCTCCGACGCGAAGGTGCTCGTCACCGTCGACGGCGCGCGGCGCAAGGGCAGGACGGCGCCCGTGAAGGCCGCAGTCGACGAGGTGATCGACCGCGCTCCGTCCGTGCAGCACGTGCTCGTGGTGCGCAACGCCGGCGTCGACTGCCCCATGGCGCAGGGGCGCGACCTGTTCTACGACGAGGTCGCGGGCACCGTGGAGGCCGAGTGCCCCGCGGAGCCGCTGGACCCGGAGACGCCGCTGTTCATCCTGTACTCCTCGGGCTCGACGGCGAAGCCCAAGGGGATCCTGCACACCTCCGGCGGCTACCTGACCGGCGTCGCGGCGACGACGAAGGACGTCTTCGACCTCAAGCCCGAGACCGACGTCTACTGGTGCACCGCCGACGTCGGCTGGGTCACCGGCCACTCCTACATCGTCTACGGGCCGCTGGCCAACGGGGCCACGAGCGTGATGTTCGAGGGCGCCCCCGACTACCCGCACAAGGGCATCTGGTGGGAGCTCGTCGAGCGCTTCGGCGTGACGATCTTCTACACCGCCCCGACCGCCATCCGCGCCTGCATCAAGTGGGGCCCGGAGCACCCGGCGAAGCACGACCTGTCCTCGCTGCGCCTGCTCGGCAGCGTCGGCGAGCCGATCAACCCCAAGGCGTGGGTCTGGTACTACAAGGTCATCGGCGGCGAGCGGTGCCCGGTCGTCGACACCTGGTGGCAGACCGAGACCGGCGCCGTCATGATCAGCCCGCTGCCGGGCGTCACCGCCGCCAAGCCCGGCTCGGCCACGCGCCCGATCCCGGGCATCTCCGCGAAGCTGGTGGACCCGGACACCGGCCAGGAGGTCCTCGAGGGCGAGGGCCTGCTGGCGATCGACCGCCCCTGGCCGTCGATGCTGCGCACCCTGTACCAGGACGACGAGCGCTACGTCTCCACGTACTGGTCGCGCTTCGGCCCGCGCACGTACGTCGCCGGCGACGGCGCCCGGCGCGACGCGGACGGCTACTTCACGATCATCGGCCGCATCGACGACGTCATCAACGTCTCGGGCCACCGGCTGTCCACGGCCGAGGTCGAGTCGGCGATCGTGGCCCACGACGAGGTCGCGGAGGCCGCCGTCGTGCCCGAGCCGCACGACCTGACCGGCCAGGCGATCGTCGCGTTCGTGACCCTGACCGGGCAGCGGCAGGGCGACGACGCGCTGGCGGTGGAGCTGCGCGAGTTCGTCGGCGCCCGGATCGGCAAGCTCGCCCGGCCCGGCCGCGTGGTCTTCACCGACGACCTGCCGAAGACCCGCTCCGGGAAGATCATGCGCCGCCTGCTGCGCGACCTCGCCGAGGGCCGCGAGCTGGGCGACGTCACCACCCTGCGCGATCCCTCCGTCGTCGACGACCTGCGCGCGCGGGTCGCGGCCCAGAAGGCGAGCTCCTGACCGACCCACCTCGACCGACACAGGAGAAGGCCATGCCGAAGTCCGTCATCGTCAGCGGCGCCCGCACGCCCATCGGGAAGATGCTCGGCGCCCTCAAGAGCTTCTCCGCCACGGACCTGGGCGGTTTCGCCATCAAGGCCGCCCTCGAGAGAGCCGGCATCAGCGGCGACCAGGCGCAGTACGTCGTGATGGGCCACGTGCTGCAGGCCGGCGCCGGGCAGATCACCTCCCGCAAGGCGGCGCTCAACGGCGGGATCCCGATGGGGGTGCCGGCGGAGACCGTCAACAAGGTGTGCCTGTCGGGCATGAACGCCATCGCCCACGCCGACCAGCTGATCCGCCTCGGCGAGTTCGACGTGGTGGTCGCCGGCGGCATGGAGTCGATGACGAACGCGCCGTTCCTGCTGCCCGGCGCCCGGGCGGGGTACCGCTACGGCAACCAGACGGTGCTGGACGCCACGCTGCACGACGGCCTGTTCTGCACCATCGACCAGCGGGGCATGGGCGAGTCGACGGAGGAGTACAACCGCAAGCTCGGCATCACCCGCCAGGAGATGGACGAGTACGCCGCGCGCTCGCACGAGCGGGCCACCCGGGCGATGAAGGACGGCATCTTCGACGACGAGGTCGTCCCGGTCGCCGTCCCGCAGCGCAGGGGCGACCCGATCGTGGTCACGGACGACGAGGGCGTGCGCGCGGACACCACCGCCGAGATGCTCGCCAAGCTCAAGCCCGCCTTCGGCGCCGACGGCTCGATCACCGCGGCCTCCTCGTCGCAGATCTCCGACGGCGCGTGCGCGGTGGTGGTGATGAGCGAGGAGAAGGCGGCGGAGCTGGGCGTGCCGGTGCTCGCGGAGATCGTCTCCTACGGCACGGTGGCCGGCCCCGACCCCTCCCTGCAGTCCCAGCCGTCCAACGCGATCCACAACGCGCTGCAGAAGGCGGGCATGAGCGCGCAGGACGTGGACCTGTTCGAGGTCAACGAGGCCTTCGCCTCGGTCGCGATCCAGTCGATCCGCGAGCTGGGCGTCTCCGACGACATCGTCAACACCAACGGGGGCGCCATCTCCATGGGCCACCCGATCGGGATGAGCGGCGCCCGCATCACGCTGCACCTGGCGACCGCGCTGCGCCAGCGCGGCGGCGGCCTCGGCGCAGCCGGCCTGTGCGGCGGCGGCGGCCAGGGCGACGCCCTGGTGCTGCGGGTGCCCGCGGCGGCGTGAACCGGCTGTGAACTCGACGAAGGGGGAGTGAGGGACGTGGCGGACATGGAGGGCCAGGTGGCCCTGGTCACGGGCGGCGTGCGCGGCATCGGGCTGGCGATCAGCGACCGGCTGGCCGCGCGAGGGGTGAAGGTCGCCGCCGGGTACTCGCGGGACGCCGAGTCCGCGAAGCGGTTCTGCGACGCCCATCCCGGCTCGACGATCCACCAGGGCAACATCGGCTCGAACGAGGACTGCGAGCGCGTCGTCGACGAGGTGCTCGAGCAGCACGGGCGCCTCGACATCCTCGTCAACAACGCCGGCATCACCGCCGACAAGACGGTGCGCAAGATGACGGTCGACGACTGGGACCGCGTGGTGCAGGTGAACCTGTCCGGCGCGTTCTACCTCTCCCGGGCGATCCTGCAGCACATGCTCGACCGCGGCAGCGGCCGCATCATCAACATCAGCTCGATCATCGGCGAGTCCGGCAACATCGGGCAGGCCAACTACTCGGCGGCGAAGGCGGGCCTGTTCGGCCTGACGATGAGCCTGGCGCAGGAGACCGCCCGCAAGGGCATCACCGTGAACTCCGTCGCGCCCGGCTACATCAGCACCGAGATGGTCGCCGCGGTGCCCAAGGAGGCGCTGGAGAAGGTGGTCGCCAAGATCCCGGTGGGCCGCCTCGGCGAGCCCACCGAGGTCGCGCGCGTCGTCGAGTTCCTCGCGGACCCGGACTCCGCGTTCATCACGGGCCAGGTCTACTCGGTCAACGGAGGGCAGTACATGTGAGCGAGCGGACCCGGTCCTCGGACGGGCGGCCCGGGGCCGCCCAGCGCGAGCGCGCCGAGGAGGCCGTCGACGCGGCGACCAGGGTGGTGCCCGGCGCCGACCTGGTCGGCCAGTTCGACCCCGGCTCCTTCGGCCCGGCCGTGGTGGGCATGGGGCAGCGGCTCGCCGCCTCCCCGTGGGAGACGAGCGCCGCCCTGTGGCGCTACGCGACCGGGGTGACGCAGGCCACCACCGCGGCGCTGCTGCGCGCCGCCGGCCAGGACGTCGAGGGGCCGGCCGGCACCCCGCCGAAGGACAAGCGCTTCGCCGACCCCACGTGGGAGAGCAACCCCTGGTACTGGTCGCTGCGCCAGCAGCACCTGCTCCTCGAGCGGCTCGTCGGCGACCTGGTCGGGGTCGCCGACCTCGAGCGCGGACGGCGGGAGAAGGCCGAGTTCCTCCTGCGCCAGCTCGTCGACGCGGCCGCGCCGACGAACACGCTGTGGGGCAACCCGGCCGCCCTGAAGCGGGCCTACGAGACCGGCGGGCAGAGCCTGGTCAAGGGCGCGCGCACCTTCGTCGAGGACCTCGCCACGCACGGCGGCCAGCCCCGCCAGACGGTCCCCGGCCAGTTCACCGTGGGCGAGGACCTCGCCGCGACGCCGGGCAAGGTCGTCTTCCGCAACGAGCTCATGGAGCTGATCCAGTACTCGCCGCAGACGGACCAGGTGCGGGAGATCCCGCTGCTGTTCAGCCCGCCGTGGATCAACAAGTACTACATGATGGACCTCGCCCCGGGGCGCAGCCTCGTGGAGTGGGCGGTGCAGCACGAGCTGACGGTCTTCGCGATCAGCTACCGCAACCCCGACGAGTCGATGCGGGGCGTCAGCTTCGACGACTACCTGATCTCCGGCCCGCGGCAGGCGATCGACGTCATCCAGGACATCACGGGCGCGGAGGCGGTCAACGTCATCGGCCTGTGCCTGGGCGGCACCCTGACCATGGCCACGCTGGCGTACCTGGCCTCCACCGGTGACCGCCGGGTGCGCACGGGCACGCTGCTGAACACCCTGGTCGACTTCTCCGAGCCGGGGGCGCTGGGCGTCTTCACGGACCGCTCCACCGTCGAGCGCCTCGAGCGGCGGATGGAGCGGACGGGGTTCCTGGCGGGCAACGACATGCGCGCGACGTTCGACCTGCTGCGCAGCAACGACCTGATCTGGAACTACGTCGTCAACAACTGGCTCATGGGCCAGGACCCGCCGCCGTTCGACCTGCTGGCGTGGAACGACGACTCCACCCGCATGCCCGCGGGCATGCACTCGTTCTACCTGCGCTCGTGCTACCTCGACAACGAGCTCGTGCGCGGGCAGATGGAGCTCGCCGGCCAGCGGATCGACCTCGGCGCGGTGACGGAGGACCTGTACTTCGTCGCGGCGGAGCAGGACCACATCGCCCCGTGGCGCTCGGTCTACAGGGGCGCGCTGGCGCCCAAGGGCGACGTGCGGTTCGTGCTGTCGAACTCCGGGCACATCGCCGGCGTCGTCAACCCGCCCAACCCCAAGTCGAAGCACTGGGTGCTGGAGTCCGGGGAGGTGCCGCCCGACCCGGACGAGTGGCGCGCGCGGGCCACCGAGCACCGGGCCAGCTGGTGGGAGGACTGGACGCCCTGGATCTCCGAGCGGTCGGGCGAGCTGCGCGAGCCCCCGCCGACGGGCAGCGCGCGCTACCCCGCGCAGGAGGACGCCCCCGGCAAGTACGTGCACGACCGCTGAGGGGTCGGGAGGGCCGCCAGGGGCCGGGACGGGTGCCCTGAGCACCCGTCCCGGCCCCTGCCGCTAGGAGCGGGCCACGAAGCTGCGGTAGACGCCGAGCAGGGCCTGCTGCTGCTCGGGGGTCAGGGCCGGGTCCGCGAGGATCGCCGCCTCGGTCGACGGCGGGCGGGTCGTGCCCTGGGTCGTGCCCCGGTCCGTGCGCTCGTCCGTGCGCGCGCCGCCCGCGCCGTCGGTGCCGTCCGCGCCGGGCCCGGGGGCGCCGGCGCGCGGGCGCCCTCCGAAGCCGGCCTCGGCCAGCAGCTCGTGCGCCGGGACGTCGAGCGCCGCGGCGATGGCGCCGAGCACCCGCACCGAGGGCTGGTGCAGCCCCCGCTCGACCTGGCTCAGGTAGGCGTTCGAGACCTGCGTCATCGTCGCGAGCTCGCGCAGGGAGAGGTCGGCCAGCCGCCGCTGCGCGCGGATGAACGACCCCAGCGCGGATGCCTGGGTCCGCCACGGCTCCTCGACGTCCACGCGCCCAGGATATCCCACCGGTTGACGCACCACGCAGCGGTGCGTAGTATTTCAAGCACCGGAGCCCGACGACCAGGAGGAACAGCCGTGTCCACTCCCCAGGAGCAGTACCTGCAGGTCATGCAGCAGAGCCAGGAGGCGATCCTCACCGCGGTCAACTCCTGGACCAAGACCGTCCAGGACGTCGCCAGCGGCCAGCTGGCCACCCCGGGCCAGGTCGACCCGAACCGGGTGGTGGACCAGGTCTTCGACTTCGCCGAGAAGATGCTGGAGATGCAGCGCGAGTTCGCCAAGAGCCTCATGCAGGGCGCTGCCAGCCTCACCGAGACCATGCAGCAGCGCGCCACCGAGGTGACCAGCGCCGGCGCTCGAGCCGCCGCCGAGGCCACCAGCGCGGGCACCCGCGCCGCCACCGGCGCCTGAGCGCCCCCCACCGGCGCCCGAGCGCGCCGTCCGAGCACCGCGACCGTCGCAGCGGCCCGCACCCTCGGGTGCGGGCCGGCGAGGAGGCCCTACCGTGACCGCGATCCAGAACCCCTGGTGGAGCGCGACCAGCGCCGCCAGCACGATGACCGCCCTGCAGGCGGCCTGGACCAGGACGGCGGCCGTGCCCGCCCTGCTGCTCTTCCGGTGGTCGGACGCCGCGACCGCGGTGGGTGCCGCGGTGCTCCGCTCGGCCCTGGCGACCGCTCCCGCGTGGAGCCCGCGCCAGGGTCCGGGCAGCACCGCGGCCCCCGCCGTCCGGCCCGCGCCGCAGGCCCCGCCGCGGGCGCCGGAGCCGGCGCCCGTCGTCCAGCAGGCCCTGGCCCCCATCGCGGCGCCGGCCGGGGAGCAGGCGCTCGAGCCCGCCCCTGCGACGCCCGCGCTGGAGCCCGCACCGGAGCCCGCGGCGGAGCTCACGACCGGGTCTGCGGCCGAGGCCGCCGCGCCGGCCGAGCAGCCGGCGTCCTCCGAGTCCGAGTCGGACCACTCGGACGCCGAGTCGCCGCCTCCGCCCGTCCCGCGCTGGGACGAGCTGAGCCTGGCGAGCATCCGGGCGCGCCTGCGCCGCTTCTCCCTGGAGGAGCTGCAGGACCTGCAGGCCTACGAGCGGGCCCACCCGGCCCGCCCGGCCGTGCTGTCGATGCTCCACAACCGCATCGCGGTCCTGGAGGCGGCTCAGCCGGCGGCCGAGGAGCCCGTGCCCTCCGCCTGACCGGCGGACGACGACCCGCCGCCCGGCGCGTGCCGAGTGCCGCGCCGGGCGGCGTCCCCTCGTGTGAGGATGGAACGCACGAGCGGCCCACCGGCGCCGGTGCCCTCTGCTGCGCCCCGGTGCAGGAGCGGTCGCTCGTCGGCGCAGTGCAGCAGCCGCTGCGAGCAGGGACCGCGCACCGCCGCGCGCGCCGCAGCGCGCTCACGCGAGAGGAACAGGTGAATGGTGCACTACAGCGTGTCGAAGGCCGTCGTCACGGGCGGTGCCCGAGGGCTCGGGGCCGCGATCGCCGAGCGGCTCGCCCGCGAGGGCCTGAGCGTGGCGCTGCTCGACGTCAACGAGGTGGGCGCCAAGGAGACCGCCGCGGCGATCTCCGAGGCCACCGGGTCCGAGGTCGTGGGGTTCGGGTGCGACGTCACCGACCGCGAGGACCTGCGCGACGTCTTCCGCCAGGCCGCCGACGCGCTCGGCGGGATCGACACGCTCATCGGCAACGCCGGCATCACCCGCGACCGCATGTTCCACAAGCTCACGGACGACGACTGGGACCGCGTCATCGCCGTCAACCTCACCGGCGTCTTCGACAGCCTGCGCGCCGCCGCGCCGTGGCTGCGCGCCGAGGGGCCGGGTCGCGTCGTCCTCATCTCCTCCGTCGTCGCCAAGACCGGCAACCTCGGTCAGATGAACTACATCGCCGCGAAGGCCGGTGTCATCGGGCTGGTGCGCAGCGCCGCCGTCGAGCTCGCCCGCTTCGGCACCACGGTCAACGGCATCCGGCCCGGCTTCGTCGAGTCCCCCATGACCGCGGCCATGCCGCAGGACGCCCGCGAAGCCCTGATGACGGACAACCTCCTCGGCCGCGCGGGCCAGCCGGAGGACATCGCGGGCGGCGTCGCCTACCTGTGCAGCGACGACGCCGCCTTCGTGACCGGGCAGGTGCTCGACATCAACGGCGGGTCCGTCTTCTAGTGCTGGCGCCCGGAGAGCGCCGCACGGGCTCCGTCGACGTCGACGGCCACCGCGTCGCCGTCGAGGTGCGCGGGGCAGAGGGTGCAGGGGAGCGGGCGGGCGCCCCCGGCGGGCAGCCGCCGCTGCTCCTCGTCAACGGCGTCGGCGGAGGCCGGTCGCTGTGGGAGCCGCTGCGCGCCCACCTGCCGCCCGGCACCGCGACCATCGCCTACGACGCCCCCGGGTGCGGCGCCAGCGAGCCCGCCCGGGGCCTGCTGTCCGTGCGCGGCCACGCCCGCGTCGCCGCCGCCGCCCTGGCCTGGGCCGGGGCGCGGCGGGCCGACGTGCTCGGCTTCTCCTTCGGGGGCATGGTCGCGCAGCAGCTCGCCCTCGACGCGCCCGGCAGCGTCCGCCGGCTCGTCCTCGTCGCCACGGGCCTCGGCGTCGGGTCGGTGCCCGGCAGCCCGCTGGCCTACGCGCTGCTCGCCGCGCCGCGCATGGCCGACCCCCAGTGGCTGCGCTCCGCGGCGCCCTGGGTCTTCGGGGGCCGCATCGCGCGCGCCGGGCGCGACGCGGCCCGCCACGCCGCCCACTTCGCCGAGCCCGTGCACCCGCCCTCGTACGTGGGGCAGCTGCAGGCGGCGCTGGGGTGGTCGAGCCTGCCCTGGCTCGGTCGGCTGCGGCAGCCGACCCTCGTGGTCGCCGGCGACGAGGACCCGCTGGTGCCGGCGTGCAACGCCCGCCTGCTGGCGGCGCTGATCCCCTCGGCCCGGGCGCACGTCGTGCGCGGCGGGGGCCACCTGGCCCTGGTCGACAGCCCCGAGGAGGTCGCGCCGGTGCTCACCCGCTTCCTCACCGCCGCCGCCCCCGAGCGGGTGGGCGCCGGCCGCGCGTGAAGGGGCGCCGTCCGGGCAAGGAGCGCTCGTGACCACCCGCTCAGAGCCGCTCCCGCAGCTGCCGCCCCTGCACGTGCACCGCGAGGGCACCGGCCCGGCGCTCGTGGCGCTGCCGGGCATCGGGAGCACGTGGGAGGAGTTCCGCTCCCTGCTCCCGCTGCTCGCCCGGCGCTACGACGTCCTCGCTCTCGACCTGCCCGGACAGGGCGACTCACCGCCCCTGCCTCCTGGCCGCACGTCGGACGTCGCGGGGCTGACCGACGCGGTGGAGGCGGAGCTGGACCAGCGCGGCGTGGCGCTGCCGCACGTGCTCGGCGTGTCGCTGGGGGGTCGCGTGGCCCTCGAGCTCGCCCGGCGCGGCCGCGCCCGCTCCGTGGTGGCCATCGGGCCGACGGGGCCCGTCACGCCGCCCGAGCGCGGCTTCCAGGCGGCGCTGCTCGGCCTCTCCCGCCTCGTCTACGGCGCGGCCAGCCCGGTGGCGGACCGGCTGGCGCAGCCGGCGGCGGTGCGGACCCTCGCCCTGTTCCCGCTGCGGGCGCGCGGGTGGCGGGCCTCCCCGGAGGAGGCCGCCGCGCTCGTGCGGGCGATGGGCCGGGGGGACGACTTCTGGCGCCAGCTGCGCTGGGCGATCCTCCCCGAGGGCCAGCTGGACTACCGCGCGGTGCGCTGCCCCGTGCGGATCGCCCAGGGATCCGCCGACGTGCTCTCCCTGGGCCAGGCGCTGCGGCTCGCGGCGCTCGTGCCGGGCGCCCGCTTCTCGTGGCTGCCCTTCGCCGGCCACAGCAGCGTCGGGGACGTGCCCGAGCAGGTGGCGGCGCTCGTCGACGACGCGGCCGCGGCCGCCGACGAGCCGCCCGTGCAGCAGGCGCAGCAGGCGCCGGGCGAGCCGGACGCCGCCGGGGTCAGCGGCGAGCGGCCCTGAGCGCCAGCCCCGCGGCCCCCGCGACCGCCGCCACCGGCAGGGCGCGCCCGAGCGGGCTCAGCCGCGCCCTGGTGTAGAGGCTGCGGCGCAGGGCGGAGTCGCCGAAGCCGTCCTGCGCGGTGGCGAACCCGTCGAGGGGGGCGAAGAGGTTGTCCGGTGCGTCCGCCGGCTTCGGCTGCCCGGTGTCGTGCGCCTCGAAGCCGAAGCGGACCAGGAGCGCGTCGAGCAGGCGGGGGGCCACCTTCTCGCCGACGACCATCGCCTTGGCCGCCGCGCCGACGACGATGTCGCGGGTCGGGTGCTCCACGGCGTGCAGGATCGCCTCCACGACGACGTCCGGCTGGTAGACCGGCGGCGGCGCCACGGGCTTGACGCCCAGCTTGGTGCGGGCCTGGTCGAACAGCGGGGTGTTGATCGTCGCGGGCATGATCTGCGTGACGCTGATCGGGACCCCGGAGCGCTGCACCTCCATGCGCAGCACCTCCAGGAACCCGTCGACGGCGTGCTTGGAGGCGATGTAGGCGCTCTGCAGCGGCACGCCGCGCTTGGCGCCCATCGACGTGACGTGCACCAGGGCGCCGCGGCCCTCCCGGCGCAGGTGCGGCAGCGCGGCGGCGGCGCCGTGCACCTGCCCCATCAGGTTGACGTCGACGACGCGGGCGAACTCCTCCGGCGTCGTGTCCTCGAAGGCCGCGAACAGGGCGACGCCCGCCAGGTGCACCCAGCTGTCGAGGCGGCCGTGCTCGGCGGCCGCGCGGTCCGCGACCGCGCGCACCTGGGCGGGGTCGGTCACGTCGGCGACGACGGCGGTCGCGGTGCCGCCGCCCGCGGTGATCTCCTCGACGAGGGAGCGCAGGGCGCCCTCCCGGCGGGCGGAGACGACGACCGTCGCGCCGCGGCGGGCCAGGGCGAGCGCCGCGGCGCGGCCGATGCCGCTGGAGGCGCCCATGACGACGACGACCTGGTCGGAGACGGGCTTGAGCTCGATGCGCACCGGCGTCCCGTACCCGGCTGGGGCGGCTGGACACCGCACGGGCCGGGTGACCGCCAGGAGGCGCTGCTGACCGGCGCCGTGGTCGGGTGACCGGTGCGAGGCTGCGTCAGCAGCCGACCAACGGGAGTGTCGGGGTGACAGGATTTGAACCTGCGGCCTCTTCGTCCCGAACGAAGCGCGCTACCAAGCTGCGCCACACCCCGTGGAGCGCGACCACTCTAGCCGAGCGGGTCAGGTGCGGGCGACGAGGGTGAGCAGGGTGGCCTCCGGCGGGCACGCGAAGCGCACGCGCGCGTACGGGGAGGTGCCGAGGCCGGCGCTGACGTGCAGCCACGTGCTCGCGCGGCCGCGCTGCCAGCGGTGCAGGCCCTTCGCGTGCGAGCGGGGCAGGTCGCAGTTGGTCACGAGCGCGCCGAAGCCCGGCACGCACAGCTGCCCGCCGTGGGTGTGCCCGGCCAGCAGCAGGTCGCACCCGTCGGCGGTCATCGCGTCCAGCACCCGCCGGTAGGGGGCGTGGGCGACGCCCACGGTGAGGTCGGCGTCCGGGTCGGCGGGGCCGGCGACGTCCAGGTACCGGTCGAGGCCGAGGTGGGGGTCGTCCACGCCGACGAGGTCCACGCGCCGTCCGGCGACCGACAGGCGCGCCCGGGCGTTGGTCAGGTCCGCCCAGCCTGCGGCGCTCAGAGCGGCGACGAGGTCACCGGTGGGCAGCGGCTCGCGCCGGCGGTCCTGGCGCGAGGGGCCGAGCAGGTACTGCGCCGGGTTCGCGGGCCGGGGCCCGAAGTAGTCGTTGGAGCCGAGGACGAACGCGCCGGGGCGCGCCAGCAGCGGCTCCAGGGCCTCCAGGGCCACCGGGACGGCGGCCGCGGAGGCGAGGTTGTCCCCGGTGTCGACGACGAGGTCCGGCTCGAGGTCGGCGAGGGCCCGCACCCAGGCGACCTCGCGACGGCGCGCGGGGGTCAGGTGCAGGTCCGACAGGTGCAGCACCGTCATCGGCGCCTGCCCCGGGCGCAGGACGGGCGCGCTGGCTCGCCGCAGTCGGTAGGAGCCCACCTCCACGCCGGCGCCCCAGGCCAGGCACCCGGCGGCGGCGGCGCCCAGCGCGGCCAGGGACGTCGTGGTGCGGCTGCTCACGCCCCTCATCCTGGCGGGCGCTCCGAGGTCGCGCTCAGAGGCTGCGGGCGGAAGCTGCGTCGGCGGGCCGCGCTGAGAGACTGCGCGGCATGGCGGACGACCGGCTCCAGGACAGGCTGCGCGAGGACCTGACCACCGCGATGCGCGAGAAGGACGACCTGCGCAGGGCGACGCTGCGCATGGCGCTGACGGCCGTCAAGGCCGCCGAGGTGGCGGGGGACTCCCCGCGCGAGCTGTCGCAGGAGGAGGTGCTCGCGGTGCTGCGCACCGAGGCCAAGAAGCGCCGCGAGGCCGCCGACGCGTTCGCCGGCGCCGGGCGCGCGGACCAGGCCGAGCGCGAGCGCGCGGAGGAGGCGGTGCTGACCTCCTACCTGCCCGCGCAGCTGTCCGACGAGCAGCTGCGCGCGCTGGTGGCCGAGGAGGTCGCCGCGGCGGCCTCGGCCGGGAGGACCGGGAGAGCGGCCATGGGCGCCGTCATGGGCGCCGTCCGCCCTCGCGCCGGTGCGCAGGTGGACGGCGCGCGGCTGGCCGCCGAGGTGCGCCGCCAGCTGCAGGGCTGAGGGCGCCGGTCCCGCTGTCGGCCCCGCTGCCGGCTCCGCCGTCAGCCCTGCGCGTCCTCGGCGGGAGGCTCGGCGGGGGGCTCGGCCGGCTGCTCGGGCGCGGGCTCCGGCGCCGGGGCCTGCTCCTCGACCGGAGCGGGCTCGGGCTCGGGCGCGACCGCCTCCTGCACGGGGACCTCCTGCGCCGGCGCCGGCGCCGCCGCCGGGCGGCCACCACCACCGCCGTCGCCGCCGCCGCCGGTGCTGTGGCGCGTCGGGCGCGAGGGCGTCTCGGACCCCGACTCGGGGTCCGACCCGGACGCGGCCTGCCGCTCGGGCGCCGCGGTCGACCGGCCGATCATCGCCGGCGGCGGGTCCGTGAAGGGAAGCGCCGGAGCGCCCGCCAGCGCGCGGTCGGAGTACGCCTTCCACATGGGCGCGGCGATGGTGCCCCCGTACATGGGGCTGCGGCGCTGGCCCGCGATGACCGCGCCGTCGAGGGACGCGCTCTCCCCGGGGTAGCCGATCCACACCGACGTGGCCAGCTGCGGGGTGTAGCCGGTGAACCACGTCGCGACGCTCTGGTTCGTCGTCCCGGTCTTGCCGGCCGCCACCCGGCCCTCCAGGCCGTGGCCGCGGGCCGTGCCGCGCACGAGCGTCTCCTTGAGCGCGTACGTGACGCCGTTGGCGACCTCGGGGCTGATCGCCTGCCGGCACTGCGGGGCCGGGACGGGCAGCTCCGCGCCGTCCGGGTCGCTCACGCGCACGACGGCCGTGGGCGTGCAGTGCGTGCCCTGCGCGGCGAAGGTGGCGTACATGCTCGCCATGGTCAGCGGGGCGACCTCGTAGCCGCCGAGCACGAGGCTGGGGTACGGCGCGAGGGGCTCCCCGCTCTGGGCCTGGTGCACCCCGAGGCTGCTGGCCATCGCCTGCACGTCGCACATCTGGAGCCGGTTCTCCATCGCCGCGTAGGCGGTGTTGATGGAGCGGTACGTCGCCTCGACCACCGGCAGGCGCCCTCCGACGACCCCGCTGTCGCCGGCGTTGCGCACCGTCCAGGTGTCGAGGTAGGGCCCCTGCGCGCAGGCGCCGAGCGTCCAAGAGCTGGGGGGCCAGACCTTCGTGCGCGGCGCCTCGACGCTCTCCATCAGGGTGTTGCCGGCGGCCAGCCACTGCGCGAGGACGATCGGCTTGGCGTTCGAGCCCGGCTGGAAGCCGTGCGAGCCGCCCATGGCGTAGTCGACGTTGTAGTTGATGGAGGTGCCGCCCGTGGTGCTCTCCGAGCGGGGGTCGAAGGCGCGGTTCTGCGCCATCGCGAGGATCTTGCCGGTGCCGGGCTCGACCGAGACGATCGAGGCGCCGACGCCCGCGCCGTCGTCCGGCACGAAGCCGTTGACCTCCTGGACGGCGGCGTCCTGCTTGGCGCGGTCGAGCGTCGTGGTGACCTCGAGCCCGCCGCGGTAGAGCACGCGGGTGCGCTCGGCGCGGTCCTCCCCGAAGGCGGGGTCCTCCAGCAGGGTCTCGACGACGTAGTCGCAGAAGAACCCCGCGCCCCCGGCCTGCACGCAGCCGTTGGGCGTCTCCTGCACGTCCAGCTGCGCCTCCAGCGGCACCGCGACGGCCTCGTCGTGCTGGGCCTGGTCGATGGCGCCCGTCGCCAGCATCCGGCCGAGGACGACGTCGCGACGGGCCCGGGAGTCCTGGGGGTTGTTCACCGGGTCGTAGCCGGTGGGGTTCTGCACGATGCCGGCCAGCAGCGCGGCGTCCGGCAGCGAGAGGTCCTTGGCGGACTTGTTGAACCAGTGCCGGCTGGCGGCCTCGACGCCGTACTGGCCGCCGGCGAAGTTCGCGATGTTGAGGTAGCGCTCGAGGATCTCCTCCTTGCTCAGGCGCTGCTCCGCCGCGATCGCGAGCTTGACCTCGCGCAGCTTGCGCGTGTAGCCCTCGATGCCGCTGCGCTGGGTCGCGTCCGCGAAGGCCGCCTGGCGCTCCTCCAGCGACGCGCCCGGGGGCAGCTGCGAGAGGGCCTGCTCCACCTGCACGTTCTTGATCCACTGCTGGGTGAGGGTCGAGGCGCCCTGGACGTCGTCGCTGTTGAGGTTCTGCACGAACGCCCGGGTCATGCCCTGCGGGTCGACGCCGCCGTGCTGGAAGAAGCGGGAGTCCTCGACGGCGACGACCGCGGACTGCACGAGCGGGGACATCTCGGACAGGGGCACCACGACGCGGTTCTCGTAGTAGAAGGTCGCCATCAGCGAGCCGTCCGCGTAGAGGATGCGCGACTGCTGGGACAGCGGCTGCTCCTCGAGCTCGGCGGGCAGGCTGTCGAACAGCTCGACCGTGCCCTTGGTCGCCGTGCCCGCCACCGCCACCGCCGGCAGGACCAGCCCGGCCGCCATCACGCCCGCGCCCACGCTCGCCGCCAGGAAGCCGGCCAGCAGCTTGGCCGTGCGGTGCGTCGTGCGGTGCGTCGTGCGGCGCCCGGACGCGCCGGGGGCCGTGCGGGGAGCCGGACGGGACCCCGGGGAGCCGCCCGCCGCCGCGGGGCCGGAGGGGTCGGGGGGCGTGCTGGACGTGGGGGCGGGAGGCCGCTGCGCCATGTCACGAGGGTACGGCCGCACGGCCGTGCCGGCTGACATCACGCACCGTAATCGCTTGGTGACTAGTTACAGGTAGTCACAGGATAGTCACAGAATGGTCCGGTCGAGCCGTGGGCGCGGCGAGAGGACCGACCTAGCGTCATCCGCGTCACTTGGTCCGGTTTCCCCCGGATCAGCCGATCCGGGGCCGCGAGCCGGCGCCGGGCCGGGTGACCGGCGGCCCTTCCCCCCGCCGGAGACCGACGAGAGGTACGACATGCTGCTCGAGCCGCCGCAGTGGACGACCCAGGCCGCCTGCCGCCAGAGCGACCCCGACGCCCTGTTCGTCCAGGGTGCGGAGCAGAACAAGGCCAAGATCGTCTGCAAGGCCTGCCCGGTGCGCACCGAGTGCCTGGCCGACGCGCTCGACAACCGCATCGAGTTCGGCGTCTGGGGCGGCATGACCGAGCGCGAGCGCCGCGCGGTGCTCAAGCGCCGTCCCAACGTGACGTCCTGGCGCCGGCTGCTGGAGACCGCCCGCGCCGAGCACGAGCGCGCCGCCGCCGAGGCCGACCGCGCCGCCGCCGAGGCCGACCGCGCCGGCGCGGCCAGCACCGTCCGCACCGCCTGAGCAGCGCCTGAGCAGCACTCGGCCGTGAGGGGCCGGGGACCCCCGCCGCCGGCCGCCGCGCGCTCCCGCCCGCCACTAGGCTCGCGCGCATGGCCAAGTGGGAGTACCTGACGGCGCCGCTGATCGTGCACAGCACCAAGGCGATCCTCGACAACTTCGGCGACGAGGGCTGGGAGCTCGTGCAGGTCGTGCCGGGCCCGAACGGGCAGGGGCTGGTGGCCTACCTCAAGCGCGAGAAGGCGTGAGCACCCCGGCGCATCGCCTCGCCGGGCTCGGGCTGGCGCTGCCGAGCCCGCCGGCGCCCGTCGCGGCGTACGTGCGGGCGGTGCGCACGGGGTCCCTCCTCTTCACCTCCGGGCAGCTGCCCTTCGTGGACGGCGCCCTGGAGGTCACCGGCCAGGTCGCCGAGGGCTCGGACCAGGTGCCTCCCGAGCGCGCCCGCGAGCTCGCCGCCACGGCGGCCCTCAACGCCCTCGCCGTCGTCGCCGCCGAGGTCGGCGGGCTGGAGCGGGTGCGCGCGGTCAAGCTCGTCGGCTACGTCGCCAGCGCGCCCGGGTTCACGGGCCAGCCCGGCGTCGTCGACGGCGCGAGCCGGCTGCTCCTCGACGTCCTCGGCGAGGCCGGGCGCCACGCGCGCAGCGCCGTCGGCGTCGCGTCGCTGCCGCTGGGCGCCCCGGTGGAGGTCGAGCTCGTCGTCGAGGTCGCCGACGGCTCGTGAGCCGCCGGTGACGCAGGCCCGCGCCACCCGCGTCCTCGCCCCGAACCCGGGGCCGATGACGCTGGAGGGCACGAACACCTGGGTGCTGCACGCCCCCGGCGCGCCCGGCGCCGTGGTGGTCGACCCCGGTCCGGACGACGCGGCGCACCGGCGCGCCGTCCTCGACGCCGTCGCGGCCCGCGGCGCGGTGCTCGCGCGGGTGCTGCTGACCCACGGCCACCCCGACCACGCCGACGGCGTCCCGGGCCTGCTCGCGGCCGCGCGCCTGCCCCCGCACCCGCGGGCCCCCGCGCCGGGGGAGGGGGAGGTCCTCACCGGCGGGGCGCTCGGCGGCCTGGACCTGCGGGTGCTCGCCACGCCGGGCCACACGAGCGACTCGCGCTGCTACCTCCTGCTGGGGGCGGGCGGGGAGCCTGACCGGCTGCTCACGGGCGACACCGTGCTGGGCCGCGGCAGCAGCGTCGTCGCCGCCCCCGACGGCCGGCTCGGGCCGCACCTGGCGTCCCTGCGCCGCCTGCTGGACCTCGCGCGCGAGCGCCCGGACCTGGTGCTCCTGCCCGGGCACGGGCCCGTGCGCACCGGCGCCGCCGCCGTGCTCGAGGAGCTGCTGGAGCACCGCGCGCGGCGGCTGGAGCAGGTACGCCGGGCCCTCGCGGCCGGCGCGCGCACGCCGGCCGCCCTCGTCGCGGCGGTCTACCCCGAGCTCGCGGACCAGCCCGTCCTGCGCGCCGCGGCCGAGCGGACGGCGGCCGCGGCGCTGGAGCACCTGGCGGAGCAGGAGCGCTCCGCGCGGCGGGGCGGCGCGGCGCCGCCCGACCCGTGATCGCCGGGAACCGCTCCGGGGAGGTCCGCGGGCGCTCCCTGCGGCACACTGCCGGGGTGGACGAGCGGGTGGTGCGACGCGCGCCCCTGTTCCAGGGGCTCGACGAGGACTCGGCGTCCGCGTTGCTCGGGATGGTCACCGAGGTCTCGCTGCGCCGCGGCGACGTGCTCTTCGGGGTGGGCGACCCGGCCCACGCGCTGTACGTGGTCGACACCGGCAAGATCAAGCTCGGTCGCGCCGCCCCGGACGGCCGCGAGCAGCTGCTCGCCGTCCTGGGGCCGGGGGAGATGTTCGGCGAGCTGTCCTGGTTCGACCCGGGCCCGCGCACGTCGTCCGCGACGGCCGTCTCGGCGACGCGCCTGGCCGCCCTCGACTTCGACGACCTGCGCCGCTGGGTCGCCGGCCGCCCGGAGGTCGCCTCGCACCTGCTGCGCGCGCTCGCGCGGCGGCTGCGCCGCACCAACGAGGTGCTCGCCGACCTGGTCTTCACCGACGTGCCCGGCCGCGTGGCCAAGACGCTGCTCGACCTGGCCCAGCGCTTCGGGCGCCCCACCGAGGCGGGGCTGCGGGTGCAGCACGACCTGACGCAGGAGGAGCTGGCCCAGCTCGTCGGGGCCTCGCGCGAGACGGTCAACAAGGCGCTCGCGGACTTCGCCGCCCGCGGCTGGCTGCGGCTGGAGGCCCGCTCGGTCGTGCTCGTGGAGGTCGAGCGGCTGCGCCGCCGCGCCCACTGACCGCCCGCTGACCCCCGTACCCTGGGGCCCGTGGAGCAGGTGCGGACGCGGCCCGGGACCGCGCCCCCCTCCGCGCCCTGGTCCGCGCCCCCCTCCGCGCCCGAGTCCCCGCTCGCCCTCACCCGCAGGGCCCGGCGCGTGCACCGCGCGCTCGCGCAGCGCTACCCCGACGCCGGCTGCGAGCTGGCGTTCACCTCCCCGTTCGAGCTGCTCGTGGCCACGGTGCTGTCCGCGCAGACCACCGACGTGCGCGTCAACTCCGTCACGCCCGCGCTCTTCGCCCGGTACCCGACCCTGGTGGCGCTCGCGGCGGCCGACCGCGCGGAGCTGGAGGAGCTCCTGCGCCCGGTCGGCTTCTTCCGCGCGAAGGCGGCCTCGGTGCAGGCGCTGGCCGCCCAGCTCGTCGACCGCTGCGGCGGCGAGGTGCCGGCCCGCCTGGAGGACCTCGTCGCCCTGCCCGGCGTGGGGCGCAAGACGGCCAACGTCGTCCTCGGCGACGCGTTCGGGCAGCCGGGCATCACCGTCGACACCCACGTCGGCCGCCTCGCGCGCCGCTTCGGGTGGACGCAGGAGGACGACCCCGTCGCCGTGGAGGCGGACCTGGCCGCGCTCTTCCCCCGCCGGGACTGGACCCCGCTGTCCCACCGGATGATCTTCCACGGCCGCCTGACGTGCCACGCGCGGCGCCCGGCCTGCGGCGCGTGCCCCGTGGCCCGCGACTGCCCCAGCTCCGGCACCGGGGAGAGCGACCCGGCGCGGGCCGCGGCCCTCGTCAAGGACGCGACGGCGGTGCAGGTGGTCCGGCGCGCCGAGGAGGCCGCGCTCGCGGGCGGTGGCTCCGGCGGCGGCCCGGACGGCGGCCCGGACGGCGCCGCGGACGGCGACCCGGGTCGGCTCCCGCGAGCGCGGCGGTGACCGCGGCCGCGGACCGCCCGGCGTTCCTGCGCGTCCTGGCCGCCGCGCTGCCCGACGCCCTCCCCGACGACCTCGCGCAGTTCGCGCCCCCCGCGGGGGCCGCGACGCGCGCGGCGGCCGTCCTGGTGCTCCTCGGGCCCGGCGCGGACGGGCGCGGGGACGTCGTCCTGCTCGAGCGGGCCGCGGGCCTGCGCGCCCACCCCGGCCAGGTCGCCTTCCCCGGCGGGGCGGTGGACGCGGCCGACGGCGGCGACCCGGTGGTGGCGGCGCTGCGCGAGGCGCGCGAGGAGACCGGGCTGTCGCCCGCGGGGGTCGATGTGCTCGGGGTGCTGCCGGCCCTGCACGTGGCGCGCTCGGGCTTCCTCGTCACCCCGGTGCTCGCCTGGCAGGTGCGGCCGCAGCCGCTGGCCGCGGCGGACCCGCGCGAGGTCGCCCGGGTGCTGCGCGTGCCCCTGCCGGCGCTCGTGGACCCGCGGGCCCGCGTGACCGTGCGCCACCCGAGCGGCTGGCGCGGGCCCGCCTTCGACGTGGACGACGTGCTGGTGTGGGGCTTCACGGCGGGCCTGCTCGGGGCCGTGCTGCGCCTGGCGGGCCTGGAGCGGCCCTGGGACGCCGCGCGGGAGCTGGCGCTGCCCGAGCGGTGGGCCGGCGTGCCGGGCACGCCCCCCAGCGGGCCGGTGGTGCCGCGGTGACGGTGCTCGACGGCGTCCTGCTCGTGGTGCTCGTGGCCTACGCGCTGTCCGGGCTGCGCCAGGGCCTGGTCGTGGCGGTGCTGTCCGTCGCGGGCTTCGTCGGCGGCGCGCTGGCCGGCATGGCGCTGCTGCCGGAGCTGGTGGCGCAGTGGTCACCGGGGTGGCGGCGCACGCTCGTGACGGTCGTCGGCGTCCTGCTGCTCGCGTGGGCCGGTCAGGTCCTCGGGTCGCTGCTCGGGCGCCGGGTGCGCTCGGTGGTCACGTGGCGCCCGGCCCGGGCGCTGGACTCCGCCCTGGGCGCCGTGGCCGCCGTGGTGGCGGTCAGCCTCGTCGTGTGGTTCGTGGCCGGGGCGGTGCGCGCCGGCCCGCTGCCGTCCCTGGCGCGGGCGGTGGCCTCCTCGCGGGTGGTGGAGGCCATCGACCGGGTCGTGCCGCCGCAGGCGGCGGACCTGTCGGCCGGGTTCCGCTCCGTGGTCGAGGCCCAGGACTTCCCGCGCGTGTTCAGGGGCACCGGGCGCGAGACGATCCAGCCGGTCGCCCCGCCCGACGCGGCCGTCGTCGCGCCCGCGGCCGCCGCGGCCGCCGGCGGCACCGTGAAGGTCACGGGCCTGGCGCTGGAGTGCTCGGCCGGTCGGGAGGGCAGCGGCTTCGTCGTGGCGCCCCGGCGCGTGGTCACCAACGCCCACGTCGTCGCGGGCGTGCACGCGCCGTCCGTGCAGGTGACGGGGCAGGGGCCGCTGCTGCCGGCGACCGTGGTGGTCTTCGACCCCGCGCGCGACCTGGCGGTGCTCGCGGTGCCGGGGCTGCGCGCGGAGCCCCTCGGCCTGGGGCAGGACCTGGAGCCGAGCGCGGACGCCGTCGTCGTCGGCTTCCCGCAGGACGGCCCGTTCACCTCCGTGCCGGCCCGCGTGCGCGACGTCGTGCGCGCCCGGGGCCACGACATCCACGGGCAGGGGGAGGTCGAGCGCGAGGTGTACTCCCTCGCCGCGAGGGTGGAGCCCGGCAACTCCGGCGGCCCGCTGCTGGACGCCGGCGGCAGCGTCGTCGGCGTCGTCTTCGCCCGCTCCCTCGACGACCCGCAGACCGGGTACGCGCTGACCCTGGCCGAGGCGGCGCCCGTGCTGCAGGGCGCCCAGGAGGCCGCCGCGCCCGTCGACACCGGCACCTGCGCCGCCGCCTGAGCGAGCGCGCTCGGCACCGCCAGTGCCGGTCAGCGCGGGTCAGCGCGGGTCAGCGCGGGTCAGCGCCGGTCAGCGCCGGTCAGCGCCGGTCAGCGCCGGTCAGCGCCGGTCAGCGCCGGTCAGCGCGGCAGGCCGGCGAGCCAGTCCAGGAGCAGCGCCGAGGTCTCCTCCGGCGCCTCCTCGGGGAGGAAGTGCCCCGCACCGGGCACGAGGGCGAAGCGGTAGGCGTCGCCCGCCCAGGAGGCGCTGCCGCGCGCGAGCGCCGCCGGCACCGCGCCGTCCCGCCCGCCGTGCACCTGCAGCACGGGCACCGGCACCGGGCGGGCGACGGCCGCGGCGAAGGCCCGCCCGTCGCGGCGGCCCACCGAGCGCACCGCCCACCGGTAGTACTCCAGGGCGGCGTGGGCGGTGAAGGGCACGCGCATCGCCTCCTGGGAGCGGCGCAGCACCTCCGGCGGCGGCCAGCCCGGAGCGCCCCACTCGGTGAGCACGCGCTCGACGAGGGAGCCGTCGCGCACCGCCCGCTCCGGCAGCACGGGCACCTGGAACGACGCGACCAGCCGCGCCGCCGGGCTCGTCACCACGTCGCGGGCGCCGCGGCGGCGCAGGCCCAGCGGGTGCGGCGCGGACAGCGCCGCGACGGCCGCGGTGCTCGCCGGCTCCAGCGCCGGCATGGACCACGCGATCCACGCGCCCCACCCGCTGCCCGCGACGACCGCGCGGGAGGCGCCCAGGGAGCGGATGGTCCCCGCGACGTCCGCCGCCAGGGTCGGGGTGTCGTAGCCGCGGGGCGGCTTGTCCGAGGCGCCGTAGCCGCGCAGGTCCATCGCCACGGCCCGGTAGCCGGCCACCGCCAGCGCCGGCAGCTGGTGCTCCCAGGCCTGCCAGCACTGCGGGAACCCGTGGAGCAGGACGACGAGGGGGGCGCTGCCGTCGTCCGGGCCGGACTCGGCGACGTGGAACCGGTTGCCGTTGGCGGCCACGAAGCGGTGGCGCCACGGGCCGGGCACGAGCAGCTCGGCCGCGTCGACGGGACCGCCGTCGGCGGCCTCGGTGCGCCCGAGCGGGCTCAGTGGCGGCCCTTGAGGGCCTCGACCGACCGCTTGGAGGTCTCGATCGTGCGCACGGGGGGCCCGACCTGCTTGACCCGCCCGCGCCCGATCAGCGCGAGCACGCCCGCGACAACGAGGAGGAGGACGGCGACGATCAGGAAGGCCAGCCACGTCGGCATCACGAGGGCGAGGGCCCAGGCGATGGTGAGCAGCACGAAGATCAGGCCCAGGAAGCCGAAGACGGCCGCGGCGATGAACAGGCTCGCGCCGATGGCGCCCTGCTTGGCCTCCTTGGCGATCTCGGCCTTGGCCAGCGCGACCTCGGCCCGCAGGAGCTGGGAGAGGTCCCGCGTCGCGTCGACGACCAGCTGGCCGATCGTGCGCTCCTGGCCGCCGCCGTGCCCTGCCGCCCCCTGCGTCGTGCCCAGCGGGTGGCTGGTCGTGCGTCCTGTCGTCCCCTGCGGGTGGCTCACGGTGCCTCCTGTCCACGGCGCGGCCGATCACGCCCCTCGACTCCGTCAGAGGGTAGGGGGCGCGGGTCCGCGGCGCTCGCGGGCGCTGCGCCGTCCGGGGAGGGCCGCTGCCAGGCGTCCGGGACGCCGTCCTGGTCCTCGTCCCGCTCCTCCTGCGCGCTGATCCTGCGGTAGGCCCGGTTGCGGGCGCTGAGCAGCGCGGCCGCCAGCAGGGCGGAGGCGAGGGAGCCGACCAGGACGCCGAGGCGGGCGTGCTCGTCCTCCGGCGTGCCCGCGCCGAACGCCAGCTCCCCGATGAGCAGGGAGACCGTGAACCCGATGCCGCCGAGCAGGCCCAGGCCCACGAGGTCGGCCCAGCGCAGGTCGGGGTCCAGCTCCGCGCGCGTGAACCGGGAGACCAGCCAGGTCGTGCCGACGATGCCGACCGCCTTGCCGGCGACCAGGCCGGCGACGACCCCGAGGGTCACCGGGTCCCGCAGCGCCGCGGAGAGCCCCTCGCCGCCGGAGACGGACACCCCGGCGGCGAGGAGCGCGAAGACGGGGACGGCGACGCCCGCGGAGAACGGGCGCACCGCGTGCTCGACGTCGTGGGCCACCTGCGGGCCCTCGCGCCCGGACAGGTGCACCGGCACGAGCAGGCCCAGGGCGACACCGGCGATCGTCGCGTGCACCCCCGACTCGTGCACCAGGACCCACGCGGCCGCGGCCAGGGGCAGCAGCAGGTACCAGCGCGTGACCCCGCGGGTCATGAGGAGGCGGAAGGCCGTCAGCGGCGCCAGCGCCGCCAGCAGCGGCAGCCAGGCCAGCTCCGCGGTGTAGAAGACGGCGATCACGACGATGGCCAGGAGGTCGTCGACCACGGCCAGGGTCAGCAGGAAGGCCCGCAGGGACCCCGGCAGCGCGGACCCGATCACGGCCAGCACCCCGAGCGCGAACGCGATGTCGGTGGCCGTGGGCACCGCCCAGCCGCGCAGCGGGCCGCCCGCGGCGAGGTTGACGGCGACGTAGAGCAGCGCCGGAACCACCATGCCGCCGACCGCGGCCAGCACGGGCAGCGCCGCCCGCGCGGGCGAGCGCAGGTCGCCCACGACGAACTCGCGCTTGAGCTCGAGGCCGGCGACGAAGAAGAACACCGCCAGCAGCCCGTCGGCCGCCCAGGCGCGCAGCGAGAGGTCCAGGTGCAGCGCCGCGGGGCCGACCCTCAGCTCGCGCAGCGCCTCGTAGGCCCCCGACCAGGGGGAGTTGGCCCACGCCATCGCCACGACGGCGGCGCCCAGCAGCAGCAGGCCGCCGGCCGTCTCGGTGCGCAGCAGCTCGGCGACGTACCACGGCTCGGCCGGGCGGGGCAGCAGGCGTCGGGACGGCGTGCTCGGCATCAGGGCTCCTCGGTCGGGGGCAGGCGGCACCACCCGCCGACCAGGCTTCCCGGCACACCCGCGGCCACGGTAACGACGCCCGGGGGAGCGGGCCACCGGGCCGGGGCTGCGCGCGGGCGCGGACGCTCGGCCGCGACCGCAGGTGCGCGGCCGCGGGCGCTCAGCCGCAGGCCAGGGCGACCTGCCGCGCGACCCAGGGGGCGATCGTCAGCTGGTCCGAGAGCACCTCCGCGCTCGGCGCGCCGTCCTCGGCCGGGACGTCGCGCGGCAGCGCCACGAGGTCCACCTCCTGGGACTGCCCCTCCGCGATCCGCCCGCAGTCCGGCGCCAGGGAGAGCACGACCTCCACCTGCTCCCCGGAGGGCAGGTCGAGCGGCAGCGCGGGGTCGCTGCGCACGCCGAGGCTGAGGGAGCCCTGCACGTCCACGGTGGCCGCCGCGCGCCCGACGTTGGTGACCGCGAAGCGCACCCGCCCGTCGTCCAGGACCCGCCCGGAGGCCAGCACCGCGCTGCTGCCGCCCCAGGGCCGGCACTGCCACGACAGCTGCGCGAGGGCGCCGTCGTAGCCATCGCCGGTGTAGGGCACCTCGAGCTCGCGCACCTGCCCGGCGGCCTCCAGCGACAGGCGGACGAGCTCGTGCCCGCCGTCGTCCGGCGCCTCGTCCGGTGCGTCGTCCGGCGCCTCGCCCGGCACCCCGTCCAGCTCGTCCGGGCCCGGCACGCCCTCGCACCCGCCCTCCAGCAGCAGCAGCGCCACCGCGCTCCGACCCGGCCCGACGGCCGTGGGCTCCGACGCCCGCAGCACGCGGTCCTCCAGGGAGGAGATGCCCAGCACCGAGACCCGCACGGGCTGCGCGCCCCGGTTGGACAGCGGCACGAGCACGCGGACGGCGGAGCCGGGGTCGCCGCCCGCGGCGTCCTCCCCGCTGACGTGCGGCGTGCCGACCTGCAGGGACGCCGCCGCCGCGGTGGCCGCCGCCTCCTGCGCGATCCCGGCGCGCGCGTGCCGCACGCCGAGCGCCCACGTCAGGGACGCCGCGGTGGCGGCGGCCACGAGCACCACCGCGGGCCCGCGCAGCCACGCGGGCGAGCGCTCGGGCCACTCCAGCAGCGAGCGCCGGGCCCGGGACCCGGCGCCCGCGGGCGGGTGGGGAGCGCGTGCCGGCTCCGGGGCGCGGGGAGCGACGGCGTCCGGGCCGGCCGGCGCGTCGGCCGGCGCGTCGGCCGGCGCGTCGAGGTCGGCGTCCAGGTCCGCGTCCGAGTCGCCGTGCCCTGTGCGGTGGTGCTGCGCCACGCCCCGACCCTAGGCGCGGCGCCGGGAGGCCGGTGACCGGGACGACGGCCGGCACGTCGCTCGGCCGCGGGTCAGCGCCACCTCGGGAGCTGCGCGAGGGCGCCCCCGTCGCGGTCGCCGAGGACCGCGACGGGGGCGCCGCCGGGAGGGGAGGTCAGTGGGCGACGGCCTTCTCCGCTCCCGCGCCGGTCAGGGCGCGCACCTCCATCTCCGCGTGCTTGGCGTCGTGCTCCCGCTCCGGCTTGCTCGTCACGGTGCCGAGCCAGCCGAGGAAGAACGCCAGCGGGATCGAGACGATCCCCGGGTTCTCGAGGGGGAACAGCGAGAAGTCCACCGCGGTGTCCTTGATCATCGACAGGCTCGCCCCGGTGGCCGGGTCGACCTTGCCGCTGACCACGGGAGAGAAGGCGATCAGCGTGATGCAGCTGATCAGGCCCCCGTAGATGGCCCACAGCGCGCCGCGGGTGTTGAACCGCTTCCAGAACAGCGAGTAGACGATCGTCGGCAGGTTCGCGCTCGCCGCCACGGCGAAGGCGAGGGCCACGAGGAAGGCGATGTTCTGGCCGATGGCGGCCATGCCGCCCACGATGGCGACGATGCCGATGACGACGACCGTGCGCCGGGCGACCTTCACCTCGGCGTTGGGGTCCACCTGCCCGCGCTTGATGACGCTGGCGTAGATGTCGTGGGCGAAGGACGTCGCGGCCGTGATCGCCAGGCCCGCCACCACGGCGAGGATCGTGGCGAACGCGACGGCGGCGATGAACCCGAGCAGCAGCGTGCCGCCGAGCTCGTACGCGAGCAGGAGCGCGGCGCTGTTCGGGCCGCCCGGAGCGGCCCGGATGGCCTCCGGCCCGACGAGGGCGCCGGCGCCGAAGCCGAGGACGAGGGTGAACAGGTAGAACAGGCCGATCAGCCAGATCGCCCACACCACGCTGCGCCGGGCCTCCTTGGCGTCGGGCACCGTGTAGAAGCGCATCAGCACGTGCGGCAGGCCGGCGGTGCCGAGCACCAGGGCCAGCGCCAGCGAGATGAAGTTGATCTTTGTGAGGGTCGTGGCGCCGTACTGGCGGCCCGGGTCGAGCAGGCCCTGCGCGTTCTCCACGCCCTGCGCCGTCGCCGTCGCCACCGCGTCGCCGAGCAGGCCGGAGATGTTGAACCCGTACAGGGCGAGCACCCACACCGTCATCACGGCGGCGCCGCCGATGAGCAGGACGGCCTTGACGATCTGCACCCACGTGGTGCCCTTCATGCCGCCGACGAGGACGTAGAAGAGCATCAGGGCGCCGACGATGGCCACGACGACGTACTGGCCGGCCGTGCCGCTGATGCCCAGCAGCAGGGCGACGAGGCCGCCGGCGCCGGCCATCTGGGCCAGCAGGTAGAAGAAGCAGACCGCCAGGGTCGCCAGCGCCGCGGCCATGCGCACCGGCCGCTGGCGCAGCCGGAAGCTCAGGACGTCGGCCATCGTGAAGCGGCCCGTGTTGCGCAGCATCTCCGCCACCAGCAGCAGCGCGACCAGCCACGCCACGAGGAAGCCGATGGAGTACAGGAAGCCGTCGTAGCCGTTGAGGGCGATCGCGCCGGCGATGCCGAGGAAGCTCGCCGCGGACAGGTAGTCGCCGGCGATCGCGGTGCCGTTCTGCGGGCCGGTGAAGGAGCGGCCGCCGGCGTAGTAGTCCGCCGCGGTCTGGTTGTTCCGCGACGCCCGCAGGACGATCACCATCGTCACCACGACGAACGCGGCGAAGATGGCGATGTTGACCAGGGGGTTGCCCGGCGCCACGGGCGCGGCGGCCGCCGCGAGCACGGGGCTCACCGGTGGCCCCCGGCGGCGGTGCCGCCCTCGATGCGCTCGCGCAGCGCCGTCGCCGCCGGGTCGTACGTGCGGTCGGCCCAGCGCCGGTACGCCATGGTGATCGCGAACGTGCTGACGAACTGCAGGAGCCCGAAGACCAGGCCCACGTTGATGTTGCCGATCAGGCGCGTGGCCATGAAGTCCTGGGCGAAGGCGGCGAGGAGGACGTAGAGGAAGTACCAGGCCAGGAACACGGCCGTGGCGGGGAAGATCACCCGGCGGAAGCTGCGCTTGAGGGCCTCGAACTCGCAGCTCCCGTGCACCTCCTCGAACGCCGTGGCGCGACCCGGCGGCTCACCCGCCGGCACAGCGCCCACGCGGTTCTCGACGGACATGCGACCTCCTCGTCACGGACCGGCGCCGTCGCCGGTGGCCGGGTCATGACACCCTGCGCCCGGCGCTTCGTCAAGCAGCCGTCTCACCAGGTGAGCAGGCACGGCGCGGCGCCCGCGTCGTCTCCTCGGACACCGGTGCGTCGACCGCGATCGAACGCTCCGTCCCGTCCTGGGTACGGACCGTGACCCGCGAGTTCCGGCGCCGGGTTTCCCCTGCCGGGTGCGGAGCACCGGCCGCGCGCCCACGTCCCGCCCACCTCCTGCCCACAGGCGGCCCCGACGTCCCGCCGTCCACAGGCGCCCCGCGGACGGGCCCGGTCGGGCCCTCGCGCCGCCAGCCTGGCCGCCACGGGTGCCGACTCGGGCGCCGGGGTGTGTCGGGCGGGTCCGCGGGGACCGCGGTGCGGAGGAGGGTCCGGGTGGCGGGGGTGCTGCTGGTGACGCGGCGGTCGGTGCTGGTGGAGGAGGTCGGGCGCCTGGCGGCGGCCGCCTCGGTGCCCGTGGACGTCGTCGTGGACGCCGGGGCGGCGCGCCGGGCGTGGCTGGACGCCGAGCTCGTCCTGCTCGGCGACGACGCCGCGGCGCTCGGGGTGCCGGTGCGGCGCGGCGGGACGGTGCTCCTCGCGCTCCCGGGCGCGGGCGAGCGGGTGTGGCGCTCGGCGGTCGAGGTCGGCGCCCAGGAGGTGCTGGTGCTCCCGGACGGCGAGCAGGCCCTCCTGCACCACCTGGCGCGCGCCGGGGAGCCGCCCGGGGCCGGGGGCCGCGTCGTGGGCGTCGTCGGGGGGCGCGGCGGCGCCGGCGCGTCCGTGCTGGCGGCCGCGCTGGCCGTGACCGCCGCGCGCCGGCGCCGGGCGCTCCTCGTCGACGGCGACCCCCTGGGCGGCGGTCTGGACCTGCTGCTCGGCGCGGAGGACGCCGCCGGCCTGCGGTGGGCGGACCTCGCGGCCGCCCGGGGCACGGTGCGGGCGTCCCTGCTGCGCGAGGCGCTGCCGGTCGCCGAGGGCGTCCCGGTGCTGGCGTGGGGGCGCGAGCCCGGCGGGGGCGCCCCGCTGCCGGCGCCGGCGCCGGCGGTCGAGGCGGTGCTGGACGCCGGTGCGCGCGGCAGCGACCTCGTCGTCGTCGACCTCCCGCGCCGCGACGACCCCGCCACCGTCGCGGCGCTGTGGCGCCTCGACCTCCTGCTGCTCGTGGTCCCCGCCGAGGTGCGGGCCGTGGCCTCCGCGCGCCGGGTGCGCGACCTGGTCGCCCCGCACACCGGCGACCTGCGCGTGGTCGCCGTCGTCCCGCCCCGCGCGGGCGTGGGCGCCGCCGCGCTCGCGGACGCGCTGGAGCTGCCGCTCCTGGCCCGCACCGCGCCCGAGGCCGGGCTGCGCGCGGCGCTCGACCGCGGCGAGCCGCCCGGCAGCCGCCGGCGCGGCGCCCTCGCCGCCTGCTGCCAGGCGGTGCTGGCGGCGGTGGAGGACGAGGCGCCCGCCGTCGGTGCCGCGTGAGCCGCCGCGGCGCGTCCAGCGGTGCTCCCGGCGCGCCGCCGGGAGCCCTCGTCGACCGCGTGCGCACCGGCCTGCCCGGTCCCGCACCGGGCGGCGCGGAGCTGGTCAGCGCCGTGGCGGCCACCTCGGTCCTGGGCGCGGACGGCGTCCTGGACGCCTCCCGGCGGGTGGGCGCGCAGATCCTCGGGGCCGGCCCGCTGCAGCCGCTGCTGGACGCGCCCGGCGTCACCGACGTGCTCGTCAACGGCGCGGGCTCGGTGTGGGTGGACCGCGGCGAGGGACCGCGCCGCGTGGACCTCGACCTCGGCGGCGAGGCGGCGCTGCGGGCCCTGGCGGTGCGCCTGGCCGCGGTCGGAGGGCGCCGCCTGGACGAGTCCAGCCCGTGGGTCGACGCGCGGCTGCCGGACGGCGTGCGGCTGCACGCGGTGCTGCCGCCCCTCTCGCCCGACGGCACCCTGCTGTCGCTGCGCGTGCCGCGGCGGCGCGCCTTCTCCCTCGAGGACCTCGTGGCCGCGGGCGCGGTGCCGCCGTCGTGGGCGCCGGTGCTGCGCGCGCTCGTGCGCCGCCGGCTGTCCTTCCTCGTCAGCGGCGGCACCGGCAGCGGCAAGACCACGGTCCTGTCGTCCCTGCTGGGGCTGGCCGACCCGTTCGAGCGCCTCCTGCTCGTCGAGGACGCCGGGGAGCTGGCGCCGGTGCACCCGCACGTGGTGCGCCTGCAGGCGCGGCACGGCAACGTCGAGGGCGCCGGCGCCGTCGGCCTGGACGACCTCGTGCGCCAGGCCCTGCGCATGCGCCCGGACCGCATCGTCGTCGGGGAGTGCCGCGGCGCGGAGGTCCGTGACCTGCTCGCGGCGCTGAACACCGGGCACGAGGGCGGGTGCGGCACCGTGCACGCGAACGCGGCCGCCGACGTCCCGGCGCGGCTGGAGGCTCTCGGCGCCCTCGCCGGCCTGGACCGCGCGGCCCTCGCCGCTCAGGCCGCGAGCGCGCTGCACGTGGTGCTGCACCTGCGCCGCGACGCGGGCCTGCGCCGCGTCGCGGAGGTCGGCATCGTCGCCCGCGACCGGCACGGGGCCCTGGCCGTGGTCCCCGCGCTGAGCGCCGACCCCGACGACCCGGCCGCGCCGGGTGCGGTGGAACGGGCCTGGCCCGAGCTGGCCCAGCGCCTCGGCCTGGCCGGGGAAGGCCGTGGTGAGGCCCGTGGTGAGCCCGTGGTGAGGCCCGTGGTGAGCCCGTGGTGAGCGCAGGGGCCGTGCTGGCCGCCCTGCTGGTCGGCGCCGCCGTCCTGGCCGGGCCGGTGCGCGGGCCGGTGCGCGGGCCGGTGCGCGTCGCGCCGCCGGTGCGCGCCGGGGCGACCGCGTCCCGGGGCCGGCGGGCGCGGGCGGCGGTCCTCGCCGGGTGGGCCCGCCGCCGGGCCCCGGCCGCGGCGGCGGTCGAGGACGTCGCGCAGGCGGTGGCGGAGGTCGCCGCGCTGCTGCGCGCGGGCGTGGCGCCGGCCAGCGCCTGGGCGCACCCGGCGGCGCAGGCCGCGAGCGGGCCCGTCGGCGCCGTCCTGGCCGCGGCTGCCGCGGCGTCGGCCGCCGGGAGTGACGTGGCCGCCGCCCTCGCGGGCCCGCAGCCCGCCGGCGAGGGCGCGCTGCCCCCGCCGGCGCGGGCGGCGCTGCGGTCGGTGGCGGCGGCCTGGCGGGTGGCGGAGCGCACCGGCGCGGCGCCGGCGGACGTGCTGGACCGGCTCGTGCTCGGGCTGCGCGCCGACGCCGACGCGCAGGGCGCCCGGGACGCCGCGCTGGCCGCGCCGCGCGCCACCGCGGCGCTGCTCGTGGCCCTGCCCGGGCTCGGCCTCGCGCTCGGCGCCGCGGTGGGCGCCGACCCGCTGGGAGTGCTGCTGGGCACCGCCGCCGGGCGGGTGGCCGCCGCGGTGGGGGTGTGCTGCACCGCGGCCGGCTGGTGGTGGACCAGGGCCCTGGTCCGGGCCGCCGAGCGCGCCGGGTGAGCGGCGCGCTCGCGGCCGCGGTCGCCGCCCTGTGCCTGCTGGCGGCGGTGCTGGTCGGATCGCACCCGGGAGCCGAGCACCGGCTGCGGCGCGTCGCCGGGCCGCACCCGAGCGCCGGGGCAGCACCGGGGTCCGGCGGACCCGGGCGTCGCCGTGCTCGTGCGCTCCTCCGGGACCGCCGCGCGGGCAGGCGCGCCGCGGCCCGGTACGAGCCGGTCGACGCCGCCCTCGTGCTGGACCTGCTGGCGGCGGCGGTGCAGGCCGGCGCCCCGCCGGTGCCGGCCCTCGCCGTCGTCGGTCGCGCCGTGGGCGGCTCCGGCGGGGCGGCCCTGGTGCGGGTCGCCGACCTGCTGCGCCTGGGCGCCGCCGAGGAGCTGGCGTGGGCCGGCGCTCCCGGCGGCTGCGCGGCCGTGCGCCGCTGCCTGCACCTGGCGGAGTCCACCGGAGCACCCGTGGCGGCCCTGCTGACCGCGGCCGCGGGCGAGGTGAGGCGGCGGCGGGCGCGCGCGGGCCAGCTCGCCGCCGCCCGCCTGGGCGTGCGCGTCGTCCTGCCGCTGGGCCTGTGCGCGCTGCCCGGCTTCGCCGCCCTCGGGGTGGTGCCCGTCGTGCTGGGCCTGGCCGGGGCGGTGCTGCGCCCGTGAACATCGTCCACAGGGCGCCGCGGGCCGCCCACAGGACGGCGCGGCGTCCCGCCGTCCACCGCCGGTGCGCGGTCGCGCCCACCGCGGCCGGCCACCCCGCAGGCTCGGGCGGGGGCCGCGACCGGTGGCCCCGGGTCGGACCACTCGGAGGAGGAGACGTGGCAGGACGCGCGGCGCAGGACGCGGAGCAGGTGGAGGAGCGGGTCGAGGAGCGCGGGCGCGGGGCGGTGCAGCCGCCGGAGGCGGCGGTGGCCCGGCGCAGCGGGCGCACGGCCCTGGGGGACGCGGGCATGGCCACGGCGGAGTACGCCGTCGCCACCCTGGCGGCGTGCGGCTTCGCCGGCCTGCTCGTGGCGGTCCTGGGCAGCGGCGAGGTGCGCGGCATGCTCCTCTCGATCGTCCGGCGTGCGCTCACGCTGGGCTGAGCGGCCGGCGGCGGCGGTGGCGGGGCCCGGTCAGCGCGGCTCCGTCACCGCCGAGCTCGCCGTCGGCCTGGTCGGCGCGGTCGTCGCCGTGGCCCTGGTGCTCTCGGTCGGCCTGGTCGCCGTGGCGCAGGTGCGCGCCGTCGCGGGAGCCGCGGCCGCGGCGCGGGCGGCCGCGCGCGGTGAGGGGGCCGACGGCGTCGCGGCGGCGGCCCGGGCGGTGGCCGGCCCGGACGCCGCGGTGCGGACGTCGACGGGCAGCGGCGGTGCGGGAGGCGGGCTCGTGCGCGTCGTCGTCCGCCGGGACGTCGCGCTCCTGCTGCCCGGCGCGCCGCGCCTGGCGGTCGCCGGCACGGCGACCGCGCTCGTCGAGACCGGCCCGGCGCCGGGCGCGGCGGCGTGACGGGCGCGGGCGCCGGTGCGGGCGGCGCCGGGCGCGGTCGTCGCAGCGACGGGAGCGATAGGGGCGACGGGGGCCACGGCGACCGGGGCGCCGGGAGCGTGCTGGTGCTGGGGCTGCTGGCCGTGGCGGTGCTGCTCGCCGCGGCGACGGCGGTGCTGGCGCAGGCCGCCGCCGCGGCGGCCACCGCCCGCAGCGCGGCCGACCTCGCCGCGCTCGCCGGCGCGGACGCGCTGCTCGGGCGCGCCGGGGGGACGCCGTGCGGGCGCGCCGAGGCCGCGGCGGCGGCCAACGGCGCCCGGCTGACCGCCTGCGCGGTGGCCGACGGCGCGGTCACCGTGCACGTGGAGGTCCTGCCCGACGGGGCGGCAGCGGCCGCCGGCCCGGCGCTGGGGCGGGCGCGGGCCGGCGCCGCGCCGTCAGGCCGGCGGGCGCGCGGACGCACCCGCGGGCGAACGCTCCTGGTCCGCGCCCGCCAGCCCCTGCCGGGCACCGGTCCCCGCCGGCCCGGCGTCGCCGTCCGCGGCGGCGAGCGTGGCGGCGAGCAGCCGCAGCGCCCCCGCCTTGTCCAGCGGCTCGTTGCCGTTGCCGCACTTGGGCGACTGCACGCAGGACGGGCAGCCGCTCGCGCACTCGCAGGCGGCGACGAGCTCGGCGGTGGCGCGCAGCCAGGTGGCCGCGGCCGTGAAGCCCCGCTCGGCGAAGCCCGCCCCGCCGGCCGCCGCGTCGTGCACGAACACGGTGGGCGCGCCGGTGTCCGGGTGCAGGTCGGTGGAGACCCCGCCGACGTCCCACCGGTCGCACGTGGCCACGAGCGGCAGCAGGCCGATGGCGGCGTGCTCGGCGGCGTGGGCGGCGCCCGGCACGTCGTCCGCCCCGACCCCGTGGGCCTCGAGCAGCTCCGGCGGCAGCGTCCACCACACCGCCGTCGTGCGCAGCGTGCGCGAGGGCAGGTCCAGCGGCTCCTCCCCGAGCACCTCGCCCGTGACGACGCGGCGGCGCAGGTAGGAGGTCACGCGGCTGGTCACCTCCACGGTGCCCGTGCTCAGGCGCACCGGCCCCCAGTCGCGCCACCGCTCCTCGGCCAGCACGCGCACGTCGGTGACCTCGCGCGCCGACGTGGTCCAGTCCACCTCGCCCGGCTGCAGCAGGGCCACGTGCTGCTCCGCGTCGAGCTCCTCGACCAGGTACCCCTCGCCCTGGTGCAGGTAGACGGCGCCGGGGTGCACCGCGTGGTGCGCGGCGCCGGCGTCGACGCTGCCCAGCACCCGCCCGGTGCCGCGCTCGACGAGCCGCACCGGCTCCCCGCCGGTGCCGCGCAGGTCCGCGAGGTCGCTCGCGCGCTCCCGGCGGGTCCAGAACCACCCGCCGGGACGGCGGCGCAGCAGGCCGCCGGCGACCAGGTGGCGCAGCACCGGCTCGGCGGAGGGCCCGAACAGCTCCAGGTCGGACGTCGTCAGCGGCAGCTCGGCCGCCGCGGCGCACAGGTGCGGCCCGAGGACGTAGGGGTTGTCGGGGTCGAGCACCGTGCTCTCGACCGGGGCGCCGAAGACGGCCTCGGGGTGGTGGACGACGAAGGTGTCCAGGGGGTCGTCCTCGGCGACGAAGACGGCCAGCGCGTCCTCGCCCGCGCGCCCGGCCCGCCCCGCCTGCTGCCACAGCGACGCGCGCGTGCCCGGCCAGCCCGCGACCACCACGGCGTCCAGGCCCGAGACGTCCACCCCCAGCTCCAGCGCGTTCGTCGACGCCACCCCCAGCAGGTCCCCGCTGCGCAGGCGGCCCTCCAGGGCGCGCCGCTCCTCGGGCAGGTAGCCCGAGCGGTAGGCGGCCACCCGCCGCGACAGCTCCGGCGAGACCTCCTCCAGCGCGCGGCGGGCGGAGACGGCCACCGCCTCGGCGCCGCGGCGCGAGCGCACGAAGGCGACCGTGCGCACGCCGTCCACCACCAGGTCGGTGAGCAGGTCGGCGGCCTCGGCCGTCGCCGAGCGGCGGGTGGGGGCGCCGTGCTCGCCCGTGCCGGGCTGCAGCGGCGGCTCCCACAGCCAGAACCGCGTGGCGCCGCGGCGGGCGGCGTCCTCGGTGACGGCCGCCACGGGCGCCCCGACCAGGCGGGTCGCCGTCTCGGCGGGGTCGGCGGCGGTCGCGGAGGCGAGGACGAAGACCGGGTCCGCGCCGTAGCGGGCGGCGACCCGGCGCAGGCGGCGCAGCACCGCGGCGACGTGGGAGCCGAACAGGCCCCGGTAGCGGTGGCACTCGTCCACCACCACGTAGCGCAGGGCGCGGAAGAAGGAGGACCACCGGGCGTGCCCGGGCAGCAGCGACCGGTGCAGCATGTCGGGGTTGGTCAGCACGTACCCCGCGTGGTCGCGCACCCAGCGGCGCTCGTCGGCCGGCGTGTCCCCGTCGTAGGTGGCCGCCCGCACCCCCGGGACCGCGAGCGCCCGCACCCCGCTCAGCTGGTCGGCCGCCAGCGCCTTGGTGGGGGCTAGGTACAGCGCCGTCGCGCCGCGCCCGTCGCGCGCGGACGCGCCCCGCGCCACGTCGGTCAGCGCGGGCAGCAGGTAGGCCAGCGACTTGCCGGACGCCGTGCCGGTCGCCACGACGACCGAGCGCCCGCCGTGCGCCAGCTCGGCGGCGCGCGCCTGGTGCTCCCACAGGTCCACGACGCCCGCGCCGGCCAGCGCCGAGCGCAGGGCCGGCTCGGTCCACCCCGGCCACGGCGCGGTGCGTCCCTCGCGGGCGGGGGAGCGGTGCTCGTGCAGCACGCGCTCGCGGCGCCCCGGCGCCGCCAGGAGCCGCTCGACCGCGACGTCCAGGCCGCTCATCGCCCCCATCGTCGCACCGCGGGGCGACCACGGGCCGACCGCGGGGCGACGACGGGCCGAGCGCGGGCCGAGCGCGGGCCGCTGCGGCGCGGCGGCGGCGGCGTGGCCGCCCTGCACGGCGGGTGGTTGAATGCCCCGGTCGCTCGAGCCCCCGCCCCGCGGGACGCCGTCCTGCGACCCCCAGCCGTCCCGAGACCGTCGAGGAGTCCGCGTGGACCTGTCCGTCACCAGTCGCGAGCAGGGCGGCCGCACCGTCGTCGAGGTCGGCGGCGAGATCGACGTCTACACGGCCCCGGTGCTGCGCGAGCGCCTCAACGACCTGGTCGGCGAGGGCCGCCACCACCTCGTGGTGGACATGGAGGGCGTGGACTTCCTCGACTCCACGGGCCTCGGCGTCCTGGTCGGCGGCCTCAAGCGCGTGCGCTCGCACGACGGCTCCCTGCACCTGGTGTGCACGCAGGAGAAGATCCTCAAGGTCTTCCGCATCACCGGCCTGACGAAGGTCTTCCCGATCCACTCCAGCGTCGACGAGGCGGTCGCGGCCTCCGGCGGGGAGGCCGGCGCCTGAGCGTCAGCCCCGACCGGCCCGCCGTCCCCGCGCTCCCGCCCCGCCCGTGACCGCGCCCTCGCCGCCCGGCGCCGGACCGGTCCAGCTGCGCTTCACCGCCCTGCCCGAGCACGTGCGCACGGCGCGGCTGGTCACCACCGCCGTGGCCCGGCGCACGGGGCTCGACGACACCGCCCTGGAGGGCGTGCGCCTGGCCGTCGGCGAGGCGTGCAGCCGGGCCGTGCAGCGCACCGAGGCCTCCACCGCCTCCGGGGGCGGCGCCGACCTCGTCGCGCTCGACCTGCGCCTGGAGGGCGGGGCGCTGGTGGTCGAGGTCCGCGACGGGGCCGGCGCCGAGGACGTCGCGGGCGACGACGTCGGGCTGCTGCTCATGGAGGGGCTGGCCGACGCGGTGGCCGTCACCGACGGCGCGGGCGGCCCCGGCGGGTGCGTCCGGCTCACCTGGCGGCTGCCGCCCTCGAGCTCCTGAGCCGCCGTCGGGGGCCTGGACGCCCGGGGGAGCCTGCGTAGACTCCGCGCGACCACCGCGCTCCCCGCCCGGTGCCACGAGGCCACCCGGGGAGCGTCCCGCCTGACCTCGTCGAGGAGGACGGATGCTCGGGCAGACCAGTGCCGCAGGAGCCCCCCTGGTGCAGGCCGCGTCGACCGCTGACGTCGCGTCCGTGCAGGGCGGCGACCGCGCGCTCGTCCTGGTGATCGCCGCCATCGCCCTCGCCGGCCTGGTGATGGCGTTCGTCTTCCGCCGCCAGGTGCTCGCCGCCGGCGAGGGCACCGAGCGCATGCAGGAGATCGGGCGCGCCGTCCAGGAGGGCGCCAGCGCCTACCTGCGGCGCCAGTTCCGCACCCTCGGCGTCTTCGTCCTGCCGGTCGTGGCCCTGCTGTACCTGCTGCCGGGCGAGGGCGGCGTCAAGCTGGGGCGCAGCATCGCCTTCCTCTTCGGGGCGCTGTTCTCCGCGCTGATCGGCTACCTCGGCATGTCGCTGGCCGTGCGCGCCAACGTGCGCGTCGCCGCCGCCGCCCGCGAGGCCGGCGGCCGGGCCACCGGGATGCGCCTGGCGATCCGCACCGGCGGCACCGTGGGCATGGCCACGGTGGGCCTGGGCCTGCTCGGCGCCGCGCTCGTCGTGCTGGTCTACCGCGACGACGCCCCGGCGGTGCTGGAGGGCTTCGGCTTCGGCGCCGCGCTGCTGGCGATGTTCATGCGCGTCGGCGGCGGCATCTTCACCAAGGCCGCCGACGTCGGCGCCGACCTGGTCGGCAAGGTCGAGCAGGGCATCCCCGAGGACGACCCCCGCAACGCCGCGACCATCGCCGACAACGTCGGCGACAACGTCGGCGACTGCGCGGGCATGGCGGCGGACCTGTTCGAGTCCTACGCCGTCACCCTCGTGGCCGCGCTCATCCTCGGCCGCTCCGTCTTCGGCGCCGAGGGCCTGGTCTTCCCGCTCATCGTGCCCGCGGTCGGCGCCCTGACCGCGGTGCTGGGCGTCTTCCTCATCCGCGCCCGCTCCGGGGAGGGCGGCCTGGCCGCCATCCAGCGCGGCTTCTACGTCTCCGCGGCCGTCGCGGCCCTGGGCTGCGCCGTCGCCGCCTTCGCCTACCTCCCCGACAGCTTCGCCGGCCTGACCGGCGTCGGCCAGGAGTCCGCGGCGCTGACCCAGGACCCGCGGGTCCTGGCCACGGCCGCGGTGTGGGTCGGCATCCTGCTGGCCGTCGTCATCCTGTGGATCACCGGCTACTTCACCGGCACCGACTCGCGGCCCACCCGCGAGGTGGCCCGCACGTCCCTGACCGGCCCGGCCACCGTCGTGCTCTCGGGCATCGGCGTCGGCTTCACCTCGGCCGTCTACACCACGCTGATCATCGCGGGCGCGGTGCTGCTGGCCTTCCTGCTCGCCGACGGCGCCGTCACGCTCGCGCTCTTCCTCGTCGCGCTCGCCGGCTGCGGCCTGCTGACCACCGTCGGCGTGATCGTCGCGATGGACACCTTCGGCCCGGTCAGCGACAACGCCCAGGGCATCGCGGAGATGTCGGGGGACGTCGACGAGGACGGTGCGCGAACGCTGACGGAGCTGGACGCCGTGGGCAACACCACGAAGGCCATCACCAAGGGCATCGCGATCGCGACGGCCGTGCTGGCCGCCACGGCGCTGTTCGGCTCCTTCACCAACACGGTCAACGAGGCCGTGCAGGCGGCGATCCCGACCCTGACCGAGCAGCCCTCCGAGCGCCTCGCGAACTCGCTGCTCAACTACTTCGTCACGTCGCCGTCGGTGCTGGTGGGCCTCCTGCTCGGCGCCGCGGTGGTCTTCCTCTTCTCCGGCCTCGCCATCGACGCCGTCACCCGCGCGGCCGGCGCGATCGTCTTCGAGGTGCGCCGCCAGTTCCGCACCAAGCCGGGGATCATGGACCGCACGGAGCGGCCCGACTACGGCCGCGTCGTCGACATCTGCACCCGCGACTCCCTGCGCGAGCTGGCCACCCCCGGCCTGCTGGCGATCCTCGCGCCCGTGGCCGTCGGCTTCGGCCTCGGCGTCAGCGCCCTCGCCGGCTTCCTCGCCGGCGCGATCGGCACCGGGTGCCTGATGGCCGTCTTCCTCGCCAACTCCGGCGGCGCCTGGGACAACGCGAAGAAGATCGTGGAGGACGGCCACTTCGGCGGGAAGGGCTCCGAGGCGCACGCGGCCACGGTGATCGGCGACACCGTCGGCGACCCGTTCAAGGACACCGCGGGCCCGGCCATCAACCCGCTGCTGAAGGTCATGAACCTCGTGGCGATCCTCATCCTGCCTGCGGTCGTCTACTTCAGCCTCGGCGCCGGCGACAGCCGCGTCGTGCGGCTCGGCATCGCCGCCGCGGCCGTGCTCGTCATCGTCGCCGCGGTCTTCGTCTCCAAGCAGCGCTCGACCGCCATCGGCGACGACGAGGACCCGGACGCCCTCGCGGTCGACGGCGCCGGCCCGGACGGCGCGGACGACCTCGACGCCGGGGACGCGCGCGACGGCGCGGGTCGGGACGGCGCGGGCCGGGACGGCGCTGGTGCACCCGGCGCGGGCCGGGAGCGCACGGGCGCCGTCCCCGCCGGGGCCGCCGAGCCCCGGGCGAGGGCCGGCGAGCGCGCGGTCGACTGAGGGGGCCGGCTGACCCCGCCCCCGCCGCCGCGCGCGGAGCCGGGCCCGCTCGCGGCGCTGCGCGCGGACCTGCACGCCGCCGGGTGGACGGTCGACGCCGTCACCGGGCTGCTCGGCCCGGTGGCGGCCGGCGCCCTGCTGCGCGACCAGCCCGTTCCGGCGCGCCGGGCGCTCGCCCGCGCCCGCGGCGGCCCGGCGGGCGACGTCGCGGCGCTGACCTCGCTGTTCGTGCTGGGGGATCCGGTGCCCCGCGCGGTGCTCGACCGCGCCCTGCCCACCGCGGGCGCGGCGGGCGCGCAGCGCCTGGGCCTGGTCGAGGCCGCCGGCGCCGGCGAGGGGGACGAGGTGCGCGCCCTGGTCGACCTGCGCCCGTACGCGGCCGTCGACGCGGCGGGGCAGGCGCACTGGTGGCTCGCCTCCGACCTCGGCGAGCTCGCCACCGGCGGCCCGCTGGGCACGGACCACGTGCTGGGCGTGGGCGGCGCCTCGACGTCCCTCGCCCGCCTGGCGGTGCGCACCCCCGTCGCCCGCGTCCTCGACGTCGGCACGGGCAGCGGCGTGCAGGCGCTGCACGCCGCGCGCCACGCGGCGTCCGTGACGGCGACCGACACCTCCTCGCGCGCGCTCGCCTTCGCCGCCTTCAACGCCGCGCTGGCCGGCGCGGAGCTCGACCTGCGCCGCGGGGACCTGCTCGACCCGGTCGCGGGCGAGGAGTTCGACCTCGTCGTCTCCAACCCCCCGTTCGTGGTCACCCCTCGCGACGCCGCGGTGCCGCAGTGGTCGTACCGGGACGCCGGGCGGCGCGGCGACGACGTCGTGCGGGCCCTGGTCACCGGCGCCGGCGCCGTGCTCGCTCCCGGCGGCAGCGCGCAGCTGCTCGGCAACTGGGAGCACCGCGACGGCGAGGGCTGGCGCGAGCGCGTCGGCGGCTGGCTGGAGGAGTCCGGCCTCGACGGCTGGGTGGTCCAGCGCGAGGTGCAGGACCCGGCCGAGTACGCCGAGACGTGGATCCGCGACGGCGGCCAGCTCCCGGGCCCCGCCTTCAACGCGCTGATCGAGGCGTGGCTGGACGACTTCGCCGCGCGGGGGGTGGAGGCCGTCGGCCTCGGCGTCGTCGTGCTGCACCGCCCGCGCGACCAGCGCCCCCGCTGGCGGCGCGTGGAGGAGCTGACCGGGCCCTCGCCGGGGCCGCTCGGCGCGCACGTCGCCGCCGTCCTCGCCGCCCGGGACGCGCTGGCGGCGACGTCGGACGCCGACCTGCTGCGCGAGCGGCTGCGCGTCGCGGAGGACGTCACGGAGGAGCGCCACCTGCGCCCGGGCGCCGAGCACCCGCAGGTGCTCCTGCTGCGCCAGGGCGGCGGGTTCGGGCGGGTCGTGGCGGCGTCCACGGCGCTCGCGGGCCTGGTGGGCGCCTGCGACGGCGAGCTGGCCGTGGGGCAGGTCGTCGCGGCCCTGGCCGCCCTCCTCGACGTCGACGCCGCCGCGCTGGGCGCGCAGCTGCTGCCGCAGGTGCGCGAGCTCCTCGCCGACGGCCTCCTGCTGCGCGGGGTCGCGCCGTGAGCACGCCCGCAGGGCCCGCGCCCGCTGCCGGACCGGCTCCGGGAGGGCGCGCTGGCGCGACGGGCCGGCCCGGCGCGGGGGAGCCGCGCTGGGGGCTGGTGGCCTCGGCGCTGCTGGTGGCCGCGGCCTGCGCGGCGGGCGTGCTCGGCCTGCACCGCGTCTTCGTGCTCTCCGCGCGAGGGCAGCTGGTCGACGAGGCCACCCGCGCGGGGGCCCGCGCCGGCGAGGACCGCCTGGCCGCCTCCGTGCAGGCGGTGCTGGACGCCGCGCTCGGGGTCGTCTCCGCGCTCGCGCTGCTGCTCGTGCTCGTCGTGGTCGCCGGCGTGGGGCTGGTGCGGCGCCGCGCCGGGGTGGCCGCCGCCGCCGTCGTGCTCGTCCTGGGCGCGACGGCGACCACTCAGGCGCTCAAGCGGTGGGTCCTGCCGCGCCCCGAGCTCGTCGACGTCGGGTCCACCGCGAACACCCTGCCCAGCGGCCACACCGCGTTCGCGGCCGCGGCGGCCGCGGCGCTGCTGCTCGTCCTCCCGCCGCGCTCGAGGCCGACCGCGGCCGTGGCGGGGGCGGTCTACACCGCCGTCACCGGCGGAGCGACGCTCGTGGCCGCCTGGCACCGGGCCAGCGACGTCGTCGCGGCCGTGCTCGTGGTCGGGGCCTGGGCCGGTCTCGTCTGCGCGGCCCTGGCCGCCGCCCCGCGCGAGGACGGCGGCACCGGCGGGACCGGGAGGAGCGGCGGCACCGGCGGGACCGGGAGGAGCGGCGGCACCGGCGGCACCAGGAGGAGCGGCGCCGGCGGTGGGCACGGGGCCGCGACCGGGCTGCTCGCCCTCGGGGCCGCGGGGGGCGCGCTGGGCGCCGCGCTGCTGCTGGGGCGGGCCTGGGCGGTGCTCGCGCCGGGCTCCGGCCGCTGGGAGCTGGCGCTGGCGGCGCTCGGGGGCGCGCTGGCCGTCGGGGCGGCCAGCTGCGCGGTGCAGGCGGCCGTGCTGGCGCTGCGGCGCCGGCGCCCTCCGAGCGCCGCCCGCCCTCCGAGCGCCGCCGGGCCTCCGAGCGCCGTCCGCCCCGGCGCAGCCGCCCGCCGCGCCGGGCCCGGCCCCACAGGCCCGGCCCGGCCTGTGCGGTGACGGGCGCGTTTCGGGTTACCGTTCGTCGCTGCTGCGCTGCGCAGCCGTCCCGCCCCCGTCCCGGAAGGCGCTCCCCGTGGCCCGTTCGTCCTCGCCCGCCGGCGGTCGCCGCCTGGTGATCGTCGAGTCGCCCGCCAAGGCGCGCACGATCGCCGGCTACCTCGGCGACGGCTACGACGTCGAGGCCAGCGTCGGGCACATCCGCGACCTGCCCCAGCCCTCCGAGCTGCCGGCGGAGATGAAGAAGGGCCCCTTCGGCAGGTTCGCGGTCGACGTCGAGCACGGCTTCGAGCCGTACTACGTCGTCGACGCCGACAAGAGGAAGAAGGTCACCGAGCTCAAGCGGGCGCTGAAGGACGCGGACGAGCTGTACCTCGCCACGGACGAGGACCGCGAGGGCGAGGCCATCGCCTGGCACCTGCTGCAGACGCTGCAGCCGAAGGTGCCGGTCAGGCGCATGGTCTTCCACGAGATCACGCCCGAGGCGATCCGGCGGGCCCTGGAGGCCACGCGCGACATCGACGCGCGCCTGGTCGACGCGCAGGAGACCCGCCGCATCCTCGACCGCCTCTACGGCTACGAGGTCTCCCCGGTGCTGTGGCGCAAGGTGCGGGCCGGGCTGTCCGCCGGGCGCGTGCAGTCGGTGGCCACGCGCCTGGTGGTCGAGCGCGAGCGCGAGCGGATGGCGTTCCGCGCGGCGTCCTACTGGGACGTGCGCGCCCAGGTCGCGCCGCAGGAGCAGGGCGGCGCGTTCGGCACCCGGCTGGCGGCCGTGGACGGCCGGCGCGTGGCGACCGGGCGCGACTTCGACGACACCGGGCAGCTGCGGGCGCGCGCCGCGGCGGAGGTCGTGCGCCTGGACGAGGCGCTGGCCACCGAGGTGGCGCAGGGGCTGCGCACCAGCACCGCGACGGTGCTCGGCGTCGAGGAGAAGCCCTACACGCGCCGTCCGGCCGCGCCGTTCACCACGTCCACGCTGCAGCAGGAGGCCTCGCGCAAGCTGCGCTGGTTGGCGCGGCAGACGATGCGCACGGCGCAGACGCTGTACGAGAACGGCTTCATCACGTACATGCGCACCGACTCCACCGTGCTCTCCGAGCAGGCGCTGCGCGCGGCGCGCGCCCAGGCGACGCAGCTGTACGGGCCCGAGCACGTGCCGGCGCGCCCGCGCGCGTACGCCTCGAAGTCGAAGAACGCGCAGGAGGCGCACGAGGCGATCCGGCCCGCCGGCGACGCCTTCCGCACCCCCGCCCAGGTGGCCGGCCAGCTGCGCGGGGACGAGTTCCGCCTCTACGAGCTGGTCTGGCAGCGCACCGTGGCCAGCCAGATGGAGGACGCCCGCGGCTCGACCGCCAGCGTGCGCCTGGGGGCGCGGGTGCCGGCGCCCTCCGCCGAGGCCGGCGCGCGGGACGTCGAGCTCGCGGCGTCCGGCACGGTGATCACCTTCCGGGGCTTCCTCGCCGCCTACGAGGAGGGCCGCGACGAGGACCGCCACGCGCGCGCCGGGGAGGACGACGAGCGGCGCCTGCCGGAGCTGGTGCGCGGGCAGGTGCTCGACGTCCTGGAGGCCGACGCCGAGGGGCACGAGACGTCCCCGCCGCCGCGCTACACCGAGGCCAGCCTCGTCAAGGCCCTCGAGGAGCGCGGCATCGGCCGCCCCTCCACGTACGCGGCGACCATCGCCACCATCACCGAGCGCGGGTACGTGTGGCGGCGCGGGAACCAGCTGGTGCCGAGCTGGCTGGCGTTCGCGGTGGTGCGCCTGCTGGAGGAGCACTTCGGCTACCTCGTCGACTACGACTTCACCGCCGCCATGGAGGACGACCTCGACCGCATCGCCGGCGGCTCCGAGGACCGCTCGGCGTGGCTGGGCCGCTTCTACTTCGGCCCTGGCGACGAGTCGCCGGGGCGGGGCCTCAAGCCGCTGGTGGACGACCTCGGCGAGATCGACGCGCGGGGCATCAACTCCCTCGACGTCGGCGAGGGCATCACGCTGCGGGTGGGCCGCTACGGCCCGTACCTCGAGGCGCCGCCGGAGGTCCCGGGCGGGGAGCCCCAGCGGGCCTCCGTGCCCGACGACGTCGCCCCCGACGAGCTGACGGTCGAGCGGGCCCGCGAGCTGCTGGCCACCTCCGGGGACGGCGACCGCGAGCTGGGCGCGGACCCGGCGACCGGGCGCACCGTGGTCGCCCGCGCGGGCCGCTACGGCCCGTACGTGACCGAGGTGCTGCCCGAGGACGCGCCGAAGTCGGCGAAGCCGCGCACCGGCTCGCTGTTCAAGGGCATGCAGCTGCAGACGGTCACCCTCGACGACGCCCTGCGCCTGCTGTCGCTGCCGCGGCTCGTGGGCACCGACCCGGCCACGGGCGAGGAGATCACCGCCCAGAACGGCCGCTACGGGCCCTACCTGAAGCGGGGCACCGACTCGCGCTCGCTGGAGTCGGAGGACCAGATCTTCGACATCACCCTCGAGCAGGCGCTGGCGGTCTACGCCCAGCCCAAGCGCGGCCGGGGGGCGCGCGCGGCGACCGCGCCCCTGCGCGAGCTGGGCGCGGACCCGGTCAGCGGCGCCCCGGTGGTGGTCAAGGAGGGCCGCTTCGGCCCCTACGTGACCGACGGCACCGTCAACGCGACCCTGCGCAAGGAGGACGCGGTGGAGTCCGTGACCCTGGAGCGGGCCGCGGAGCTGCTGGCGGAGAAGCGCGCCAAGGGGCCCGCCGCGAAGCCGGCGCGCCGCGCCCCGGCGAAGGCCCCGGCCAAGGGCGGCAAGGCAGCGGCGAAGGGCGGCGCGAAGGGCGCGGCCCGCGGCGGCGGGACGGGAGCCGGCGCGGGCGGCGGCCGCCGGGCCGCGACCCGCTGACCGCCGCCCCGTCCGGGCGCCGGCGCCCGCGCGGCACCCGTCCGCAGGAGGGCCGGTGACGAACCACGTCGACGGGGGCGGCGGACCGGCCGCGCCCGCGGGCGGGAGGAGGGGACCGATCCGTGGTGCCGGCAGAGCGGGCGACCCCCTCGCGGGCGCCGTGGCCCGCGTGGCCGCGGGCGACCGCGACGCCTTCGCGGACGTCTACGACGCCCTCGCGCCGAAGGTCCTCGGCCTCGCCCGCGCCGTGGTGCGCAACCCCGCCCTGGCCGAGGAGGTCGCGCAGGAGGTCCTGCTCGAGGTGTGGCGCCAGGCCCCCCGCTACGACCCCGCGGCGGGCAGCGTGACCACGTGGGCGATGACCATCGCCCACCGCCGGGCGGTGGACCGGGTGCGCTCGGTGCGCGCGGCGGAGGACCGCGAGGACCGGGTGGCCTCCTCCCACGTGCAGCGCGAGTACGACGACGTCGCCGAGCGGGCCGAGCAGCGCGAGGACGAGGACAGGGTGCGCGCGGCCCTGGCGTGTCTGACCGACCTGCAGCGGGAGGCCGTCGTCCTCGCCTACTGGGGCGGCTGCACGTCGGCGGAGATCAGCGACCGCCTGGGCGTGCCGGTGCCCACGGTGAAGACGCGCCTGAGGGACGGGCTGATCCGCCTGCGCGGAGGGCTGGAGGGCAGGACGTGAACCCCGTCGACGACGCGCGCGACCGCCCGCCCGTGCCGGAGGACGGGCACGGGCTGGTCGCCGCCCACGCCGTGGGCGCCCTGGACGCCGCCGAGGCGCGGGCGGCGGAGGAGCACCTGGCCCGCTGCGCGCCCTGCCGCGCCGAGCTCGCCGACCTGCGAGCGGCCCTGGCGGACCTGGGCTCGGTGGACGCCGTGGCGCCGCCGCCGTCCCTGAAGGAGGCGGTGATGGCCCGGCTCGACGACGTCGAGCAGCTGCCGCCGCTGCCGGCGCGCGACGCGGTGCCGCCGGCCCGCGACGAGCTCGCCGCCCGCCGCGAGCGGGGCCGGCCTGGCCGCGAGGGACGGTGGTGGGCGCCGGCGCTGGCGGCGGCCGCGGTCGCCGTGCTCGTCGTCGGCGGGCTCGGCCTCGGGTGGACAGCGCTGGAGCTGCGCGAGGACCGCGACCGGGCGCGCTCGCTGGCCGCGGCCCTGGGCGAGGTCGCCGCGGCGCCCGACGCGGTCGTCGTCGAGGCGGCCGCCGGCAGCGGGCGGGGCTGGCGCGGCACCCGGCTGGTGCTCTCCGCCGAGCAGGGCCGGGCGGTGCTGCTCGACGGCGGCACCGCGCCCGCGCCGGAGGACCGCACGTACCAGCTGTGGTACGTCGCGAGCGGCGGCGCCGTCCCCGCCGGCACGTTCGAGGGCGGCGGCGATCCGGGGGCGGTGCTGACCGGCTCGCCGCAGGACGCCGCCGCCGTGGCGGTCACGCTCGAGCCCGAGGGCGGCAGCGACCAGCCGACCACCGAGCCGGTGGCCACCTACCCCCTGGCGACGGCGGCCTGAGCCGCGCGGGCGCGGAGCCTGAGCCGCGCGGCGCGGAGCCTGGGACTGGTCGGGGCGCGCGGCTACCCTGGCGGCGTGAGCGCGGGAGGCAGCACCCCGGTGGCTGCGGCCCCCGACCACAGCGTGCGGGCGGTCCTGGCCGTCAGGCCGTTCCGCGCGCTGTGGCTGAGCCTGGTGCTGTCCAGCCTGGGCGACTGGCTCGGGCTGCTGGCCGTCACCGCGATGGCGCGCGACCTGGGGGCGCAGTCCTCCTACGAGGCCGCCAACCTCGCCGTCGCGGGGGTGCTGGTGCTGCGCCTGGCGCCCGCGGTGCTCGTCGGGCCGCTGGCCGGCGCCGTCGCCGACCGGTGGGACCGCAAGACCACCATGGTCGTCGGCGACGTGGTCCGCTGCGCCTTGTTCGTCTCCATCCCGCTCGTCGGCACGCTGTGGTGGCTGCTCGTCGCCACGCTGCTCATCGAGGTCGTCGGCCTGTTCTGGATCCCGGCCAAGGACGCCACGGTCCCCAACCTCGTGCCCCGATCCCGGCTGGAGGCCGCGAACCAGCTGAGCCTGGTCGCCGCCTACGGCACCGCGCCCGTCGCGGCCGTGCTCTTCACCGGGCTGACCCTCGTCTCCGGCGCGCTCGACGCCGGCTCGAGCGGCAGCGTCGGCATCGCCCTGTACGCCAACGCCCTGACCTACCTCGTCGCCGCGCTCGTCATCGCCCGCCTGGCGGTGCCGCGGCGCTCCCCGGCGCCCGAGGGCTCCGAGCAGCCGGGCCTGGCCCGCAGCATCCTCGACGGCTGGCGCTTCGTCGCGTCCACGCCGCTGGTGCGCGGCCTGGTGATCGGCATGCTCGGCGCCTTCGCCGCCGGCGGCTTCGTCATCGGCGTGGCGCCGACCTTCGTGGCCGACCTCGGCGCGGGCGACCCGGGCTACGGCCTGCTGTTCGGGTGCGTGTTCACGGGCCTGGCGCTGGGCATGTGGACCGGCCCGCGGGTGCTGGCGGCGCTGGCGCGCTGGCGGCTGTTCGCCCTGTCCATCACGGCCGCCGGCGTGCTGCTGCTGCCGCTGGCGCTGATCCCCAACATCGTCATCGTCGCGGCGCTGTCCCTGCTCGTCGGCGCCTGCGGGGGCGTGGCGTGGGTGACCGGCTACACCCTGCTCGGCCTGGAGGTCAGCGACGACCTGCGCGGGCGCACGTTCGCGTTCGTGCAGTCCGCCGCCCGGGTCGTGCTCGTCGCGGTCATGGCGCTGGCCCCGGCGCTGGCGGCCGCGTTCGGCCAGCACCGGATCCAGCCCACCGAGAGCACCGTCCTGAACTACAACGGCGCGGCCCTGACCCTGCTGGTCGCCGCCGTGATCGCCGTCGGCATCGGCGTGCTGGCGCACCGCCAGATGGACGACGGCAGCGGCGTGCGCCTGCACACCGCCGTCGCCGAGGCGTGGCGCCGGCGCCACCTGGCGCACCCGGACCCGGGACCGCGCCGCCCGGCGAGCGGGTTCCTCATCGCCCTCGAGGGCGGGGACGGCGTGGGCAAGACCACGCAGGGGCGCCGGCTGCGCGAGTGGCTGACGGGGCTCGGGCACGAGGTGGTGCTCACCCGCGAGCCGGGCGCCACCGCCGTCGGGCAGCAGGTGCGCGAGCTGCTCCTGCACGGCGGTGACCTCGCGCCGCGCGCCGAGGCCCTGCTCTACGCGGCCGACCGCGCCCAGCACGTGGCGGAGGTGGTGCGCCCCGCGCTCGACCGCGGCGCCGTTGTGGTCACCGACCGCTACCTCGACTCGTCGATCGCCTACCAGGGCGCCGGGCGCGCGCTGGACGGCGACGAGGTCGCCGCGCTGTCCCGCTGGGGCACCGAGGGGCTGGTGCCCGACCTGACGGTGCTGCTCGACGCGCCGCCGGAGCTCTCCCGCACCCGCCTCGGCGAGCAGCTGGACCGCCTCGAGCGCGAGCCGGTGGCGTTCCACACCGCGGTGCGCGAGCGGTTCCTGGCCCTGGCCCGCCGCAACCCGCGCCGCTACCTCGTCGTGGACGCCGCGGGCACTCCGGAGGAGGTGGCGAGCCGGGTGCGCGAGCGCCTCGAGCCGCTGCTGCCCCTCTCGCCGCGCCAGCTCGCCGAGGCCGAGGCGGCCCGCCTGGAGGCGGAGCGCGCCCGCCAGGAGGCCGAGCGCGCGCTCGCGGAGGCGGAGGCCGCCCGCCAGGCCGCCGAGGCCGCGGCGGTGCAGGCGCGCCGGGCCGAGGAGGAGGCCGAGCGCGAGGCCGAGCGCGAGCGGCGGGCCGTCCTGGCCGAGGAGCGCCGCCGCGAGCGCGACGCCGCCGCCACCCAGGTGCTGCCGCTGGGGGAGCTGCGGCCGACCGAGCAGGCCAGCGAGCGCGCCGTCGAGCGCACCCGCCGCCTGCGCCCCGTGGAGCACGGGGACGACGTGCCGCTCGTCGTGCGCGAGCGGCGCCTCGGGGAGCCGGTGCACGTGGAGCGGGTCGTGGACGACGCCTGGCTGCCGGACGGCTGGTCCGGGCCCTCTGCCGACGTCGACCACGACGGCCAGCCGGGCGACCGCGGTGACGGCCGCCCCGGGCCGGACGGCGAGGAGGAGCGCTGAGCGTCTGGAACGAGGTCGTCGGCCAGCCGGAGGCCGTCGCGGCGCTGCAGGGCGCCGTCCGCGACCCGGCGGAGATGACCCACGCGTGGCTGTTCACCGGGCCGCCCGGCTCGGGGCGCTCGGTGGCGGCGGGCGCCTTCGCCGCGGCCCTGCAGTGCGAGCGGGGCGGGTGCGGGCGCTGCCACGCCTGCACCACCGCGCTGGCCGGCACGCACGCCGACGTGCAGGTGGTCACCACCGAGAAGCTCGGCATCGACATCGACGTCGTGCGCGGCCTGGTGCAGTCCGCGCAGCGGCGCCCCGCGTCGGGCCGCTGGCGCGTGCTGCTCGTCGAGGACGCCGACCGGATGAGCGAGCGCGGCGCGAACGTGCTGCTCAAGGCCGTCGAGGAGCCCCCGGCGCGCACCGTGTGGCTGCTGTGCGCGCCCAGCCCCGAGGACCTCGTGGCGACCATCCGCTCGCGCTGCCGGGCCGTGCGGCTGCGGGTGCCGGCGGTCGAGGCGGTGGCGCAGCTGCTGGTGCGCCGCGACGGGGTGGACCCGGCGATGGCCGCGCACGCCGCGCGCGCGGCGCAGAGCCACATCGGCCTGGCGCGCCGGCTCGCGCGCGACGAGGGCGCGCGCATCCGGCGGCGCGAGGTGCTGAGGATCGCGCTGGAGGTGCGCGGCGTCGGCGACGCCGTCCTGCGCGCCGCCGACCTCGTCGACGTGGCCGCCGAGGAGGCCACCGCGGCCACCGCCGAGCGCGACGCCGCCGAGCGGGCGGCGCTGCTGCGCTCCCTCGGCGCCGAGGGGGCCGCGACGCTGCCGCCGGCGGTGCGCGCCCAGGTCGGCCAGCTGGAGAAGGACCAGAAGGCCCGCGCCACGCGCTCGCGCCGCGACGTCCTCGACCGCGCGCTGGTCGACCTGGCCTCCCTCTACCGCGACGTCCTCGTCGTCCAGCTGGGCGCCGACGTGGAGCTGGTCAACGCCGAGGCGCGCCGCGACGTCGAGCGGCTGGCCGCGGACACCACCCCCGAGCGCACCCTGCGCCGCCTGGACGCCGTCCGGCAGGCCCGCGAGCGCATCGGTGCCAACGTCAACCCCCTGCTGGCCGTGGAGGCGATGGCGCTGGAGCTGCGCCCGTGACGGCCGGCCGGCGGGGAGCCGGCCGGAGCGGGGCGGCGGCGCTGCTGGCCGCCGCTGCCCTGGCGCTGGGCGGCTGCTCGTCGGGGCCGCCGCAGCCGAGCGGGGGCCCGCCGACCACGCTGGCCGCGCCCTCCGGCCCCGTGGACGCCGGCGCGGAGCAGAGCGGCGACCCCGCCGCGGCGCGCTACTACGCGCAGGCGCCGCAGTGGGTGCCGTGCGAGCAGGGCCTGGAGTGCGCCACGGTGCGCGTGCCCGTGGACTGGGCGGACCCGGCGGGGCAGGACCTGGGCCTGGCCGTGGCGCGCTGGCCGGCCACCGAGCCCGAGGAGCGCGCCGGCGCGCTGCTCGTCAACCCCGGCGGGCCCGGCGCCTCCGGGGTGGCGTGGGTGCGCCGCGCAGGGCGCGGCGTCGTCTCCCCGGCCGTGGCGGCCCGCTACGACGTCGTCGGGTTCGACCCCCGCGGCGTCGGCTCCTCCTCGCCGGTGGACTGCGTCTCCGACGCCGAGCTCGACGCGCAGCTGGCCGGGGGCGCGGCCGCCGGGTCCGGGGGCGCGCCGAGCCCGGACCTGCAGGAGCTGCGCCGCGACGCCGAGGCCTTCGCGGCCGGGTGCGCCGAGCGCACGGGCCCCCTGCTGGCGCACGTCGACACCGCCAGCGCGGCCCGCGACCTCGACGTGCTGCGCGCCGTCCTCGGCTCGCAGCGCCTGCACTACCTGGGCAAGTCCTACGGCGCCCAGCTCGGCGCGACCTACGCCGACCTGTTCCCGCAGCGGGTGGGCCGCCTCGTCCTCGACGGCGCGCTGGACCCCGCGGCGTCCTACGTCGACGTCGCCGTGGAGCAGGCCGAGGGCCTGGAGGGGGCGCTGCGCGCGTACGCCGAGGACTGCCCGCAGCGCAGCGGCTGCCCGCTGGCGCAGGACCCCGAGGCCGCGGTGGAGCAGGTGCGCGACGTGCTCGAGGCCGCCCGCACCGCCCCGCTGCCGACCGGCACCGACCGGCCGCTGACGGCCGCGCTGGCGACCACGGGCGTCGTCGCCGCGCTGTACGACGACGCCTCGTGGCCCGCGCTCGACGAGGGCCTGGCGCGCGCGCAGCGAGACGACGGGTCGGTGCTGCTGCGGATGGCGGACGCCTACGCCGACCGGCGCCCGGACGGCACGTACGCCTCCAACATCATGGAGGCCTTCCACGCGGTCACCTGCCTGGACCACCCGGTGGACGCCTCCGCCGGGGCCGTCGAGGCCGCCGCGCGGCGCGTGGAGGCGGCCTCGCCCACGTTCGGCGCGTCCCTGGCGCGCGGGGAGGTGCTGTGCGGGGTGTGGCCCGCGGCGCCCGTCGGCGCGCCGGGGCCGGTCACCGCCGAGGGCGCTGCGCCCGTCCTCGTCGTCGGCACCACGGGCGACCCGGCCACGCCGTACGCGTGGTCGCAGGCCCTCGCCGACCAGCTGTCCTCGGGGCGGCTGCTGACGTGGGACGGCGAGGGGCACACCGCCTACCGCCGGGGGTCGGCGTGCGTGGACGCCGCCGTCGACGGCTACCTGCTGGACGGCGTGCTGCCGGGCGAGGGCGCCACCTGCGGCTAATGGGTGAGCCAGGTAATGCGCTCAGCGTCTACCGCGAGGCTGCATGCTGCCAAGACATGAAACCGAGCGCGTCGTCGAGCAGCACGGCGGACGGCGCGCCGGCCTAGCCGTCGCTGCCTAGGAGTTGTCCTTGATGCGGTTGCCACTCACAGGTGATGCCGAGGCGTGAGGGCCCGTCGTGGAACGGTTCTCCGTCTAGGCTGGTTGCGACAGGAGGGATGGGGTGTCATGACAAAGGTCGGAGCTCGCGTCGAGCTTGATGCAGCGGTCCTGCGTTCGGTCGATGAAGTGGCTGAGCAGTTGGGCACGAGCAGGGATCAGGTCATCGAAGACTCGATCCGCCGCAGCCTCGCTACACGACTCCTGACTGATGTGCTGGCCGCGGTGCGCGCGAACAGTGATCTCAGTGAGGAGCAAGCCAGCGAGTTGGCACGGGACGAGGTGAAGGCTGTCCGCGCTGCTCGCAAGGCTCGCGGTCGTGCAGTGCTGAGGGACGACGGCCTGGCTCCATGAGGGGAGAGCACCCGGAGCGCCCTGGTATCCCACGCTTGGTGGTGGACCCCGGTGTGTACGTCTCCGCGGCCATCACCGGTAAGGGAGCACCGGCCGAGGTGCTCGACCTGGCGGTCGAGGGCCAGGCCGTGCTCCTGGTCTCCCCATTGCTGCTCTCGGAGCTCCAGGGGGTCCTTGAGCGGAAAAAGTTCTACCGGTACCTCGCTTTGAGGGTGGTCAACAGTTCATACGAGCGCTGACGCTGCTGGCTGACCATGTCGAGGACCCGCCAGAGGAGACCTGGACGCGGGTGTGTCGCGATCCGGATGACGACTACCTCCTTGCTCTCGCTGAGTCGACGCAGGCGAGTCTCCTCGTCAGCGGAGATCGAGACCTCCTTGCCCTCGAACGGCCAGGCCTCGACGTCCGTGCACCGCGAGCTGCCGTTGATGCCGTGCGTTACCGACACCCATGGGGCCCGGCTTTGCTACCGACTGACGAGGCCGCAGCCTGGCGACAGGCAGAAGCTGAAGGCCACCTGCACGTGCTTCGGACGGCCCGTCGGTTCTGCAACATCTTGGAAGGGCCGCGCGCACGTCATGAGTTGCGCTCCATCGTCACCCCGCAGTCGTTGACCTCGTGGCGGCGGACTCTCCGCCAGGCGCGCAAAGTCGTCCGCAATCGTGGTATGGCGACCCGCCCTGAGTATCCCTCGCCAGACATCGCCTACGTAAAGCTTACGCCCGATCCGGGAGCCACCGTCAGGGCGACAGGTGAGTTTTTGGTAGATGACCTCGTGATTCTTACGCTTCAGCGGCGGCTCGACCTCGATGATGTTCTCAAGTCGCACAGCTGGCGTGTACACAGTTTGGGAGACTACTGTCCTGTTGAAGACCTGCCAAAGATTAGTACTGTATGAAGTAGTCGCCGGACTTTCATTAGTGACTGTCGCACTTGCAAAATGCGCGGCAAGGCGTGCTGCTGCGCGGCAAGGTGCGCCCCCTGGTGGCCGAGCACAACCACCTGCGACGCACGGGCACGGCGCCGGCCGCGCCGCCCGCGCGCTCGTCCCGGTAGCCGTGTTGATGCTCCTCGTGCTCCTGCCGTGGGTCATCCTCGAGGTGCCGGGGCTGCTGCCCGGGGGCGCGAACAGCCCCGGCTCCATGCAGCTGCTGGCCCTGTGCTTCGTCTTCGGGGGCCTCGCGCTGTCCTACGACGTGCTGTTCGGGCGCACCGGGCTGCTCTCCTTCGGCCACGCCCTCTTCGTCGCCTCCGGCTCGTACGTGACGGCGCTCGCGCTCGCCGAGCTCGACCTCGCCCTGGCTGCCCGCCGTCGGGCTCGTGCTGGCTGCCGGCGTTGCGCTGCCGCTGGTCGTGGGTGTGGTGGCCCTGCGGGTGAGCGGCATCGCCTTCGCCATGGTGACGCTCGCCGTCGCGCAGGCGGGCTCCATCCTCGTGCTGCGCAACCCCAGCGGGCTCACCGGCGGCGAGGAGGGCCTGCCACTGGTGCGCCACGCCGTCCCGGCGCTGCTGACCGGCGTGCTCAATGCGCCCTGCTGGTACTGGCTGGCGCTGGCGTACCTGCTGCTGTGCTGGCCGGCCGTTGAGTGGCTCATGCGCTCGCGCGCCGGCCGCGCATGGGCCGCGGTGCGCGAGAACGAGGAGCGCCTGGCGGTGCTGGGCGTCTCCACGTTCCGCGCCAAGCTGCTGGCCTTCGTCATCGTCGGGGGGCTCGGCACGCTCGGCGGGCTCGTGCACCTGCTCGTCGTCGGCGGCGCGATGCCGCACCTGACCACGAGCGAGCTGACGCTGCCGCTGCTGGTCATGGTCGTCCTCGGCGGGCCGGGCACGCGCTACGGCGCGGTGCTCGGCGGGGTGGTGTACGCCTACCTCGACAACCGGCTCCTGCAGCTGGCAGGGTCCGACGTCGTGGAGGGGCTGTCCGCAGTGCTGCGCGTGCCGGCGTCCGAGCCGCTGTTCGTCCTGGGCGTACTCTTCATCGTTGTGGCCTTCTTCGCCCCCGGCGGTTTGGTCGGGCTCGTGCGCGGTCGGCCCGAGCCGGAGGCGCCGGTCGCCGGCGAGGCGCAGCACACCACCGCCGCGCCCGCTGGCGCGGGGAGCTGAGCCGGCCGTGACCGAGCCGCGGGACGCCGCCGGCGTGCTGCTGCGCGTGCCGGTGCGCGGTGGCGGGCTGGCGGTGCACCGGCTCGGGGCGGGGCCGGCGGGCGCGCAGCCCGTGCTCGCCGTGCACGGCATCACCTCCAACGGGCTGGCGTGGGGCCCCGTGGCGCGCCAGCTGGCCGGGCGGGCCGCGCTGCTGGCGCCGGACCTGCGCGGGCGCGCGGAGAGCCGGCACCTGCCCGGCCCGCACGGGCTCGCCGCGCACGCCGACGACGTCGTCGCGGTGCTCGACGCCGCCGGGGTCGAGGCCGGCGTGCTGGTCGGGCACTCGATGGGCGCGTTCGTGGCGGCCCTGGCCGCCGCCCGGCACCCGGGGCGCGTGCGCCGCCTGGTCCTCGTCGACGGCGGCCTCGGCTTCCCCGCCCCTGCGGGCGCGGACCCCGACGCCGTGCTCGAGGCCGTCCTCGGCCCGGCCCTGCGCCGCCTCGGCGCCCGCTTCCCCGGCCCGGAGGAGTACCTGGGGTTCTGGCGCGAGCACCCGGCCGTGGGGCCCGTCCTCGCCGACGACGCCACCGGCGCGGTCGCCGGGCACCTGCTGCACGACCTCGTCGAGGACGGCGAGGGCGGGCACCGCTCCTCGTGCTCCTCCGAGGCGGTGCGCACCGACGGCCGCGACGTCCTCGCCGACGCCGCCGCGCTCTCGGCGGCGGCCCGCGCCGGGGTGCCGGCGCAGCTGCTGTGGGCGGCCCGCGGCCTGCTCGACGAGCCCCAGGGCCTCTACGACGAGGAGCGCCTGGCGGCCCTGCGCCTGCCGGCGCACGTGGCCGCGCGGCAGGTGCCCGGCACCAACCACTACTCGGTGCTGCTGGGCTCCGACGGCGCGCGAGCGGTGGCGGACGCGGTCGCCGCGGCCGCGAGCAGCTCCTGAGGGCGTGACCAGCGGCGCTGCCGTCGCGCGGTAGCGTCCGGGCACGACGAGCCGGTCCCAGGAGGCCCCGTGAGAGCGAACAGCGTCCTCGACACCATCGGGAACACCCCGCACATCCACCTGGCGCGCCTGTTCCCCGACGCCGAGGTGTGGCTGAAGTCCGAGCGGGCCAACCCCGGCGGGAGCATCAAGGACCGCATCGCCCTGGCGATGGTCGAGGACGCCGAGCAGCGCGGGGTCCTGCAGCCGGACAGCACCATCGTGGAGCCGACGTCGGGGAACACCGGCGTGGGCCTGGCGATGGTCGCCGCCGTCAAGGGCTACCGGATCGTGCTCGTCATGCCCGAGTCGATGTCGGTCGAGCGCCGGCGCCTCATGGCCGCCTACGGCGCGCGCCTGGAGCTGACTCCGCGCGAGAAGGGCGTGCGCGGGGCGATCGAGCGCGC